>CAYNFI010000016.1:0-34090 GCA_964396445.1 uncultured Candidatus Bathyarchaeia archaeon
CACCCTCCACCTATCGTCCACCTCAACGATTCGAGGAGTCAAACCCACCAACCCCTTGGCTGAACTAAACTAACCCCCCTACATCCTTGAACACCCTAAAGCCGAGTTTCAGAACCCCCTTACCTAAACGTTCCCGCGTTTTTCCCTAAACCCTTCCCCCTTCATCAAGCTTAGGGTTTAAAGCTTCAGATACTCGCCTATCCTTAAAACCTTAACCTGGAACCCCGCTTCATCAGCCTTCACCCTGAACCGCTCAGCGCCCGCCCTTATCCCACGGAAAGTTTGGAAATGCATGGGAACAGCGAGTTTAGGCTTAATAATCCTCAGAGCCTTAACAGCCTCGTCGACATCCATGGTGGGTCCTCCCCCGATGGGGACCAGAAGAACGTCGATGAAAGAAAGCCGCTTAACACCGTCGAGAAACGTGCCCCCGAGATGTGCGATTCTCCTACCTTCAAACTCAAGGGCGTAGCCTGCGGCTAAGGGGCTTGGTGAAGCCGGTGGACGGTTGTGGCTGGCTGAAATCATCTCAACCCTCAACCCATCGAAGGTTTTTATCTCCCCTACGCTCATAAACTCGGTTTCCTGAACCTGCAGCTTCTTAGGCAAACGATTGGGCAGCCTACCCGTTGGAGGAAGGAGGAATCCACATGGTCGAAGTGCTCATGGGTTACGAGCACGAGGATAGGCTTACCCGCATACCTTGGAGCTAAAGGGTTCTCAGAGAAATAGGGGTCGATTAAAACCGTCTTCCCATCGCCGACCTCAAAACAGGAATGGCTGAGATAGCGAATTCTCAAAGCATCAACACCGACGATGAAGCATACGTTAAGGAAGCTTAAAACCGATTCTCCGCCTACAAGAGGATGGGTCGGGTGGGATTCTCGGCTTCCCCCCGAAACTTTCGAACCCACGACCTCCTGGGCCCAAGCCAGGAATCCTGAACCAAGCTGGACGACCGACCCACCTCGAATAGCTCCCCGAAGCTTTCTTTTATAGTTTAAGAGCGGGTAACAGCGTTTGGTTTAAGGATGCCAGGTTACGGAAAACCTCCATACAGTCGACACGTCAAGGATTATATATCCCCTCCCAGCCTAAGGTTTTCACGGATTCCCTTCAACGGGATGCTATTCATGAAACATGGATTCCTCAACCTCTGCTTCGACAAAGACCTGCGCACAGCCCACAGGACCCACCGTGACGTCTTTAAATGGGCTTCAGAGAACGGCTTCGACGGCGTTGAAATCTACCTCCCAACCCTACCCGAGCTTTCATGGCGTACAATTCAGGAGGTGAAGAAGGCTTTAAACGACTACTCCCTGAAGGTCTCACAGGTTTCACACGCCAACCCCTTCTTATCCCGAGATGAAGCCTCTCAAAGTTATGCTAAACGCTACTACACGTTAGCCGCTGAAATCACCTCAGTCCTCGAAGCCCCATTACTCAGAGCGACCTGATGAAAATATACAGCCGAGAACAAGAGGAAACTGTCTAATGGATATCTCTAATCGATTAAAGGATTTGAAAATATTGCTTGTGAATACAGGGAATAAGACTGAGCTTGCGCTTGGTTATTGCACTTTATATGGAGATATGGCTGGTGGGATTGGCGTTCTTGGTGACGTAAGCAAACTAGAGGTCTATAAACTAGCCAAATATGTTAATAAAAAATCTGGTAGAATCATAATACCAGAGAGCGTTTTTAGGAAAAAGCCTTCGCCTGAGCTGAAAGAAGGGCAATTTGACCCTTTTGATTTTGATATTGTCAGTCCATTAGTTGATGAAATTATAGAAAATCGAAGAAGCGTGCAGGAATTGATTGAAATGAGCTACCCAGAAGAAGTCGTCGAAGATACTTATCGAAAGATCAGAAATGCTGAATATAAGAGATGGCAGGCAACTCCCTGCATAAAAATTACACCCAAAGCATTCGGTATTGGGTGGAAAATGCCAATCGTTAATAAATATAGCGGATAACGTTAATATACACTTACGTTTTGATTGGATTAAAAGCCGGAATTATTATCTGGGTTCCACTAGTCAACTATACTGTGGAATCACTCGGGAACATGTGAGTAACATTCTTGACGGGTTTGGCTTCACTCCCATTCGATTGTTGAAGGCGGTTTATGCGTAATGTCATAGACAACCCTGGTAACCTCCGGGACTTCATTAGTTATCCGCGTCGACAGCTTTTCAAGGATTTCATGAGGGATCTTCGCGTAGCTCGCCGTCATGGCCTCCCTGCTTTCAACAGCCCTAACCGCCACCGTGTAGCCGTAAGCCCTTGAATCACCCTTCACCCCAGTGGTTTTCACATTCGTCAACACGGCGAAGTACTGCCAAAGACTTTCACTTAACCCTGTTCTCTCGATCTCCTCCTCCACGATCTTCTCAGCCTTCCTAACAACATCGATTTTCCCCTGCGTAACCTCACCGACGACCCTAACGGCTAAACCTGGACCTGGGAAGGGTTGTCTCCAAACAACCTTACCCGGCAGCCCTAGGGCTTCAGCGACCTTCCGGACCTCATCCTTGTAAAGGTCCTTCACAGGCTCTACGATACCCTTAAACTCCATGCTCGTCGGTAAACCCGCGACGTTATGATGGGTTTTAATCTTCTCAGAATGCCTCTTAAACCCAGATTCGATCCTGTCCGGGTATATGGTTCCCTGGACGAGGTACTCAGCTCCAACCTTCCTCGCAACGTCCTCAAAAACCCTGATAAACTCCTCTCCAATGACTTTACGCTTCGCCTCGGGGTCTGTGACACCCCTAAGTCTCTCTAGAAACCTCTTCCTCTCATCTAGAAGCACTAGGTTCATACCGTAAGCTTCAAAGGTGCTCTTCACGAAGCCCGGCTCTCCTTCGCGCATGAATCCGTGGTCGACGAAAACCGCTGTAAGCCTCTTCCCCACAGCCTTCGCGGCTAGAATAGCTGCTGTACCTGAATCAACCCCGCCGCTTAGGGCGATGATGCATCCTTCTTCGTCAACCGTCCGCCTGATCTCCCTAACCGCCTTCTCCACGAAGCCACTCATCGTCCAATTCGCCGCGCATTTACAGACTTTGAAGAGGAAGTTCCCTAGGATCAACCCGCCCTTCTCCGTGTGAACAACTTCCGGATGCCACTGTACCCCGTACAGGGGCTTCCGTAAATACTTGAACGCGGCTATGGGGCAGTTATCCGTGTGGGCTAGAACCTCGTACTCCTTTGGAAGGCTGTAAACTGTGTCGCCGTGGCTCATCCAAACCCTCTCCCTGTGTTCAAGACCTTCTAAAACGTCCACGGGGTTATCGACCTCCACGTAGGTTATCCCATACTCCCTCTGGACGCCTGGCTTCACCTTTCCACCCGCGAGATAGGCGATGAGTTGATGACCGTAGCATATGCCGAGAACCGGTACACCTAAGCTTAAAATCCCAAGGTTACACTTTGGAGCGTTCTCTTCGTAGACGCTAGATGGGCCGCCTGAGAGGATTAACCCCTTCACGTTGAACCTTTTCCTTAAGTCTCTGACCTCTTCAGGCGTTACGTCGTAAGGCACGATTTCTGAGTAAACGTTACGCTCCCTAACCCTCCTACTTATCAGGTGACAGTACTGCCCACCGAAATCCAGCACAAGGACCGTGTCAGTCTTCATAATCTTCCTCACCCCATGATGCAGTGTATAACCTACACGTAAACTCTTGGATCCTCCTTCACCGTCGTAAGCACCACATGGGTTATAGTCCTCTCAACGTATTCCATGGCAAGGGTGGACTTCACGAACTTACTCAGCTCCTCCCTGCGCTTGAACCTTGTAAGCACCCACGCGTCACTTGTCCCAGTTACATCGTAAACCGCGTAGACGTTTGGGCTTTCTGAAAGCTCCCTTTCAACATCGAGTAGTTTACCCTTGGATACAACAACTTCTATGATAGCCGCCACCTCATAGCCGAGCTTCACGGGGTTAAGGATAGCCGTGTAACCCTCGATAACACCATCCCCTTCAAGGTTTTCTATCCTAGTTTTCACCGTGGCTACAGATAGCTTAACCCTCCGCGCGATCTCCCTGTACGACAGCCTTGAATCCGCCACAACCTCCCTTAAGATCCTGAGGTCCTTATCGTCCATACGATCGTACTCCATGATAGTTGAATGCTATACAAATGTAAAGGAAATATATAAATATTTGTGCATGCACCTAACTGAAATGTGGTAAAATGAACAGAGATGAGTTAAAGGAAACCATTAAAGGGGAGAACGTGAAGTACATCAGCCTACACTTAGTCGACCTCCCCGGCTACGTGAAAGGCCGTACAATCCCCTCGAACACTTTGATCGAAGTGCTAGACAGTGGCATAGGCTTCGACGGCTCCTCCATCCCAGGCTTCGTCAATATAGCGGAGAGCGACATGGTGATGAAACCAGACATAGATACCTTCCTTGTTCTCCCCTACTACAATGATAAAGTTGCACGAATTATCTGCGATGTCTACAAGCCCGGAGGTGAAAGGTTTGAGGGCGACCCCCGCTACGTATGCCAGCTAGCAAGAGAAAAGGCTAGAAACGCAGGCTTCATCTACAACACCGCCGCGGAACTGGAGTTCTACACAGGTAAGTTCAATCACAACAGCGAATTTGAGCCAGAGGAGGCGTATATAAAAGAACCCCAAAGATACTTCGACATCTCACCTGGAAGGGATTCTACAGAAGACTTTAGAAGGGAATTCGCTTCAGCCTTAGCAGACACAGGTAGGTTCACGGTAGAAGCCTACCACCACGAGGTAGGCTCAGGTCAACATGAGATCAACTTCAGGTTCGCCGACCCCGTCACGACATCCGATAACATCATGCTCTACAAGTTAATGGCAAAGGAAGTTGCAAAGAGGTATAATCTCGTCGCCACCTTCATGCCGAAGCCATGGTTTGGCAGAACCGGAAGTGGCATGCATGTGCATCTAAGCCTCTTTAAACTCAATGGAGAGAACGCCTTCTTCGACAAGAATGAATACGCGGGGCTCTCAAAGACAGGTAGATATTTCGTTGGTGGGCTCCTAAGACACGCAAGGGCCTTATCAGCCATAGTCGCACCAACGGTTAACAGCTACAAGAGGCTTGTCCCAGGCTACGAAGCACCGGTATACATCATGTGGAGTAGAAGGAATCGATCCGCTCTGGTTAGGGTACCTGAGTACTTCCCGGGGAAGGAGAAATCCATAAGGGTAGAATTCAGATGTCCAGACCCGTTAAGCAACCCGTACCTAGCGTTTGCAGCGATTCTCGAAGCTGGTCTAAACGGGGTTAAAAACAAGCTGGACCCAGGCGACCCCATTGAAAAGGATGTGTACCATCTCACACCAGCTGAACGAGAAAGCTTGAGGATAAAAACCTTACCAGAATGTTTAAGCGAGGCGTTAGATGAGCTGGAAAGCGATGAAGTGGTGAAAGTAGCCTTAGGAAACTACGTGTATGAAAGGTTCATAGACCTTAAGCGGAAGGAATGGGACGAGTATAGGCTGAGGGTAACTCCATGGGAGCTGGAAAAGTACCTCTACGCGTAACAGTCATCCGATATGGAGGAAAACGGGTGCTACTTGAAGGATGAAACTCGAAAAAATCCAAAGATGAAAAATTTGTACCTAACCACTACATGTGGGGTATCACCGAGTTAAGAATCAAGAAGTTGAAGGAATTGAAGAAAAAGACTAAGTTTGGTGTAAAAGTTGGAGGCATGAAAAGACTTGGTGATATATAATAAATCGAATCTACTGAAGGGCTTACTGTACGGGGACGTTAAGCTTCTTGACTCAACCTTAAGGGAGGGTGAGCAGGCTGCTGGTATAGCCTTCAAGCCTGATGAAAAACTGAGGATAGCCCTTTACGATGATGAAATCGGCATAGATGTCATCGAAGCCTTTGCGCCTTATTCAGAGCATGATATTGAAACAATAAAATTGATTCAAAGTGCGGGCTTAGCCCATTCGGAGCTGATGCTCTGGAATAGATTGAGGAAAGAAGATGTGGATTCATCGCTAAGGTATGACCCGAATTGGATAGGGATCGCAGTCGGCTTCTCAGATGTACATATACATAAAAAGTTTGGGAAGAGCAGAGATGAACTGTTACAAACATGCGCTGAACTTATCGATTATGTGCATAGACACGGCGTTAAAGTTTCATTGCACATAGAGGATGCCACGAGGACAGAGACATGTCACCTTAGGGAAGTAGTTACAGGTTTATACGCTGATAAATTTCGAGACTGCGACACAGTAAGCGTTTTAATCCCTGAAGCCGTAACCCAGCGTTTAAAGCATCTGATAAACCTTGTGCCAAAGCTTTTCGAGGTTCACTACCACAACGACTACGGCATGGCCGTAGCGAACAGTGTTTCAGCTCTCGCTGCTGGGGCGAACTCCATCTCTGCTACATGGAATGGGTTGGGTGAGAGAGCTGGAAACGCCCCAATAGAGGAAATCCTGCTCATCCTACAAGAAATGTATGATGTGAATAAATTTGACTTAGTAAAAGTGAGGGAGGTTTGTGAATTTGTATCACATGCGTCGCATGTTCCAATACCGAGGTATAAACCCGTCATGGGATGTAACATATTCAGCGTGCAGTCGGGAATTCATCAGGATGGGCTGCTGAAGGATAGAGAGATATACGAACCTTATCCACCTGAAGTCATTGGGAGAAAGTGGAAGTTAATCCTAGGGGCGACATCGGGTAGAAACGGTTTAGCGTACGTTCTAAACCATCAATTCGGATACAAGCTTCCAGAGGACGAGGGAAAACAGATGGAAGTTCTGCGGTGGGCAAGGAATAAGGCGAGGGAAAAGAAGACACATCTAAGTAAGAAGGATATCTGGGAAATTATCCATCGCTTCAAATTACATAGAATTGAGGTACACAGCTCATGTGCAGGATGTTTGGCATCGTAAGTAAAAGTTCCATAAACCCCCTCTGGTTAAAGGAGTTCAAAAAATTAGCCGTAAATGGAAAAACTCCGTACAATGATGGTAAGGGGCATAGGGACGGCTGGGGAATAACCTGCTTCATCGATGGGAAGGCAACGTATCTGGGAAGGGAACCTAAAGATGCAAGTGATGAAACAAGCGGCTTCAACGAAGCGGTTGACAAGTTGAATTACCTAAACGCAAAGGTTCTAATAGCGCATGTCAGAAACCTATCTATTGGGAAACCAGCAACACGTAACACCCATCCATTTATATATGAAAACTGGGTATTCGCCCACAACGGAACTATACACAGCATCCAAGCCTTTCAAGTTCCTAGACATAAACTCGAAGGCGAGACAGACAGTGAACGCTTCTTCAAATATTTGGTTGAGAAGATAGGGGATCAAGAAGAACCTAAGGTCGGTGTAACCATCACGAATGTCCTTAATGTTATAAGCAATTATACCTCGCTTAATTTCCTACTCTCAAATGGCAAAACGCTCTTCGTGTACAGAGGCTTTAAGAAAGTTGAAGACGCGGCGGAGACGAGGAGACGGGATGAATATTATACGTTAAAGTATGTTATGGGAAAAGATTTTTTCACCGTCTGTTCTGAGGATAGGCATGTAGGAACTATGGCACAAGGACTCAACTGGGTTGATATGGAAAACGGTGAGCTCATCATAATAAACGCAGATGACCTCACGGTTACCACGCATAAAAATACTGCGACTCGTTGAAGTATTGGCTTGCACTATATGCAGGATGAACCCGTGTTAAGGAGTTATCTAGGATGCATAAACGTTTTCAACATAGGAGAATAGCTTTTATTAAAATATATCGGCAATCGGTTACCTATTGCCGATATCCTTATAAGGTAGTCGTCATGAATACATAGAGACTAAAATGGAGGACGAGATGAATTTAAAGGGGTATCATAAAAGGTGATTTTTCTGTGCGGTATAGCAGGAATATATAATAAGCAGGTTGAACCTGTCGTTGAAAATCTGTTCAAAATGCTTAAAAGCCTTCAGCATAGAGGCACAGACTCGGCAGGCTTAGCTTTCTACAGGAAAATGTTATTGGAGCCCGATGAGTATCTGCTCTTCTTAGATTCTATAGACCTTCCTGGGACAGGTGCAAAAGTAAGCTCGGCCATCGCTGAAGCAGGCGGCAACATTAGGGACGTACACTACAGGTTGCACTCAGGTTACGGGTTAGACGACTACATCGTGGCGACGAGTAGAGAGAAGCTCACAGAATTAGCTAGGAAAATCAACGGCACGGAAAGGGCGAGAGTCCTAAGCTTCGGGAAAGGCATGACCATATTGAAGGAGATTGGAGAGGTTGAAAACCTTCAGAAAATTTATGGCGAAACCTTCAGCCTGCGGGATAGAGGAATGGTCGTAACGCATGGCATAGGACATGTCAGATTCTCAACGGAAAGCGTTGTTGATAAACATCACGCCCACCCCTTCCAAGCCGGATTTCCCGACATAGCCATCGTTCACAACGGTCAGATAACGAATGATGGAAAGATAAGGGAATGGTTGAAAACGAGACGACACATTTTTGAAAGTGAAAACGACTCAGAACTCATTGTTCACTACATCGTAGATAGGATGGAGAACGGCTTCTCACTCGAAGAAGCCTTAGCGCAGTCAGTCGAGGAGTTGGATGGACCCTTTGCCTACATCATATCGACGCCGAACGCCATCGGCATGGCTAGGGACAGACTGGGCTTAAGACCTATGGTCGTAGCTGAGGGCTCAAACGTAATGGCTGTCGCTTCAGAGGAATGCGCGTTGAGGGAGATCCTTGAAAACCCAACCGTACATCACCTACCTCCAGCCAGCGTGAAGGTGTTCAATCCATGAATGAATATGTTATGGATGCAAAGGGTTTAACGACGAGGCAGATAAACGAGTCCTTAAAGAAACTGCTGCGAGAGGAAAAGTATAAGCAGGTAATTATTGAGAACCCAAGTGCTAAACATTTTATCGCCGCCGGTGTGACGAAAACAGCCTCTAGAATTACGATAAATGGCTCAGTCGGTTACTACCTAGGCACCATTATAAACGGTCCAGTCATAACCGTGAACGGAAATGCTGGGTGGTATCCAGGCGACAACATGACCAGCGGGGAAATAATTATCAGAGGTAACGCAGGCGACGGGTGCGGTCAAGGCATGTATGGGGGTACCCTCGTTATCCTAGGGGATGTGGGAAGCAGGCTGGGACAGATCATGAAGGCGGGAACTATAGTAGTTAAAGGTAACAGCCAGTTCATGACTGGACTCTACATGCAAGGCGGCAGTATCATCTGCCTCGGAGATGCAGGGGATGGTTGCGGGGAATCCATTATAGGTGGAGAAATCTACATCGGTGGAGAAATTAAAGGCCTCGGGAAGAACGCGCATATAGAAAAACTCGATAACACAGATGAAGCCTTAGTTTCAAGGGTCTTAGAGCAATATGAACTTGGTTCACTCAGCAACTACGACTTTAAGAAGATCACCCCTGCGCAGAAGAGACCCTTCTACAATAAGGACCACGAAATATGGGTTAAACGGACCAACCTGAGGTATTATATAGAGATCGATAGGGACCTCTGCAAAAACTGCGGCGTATGCGTGAAATTCTGCCCTCAAGGTGTATTAGCCGCTTATGATAAGGAAGGTAAAGAAATTAGAAAGCCTGAAGAGTTGAACTCCAAGTTCATCGAGAAAATCGTTCCTAGAAAAAGACATGAGTGTGTAAAGTGTAACACATGCGTTGACTATTGTGGTTACAACGCGGTAAGCGTTCGCTATCAGTCCGAGGAACCGCGGGGAACATGGAAGGAGAAAGTGATAGATGAAATAAGGGTTAAGGCAGCGACTGGTAAAGACATCGTCCGTGGTACAGGTCCGAGGAGAGAGCTTCCTAACTTCGATGACTTCGTCGTGCTATGCGCCCAAACCTCCAGACCACCAATCGACTCCTACAGGGAACCCTGTGGAACAGACATTGACATAAGAGGAAGGTTCAACAAGGAAGTGATCCTCCATCTACCCGTTCCTATCATGATAAACGCGATGTCCTTCGGGGCGATAAGCAGAGAGGCAAAAATCGCTGTGGCAAGAGGCGCGTCTATGCTGGGAATACCCGTCAACACAGGTGAAGGCGGCATGCTCCAGGAGGAAAGGTTGGAGGCGAAGAAACTGATTGCCCAATACGCATCTGGTAGATTCGGGGTTTCCGCGGAGTACCTGAACGCCGCAGACGCCATAGAGATAAAGATCGGTCAAGGTGCCAAAGCTGGGATGGGTGGGCTTCTAATGGCGGAGAAAGTTGTAGGCGAAGTGGCAAGGATAAGGAGAATCCCTGAAGGCGTAGACGCTGTAAGCCCTGCACGGCACATGGACATCGTTGGACCCGAGGACTTAAAGACGAAGATTGAGCAGCTTAGGGAGATAACGGACTGGGCGAAGCCTATACTCGTAAAGTACAGCCCAGGTCGAGTTTCAGATGATGTTACGATCGCAGCTAAGGCTGGCGCGGACGCCATCGTTATAGATGGAAAACAAGCGGGAACAGGAGCCGCACCGGAAGTAGTTTTGGAGGAATCAGGGCTTCCCACCATAGCAGCCATCGTTGAAGCCGATAGGGGGTTAAGAGAGATGGGTTTAAGATACGATGTGAAGCTCATAGCCTCCGGTGGCATAAGAACAGGCGCTGATATAGTGAAAGCCTTATCCCTAGGAGCTGACGCCGTAGGAATTGCGACGGGCGTACTTGTCGCCATGGGCTGCACGGTTTGCGGGCTCTGCGACACCGGGAAATGTCCAAGGGGAATAGCGACGCAGAACCCTGACCTTAGGAAGAGGTTGAACATCGAAAACGAGGCGCAACGCGTTTATAACTATTTAAACGCAATCATGAAGGAGGCTAAGACATTAACCCAACTCGCAGGAAAAACCCATACCCGAAACCTAGATAGGGAGGACATAAGAGCCCTAACATACGATGCTGCCAAGATAACGGGCACAAAACTAGCTGGACTAAACGACTATGTATAAAGGGTGAAATCTCGATGCCTAAAATAGTCATAATCGACTACGGCGTCGGTAATCTCCGAAGTATAAGCAAAGCCTTGGAGGAAACAGGAGCCACACCCGTCATCTCTAAGCTGGGTCAAGAGATCCACGCTGCAGACGCCCTCATACTCCCAGGTGTAGGCGCCTTCGAGGAAGCCGTCAAACACCTTAAACCAATATCCCAGCTCATCCTCGAAGAGATCGATTCTGGAAAGCCCCTACTCGGCATCTGTTTAGGCTTACAACTCCTATTCACGGCGAGCACAGAGGGAGGTCTACGTAAAGGCCTCAACGTGTTCAACGGAAAGGTTGTCAGACTGCCTAAGGATTTAAAGATACCACACATCGGATGGAACACCTTAAAGGTGCTAAGGCCTGAGAACCCCATACTTAACAGCGTCCCCGACGGTTCCTACGTATACTTCGTCCACTCCTACTACGCGCAGGTAGAGTGCAGAGACCACGTCATCGCGGAGACAGAATACAGTATACGCTTCCCCTCCATCATAGCTAAGGGCCGCATCTTCGCCACCCAGTTCCACCCTGAGAAATCCGCGGCGGTTGGGCTCCGTATGATCGGTAACTTCGTAAACTACGTGAAGGCTTAGGGATTGGTGATCATGGATGTTGGCTAAGCGGGTTATCCTATGCCTTGATATTATGGATGGACGTGTGGTGAAAGGCGTAAGCTTCAGAGACTTAAAAGACGTAGGCGACCCGGTGGAGCTCGCCTCATCGTATTACCGCCAAGGAGCCGATGAACTTGTATTCCTCGACATCACAGCGTCCCATGAGAAGCGAGGTATCCTCATGGATGTGGTGCAGCGGACCGCTGAAACCATCTTCATCCCCTTTACAGTCGGCGGTGGAATTCGCACACTTCAAGACATCCAGAACCTCCTCCGCGCCGGCGCAGATAAAATAACGGTGAACACCGCGGCGGTGGATAACCCCAGGCTTATCCATGAAGCGGCTAGAAGCTTCGGCAGCCAATGCATCGTATCCTCCATCGACGTTAAGCGGGTATACGTCGTAAAAACGTCCCAAACCCCGGATAAAAATATCCTCGAAACCCCAAAGGGACGGTGTTGGTGGGACATTTACACATATGGAGGTAGAAAACCCGCGAATAAAGATGCGTTCAAGTGGGCTGAAAAGGTGGTTGAACTTGGAGCCGGTGAAATCCTAGTTTCCTCACTGGACTTTGATGGGACGAGGGAGGGATACGATCTTACATTCCTGAAAACACTTGCTGAACGCGTCTCGGTTCCGGTTATCGCGAGCAGCGGGGCTGGGAACCCAGGGCATATGCTAGATGCCTTAACCCTCGGCAGAGCCGACGCTGCATTAGCCGCCGGGATCTTCCACACAGGGCGATACACGGTGCAGGCTGTAAAGAGGTACCTCGCTGAGCACGGCGTTCAAGTTAGGTAACAGAATAAGTAAGTAAAACCTATGCGGGTTTTCCATCTAGTAAGTCCATCGTTACGGTGGCTGATGTATTCCCGTGAATTGGAACTGGTTACATACCCGTTAAAGCTTCTGCCACGGCTTCCTCGTTATCCGGTGCCCTGATGAAGGCTGGAACGTTCTTCTGCTGTGTCGCCTTGTAGGATACGAAGAGCCACTCCCCAGTTTCAAGCTCCGTAGTCCTCTCGAGTATATCGTAGCTAAGGGAGAAGGCGTCAGCGATGACCATGCGGTCGTAGAACCGTGGCAGTGTGCTTACGAAGTAGCTGTGTAGCTGCTGTAACGCGTTGACGTTAAGGTGGGCGACCCGCTGAGTGCTCACCCAGCAGTGAGCCCTATACTTCCTCCCCTGCCTGAGAAGGGCTTCCACGGCTCGATTCGAGTCCTCGGTGAAGTCAGCCTTAGACGTCCGGTCTGGTATGAATTCCTGAGCCTCATCCAAGACGATGAGCACCTTCTTCCTCGCCCCAGAGGTCTTCTTGAGGAAGAGGAGTTGGTCGAGGAACCTTGAAACCATCTGCCGCGCCTGGTCGAGTTCAGGTACGTATACGATGTTAAGCCCAGCTGACCAATCGTCGAGAACGTACTCAGCCAGCCTCTCAGGGTTCATACGCGACTGCTCCTGGACAGCTTCACCTACCTTTGGCTCAGGAAGCTGCGCTGAGGCTTCTAAGTGGTTGATGAGGCTTTCAAGGTCCAGCCTTAAACTCGACCTCTGGGAAATCGACTGCACAAGCTTCTGAATGATGGCAGTGAACCTTTCCCTATCCTCAACCTTCAACCCTGTCACATTCATATCTAAGTCATAACCCCTCTCGTTTATGAGGTAGGCCGTAAGCTCTTGGAGCGCGATGCGTGCTGGGATGCCTCCGGACCATCCTTCCTCCGCTGTACGCTCCAACGTCGTCATGAGATGACCGAGGGTGAACCTTGGGACTTGCCCAGGTACGGCGAGGGTGAGGCTTCGAACCCCGTTGGCTTGGAAAAGCCTCTCAACGGCTTCCCTCAACATGCCTGGGCTGAGCCTAGCCTCTAGGGTTTCAGGGATGGTTTGAGCGTTGAGGAATCGGTCAGCGCTGTCTTGGAAGTCCTCCGTTGAGAAGACCACGCCCATCGATGGGAGTACGTCGATGAGGTGTACGGCGTACTCGCCTGCAACATCGAATATGACAACCCTCAGGTCTGGGATGCTTTGAACCGCCTTCCGCACAAGCATAGCGGTGAGGTTAGACTTCCCCGTGCCGGTGAAGCCGAAGACCCCCGTGTGGTATCTTACAACGCTTTCGATGTGAACGGTGAGGGGGATGTTAAACCCCGCCAAGGTGCCTACAGCCACACCGTCCTTAACGCATAAAAACCTCTGCACAGCCTCCTTAGAGAGGAGATGCACCTTCGAACCCGTTAAGGGAGTAAGCCGCGCCTTGCTGAAGCCTAGGTCACCGTCTACGAGGTCCATCCGATACATGGTCGGCACCGCGACTACATCGATCCATGTCTCATCGCTTTTACCCCAGCCCATGCTGATCGTGTCCAAGTACTCCTTCCTTATCACGGTGGGCATGGCGACATCCATGCCGAGCATCTGGAAATGGGTCGGTCTCAAGGCGACGACCTCGTAGAGCACGTACGTCATCCTCCCCGCAGTCGGTCTTTCAATGGCTACGAAGCAGGGGTCGTGAAGCCGGTCGAGGGTTTGAAAGTCAAACTTCATCTCTAAAACAGCGATGGCGCTTGTAAGCGTGATCTCACCCTCCCGCATCTTCGACGTCCGAGTTACAACCCTATGGTCCCTTAGCCTCGCCTCAAACCTCCCACCCATATCGTCGAATACATCCTTCAAACCCGCTTTCAAGTCCTAAGCACCTCTCGAGCAGCCCTAGCCCGGGCTGACTCACTTTCACCCCTAAGGTCCCTATAACGCCGCGCTATGGAAAAAACCTTCTCCCTCCGCGCTAATGTACCGAGCTGAAGGTCAGCCACACCCCTGAGGAGCCCGCTCATCGCCCTAACCTCAACCTTCACAGCCTTATCCGCTAAGTACAGGAGCTGATTATGACCGAAGGCTTCAAAAACCTCAGGATTGTCCATTTTCGAAAGGATGTAGAGCGCCGCGTTATCCATAGGGCTTAAGGCTTCACCTTCAAAGAAGGGTTCGATAAAGGCTTCGCCTCCCCACTCCACAGCCCTGATGGTTTCGTGAAAGCCTAAGTCACAGCTTGGGTAGAAGAGTCTATCGTAGAGGAAAAGAGGAGAACGCATAGCCGCGTCGTCTCTAAGGCTTCTCAACTGGAAGTAGCCTCTGATAAACAGCTGTTCCCGAGCGATCACTTTCCGCGCTGCCTTCAAGGGAGCCGCCTCAGCTTCAGCCCTGTTCTCAACTATGGTTGCGAAACACGCATCGTAGGCAAGGCTTCTCCAAGGGGTAGGCAACTGCTCCGCGTTGACGGCGCTGAGGATGGTGAGGAATGCTCTGTCGTTCCGCAGGTTTGGCAGGGGGGAACTGAGCTTCAGGTAACCGGTGCTTAAGGCGTATGGTACAATCGCCCTGGAGAAATCAGTGGCCATAGTATCCTTAGCTAAGCCGATGATGAGGATGTGTCTACGCCGCGCCTCCTCAGCCAATGCGTGGAGGAGGAAGAGGTTAGCGGCGTTCAGGTCGAGGACTGTGAACCAGCAGTCATCTTTCAAGAATAGGGGATAAATACGTCCCTCGAAAACCTCGTTGACCAAGCCCAGCGACGCCTCGACAACTCTATCCCAGTAACGCTTCACGTTTGAACGGAGCTTTATGGAAGCCGCCTCACAGCGTTCAAGGAGAAGCCCTTTAAAACGTGAATCTAACTGCCTCAACCGTTTAAAGAGGCTGTCACGGCTCTTATCATTCAGCCGTAGATACGCCGATAAATCCTCCAGCTTCAACTCGTCCCTTGTTAAGAGCGCCTGTATACCCGCGTAGGCGAGGTAGGGTCCTCTAGGTGGCACGTAAAGGTCACCTGGGCCTAGGTACGCCGCGATCTGGATGTCGAGCAGTGAAAGGAGTCCATGCTTCGTCTGAACACCCGCGAACGGTGAACGTCCCCGCCTCAGTAAGAGGCTTGTATCACGCTCCAATGGCCCATAGGTTCCTGATAGAAGTCTGTCGAGGAAAACGATGCCTACACGTTCATCCTTCACAGCGTTTAAGGCGAGGTAGAGTTCAGCCATGGTCATGAGGGCGAAGGGGATTCTCTCAATCGACCTTTCAAGGTCGAGTTCAGTTTCATAAGCCGTGGTTAGGCCTGCCACGTTTGAAACATCCTCCATCCACAGGGGGACAGCGGCTGAAACTGAAAGCCTCGAGTCACGTTCTACATGCCTCAAGTCGAAGGATAGGTCTTCGCCGAGGGCGAAGGGGCAGCGGAAACCCGTTGCGCATACATAGAAAAGGATCATCTCCAGTCTCTCATCGTATTCCATAGACCCGTCGATGCCCACGGCTGCAGCCGCGTTTGGACGGAGAAAAGCCTTCAAGGTTTCAACAGCCTGCTGGGCGGAGAGGTTCTTCGTCAACGCTAGGACATCCACCCTGCTTCTTAAGCCTGATACACGGGTTTCAAAGAGCTTAACGAGGGAGGCAGTTTGAGACCTAAGCTTTTCCGCTACAGTGTCAGACATCTTTCCAAGAACCCCGCGTTAAAATAGCCTTTCCTAAATAAGAAAGTTATGACCCCCCTCAACCCAGCATTTCACGGGAAAAAGGCTTCACCCATCAATTCTTTAAGCGTTGATAGGTTGGGATACCCGAAAGGACAGGGTCTATTTCCGTAAGAGACATGGAGAGGTCTTGGTGATAAAGGAAGGTGATAGCCCGTACCAAGGCTAGAGGAAGACTGTTTCAAAGTCCATGCTACAAAGCGACTCTGTAAGAGGTCTGAGCGTTCAGGGTCTTTAAGCTATTTTCAGGGTCCAAGGGGTTACATCTCTCTGCGTCACAACTGGGATTGTTATAGAGGCGTTGGCACTTTGAACGGTGGAGACCGGGCTGGTAGCAACGGTAGCCTGAGCAGATTTTCCATGGAGTCCGGCGACTACTATAAATCCCTCGTTACCCGGTGGCCTATGAAGTTCCCCGCTTAGCTTTAGACACGTTTCATCCCACTTCACGTTTTGCAGCTCTGTTCCTCCACTGGCGTGGAAATTTGTTCCAACAACCCATGGATGCGGTCGCGCCTCACGGATCACGAGTAACTTTACGGCTGGGCCGAAAAAGTCCACATGAAGTGTTCCCCGCCTAGTCCCCCATATTAAAGCTTGCGCATCTCCTCCATGAGTGTAGCTCTTCGACCTCTCGTATAAGCCAGGGATCTCACCTAAGAACTGACCGGACCAGAACTCGTAGATCCAATAATCCTTACTCGGGTCTAGGTTCAAGCGTTCCCATCCAATTCTAAACTCTGTAATCGGCCCAGCTTTACCTGGCGTATGTGATGACGGCTCCCACGCGAATAATCCTAGAAGGGTCCACTTATCCCATTGGTTCTCCATGGGCATGTACCATACGCTAGACCCCCTCTGATCCGTAAGGATTGGTTCGAAGAGGTCTATAGGTTTCGCTGATTTTTCAGGTAGTGGCAATATAGCCTGTAAAACCTGCCAGCGGTCTTCCGGAAGCGTGGTGAGGTCGTCGCCGATATCCACTTCCCCACCCGATAGGAAAGTGGCTGTCGCCCGCATCCGCGCCTCCTCTAAGGTGCCTGGTAGTCCTACGCAGAGGCATGATGGCTGAATTATACCCCATCGGTGATTCTTCCATAGGTGGCATGCAACGGTTGTGTAATTCTCCCTCATGAAGGACCAAGATATGTAACCAGTGTTCCCTGTGTCGTTACAGGTGTAGAGTAGGTCAAAGTGTCCTAAGCCGCAGACTTCGTAAGGGTTACAGTTAAGTATTATACACCGCGGGTTGACCGCCTTCACCGCCTCAGCCACAATCCTGCATCCTAGACGAACAGCCTCCACACCTCCGCCGGCCACCATCCTCGGGTTGTAGCGGTTCCGCAGAGATGGACTGCAGGGGTCCCCTATGAAGTCAAATTTAAAGTATTTAACCTCTCTAAGGGCTAGACCCGCTACCTTCTCACGTATATACTCCTGCGCTCCTGGATGGGTTAAGTCCATGGCGTAAGTATATCCATGCGGCTCCCAGAACCACGTCCCCTTTGCTTTCGGCTTCTCCTTATCGTCGCCTAGAAGCCATTCAGGATGCTCACGGCATACGGGGTCGAACTCGCTGATAGAGAACGGTGCTTTCCACACGCCTAGGTTGAAGCCCATCTTCCCTACCTCTTCTGACAGCCATTTCAGACCATGGGGGAACTCCTCCTTCTCTTCGTAAACGCTTCCCAGCCAACCCTTCTCCCAACCATAGTCCACTTGGAGGTTCTTGAACCCATAGGGTTTGAGGCGGTGAGCCGCCACCTTAGCGTTCGCTAAGATGTCTTCCTCAGTGACGCCTAGACGGTAAGGGTACCAGCTACACCAGCTTACGGGAGGCTTCTCCAAGGGTTTGATACAATGCTTCTCCTTGATCAGGTCGCCGAATTCCTCTAGAAGAAGCCAAGGGTTTCCCCCAGTCATGAAGACAACGTCTTCCAGATGGACCGTTTGACCTGGGTCGATTAGAAGGTCGCCGCCGTCGAAGCCTAAATCCCACTCCGTGACACCTATGTTCGGGTTGAAAGTTACTTTAACTCTCCCCAGCCATCTGTCAAAGGTTATGTACCCAACTAGTAGCGCCCTTTGATCCGTCGGATTGTAAATCTCCCAGAGATGCTGTGATGTCCCAGAGATTTCAGCGGGAAGCGGCTCTTTCTCTGAAGCTGGTTGAGTACGCTCATTCAACAGACGAACTCGGGCCCAATACCCCCCTTCTTCATAGACTCTGGATTTCTCCTGGTTACTACCAAACCCGAATACGGGCTGTCTCTCCCCTATCAGCTTAAGCAGTGTTACATTGTTAAGGGTCAACCCCTCTTGAGAAAGGTTTGTCAACTCACTGCGTAAGAATAACCACCCATCTGGACTAAAAATGAGTCTTTGAATCAGGTGTACCTGAGCCTCTGGGAAAACCCATGTAAGGTTAAGCGCGTCTCCCTTAGACGTCTTCTCCGCGTAGACTTCTCTTGGACGTTGAGATAAACCGTTTATTTGGACCCCGCAGGTTAATGGTTCAAGCCTTAAAGTAGGCCAAAGCGGAGAGCTTAGCTTCCAGTTATGCCAGACCTCTCGGACATGAACCTTAAATAACAGACCTGATAATTCTGTTTCCAACTTCATCATCCATCATGGATTCATTTTTATTCATTCAAGAATTTAGGGTTTATGTGAGCAAGAAGAACGTTTAAACACGCCTATTTTATTCGTGGTTATTAAGCGGACATGTAAAAAGGAAGTAGTCTATTAACGCGTTCTAAGAGTTTCGAAATGTTCTATTGGCTTTAATGCTTCTAGAGCTTAGGAAGCCCCGTGCATCGTTCACAAAGCTTGGATTGTTTTAAATCCACATCTAAGATTGAGTTTGAGAAGTGCATGACACATCTGGGGTTAGGGCAGTGCTTAAGCCCGAATGTATGTCCAAGCTCGTGCACGGCTTCTTTAAGCGCTCTTTCATGGAAAAGCCCGAGGTCAGGGTTTCCCCTGTAGAACTCAGGTCTTAATCTACGCAGGGATATGACGGCGTACCTCCCTGGACAGTAGGCTTCCCCGAAGACAAAGTTCAACCCTGGAACGTATAGGTCCTCCTCGGTCACTAAGAGAAACCTGTCATGTTTGAAGCCTGCCAAGTTCTCTGAAGCTTTTTGAAGGATGACGGTTGAGTGGAACTGGTGTCTACCTGGGTTATAGGTTTCTCTAGGTATTGGGATAACTGTAGATGAAAGACGGCTGATGACTGGGAGAACTTTCCCAAGCTCAACTTCGAGAAGCCTTAAAGACGCTTCATCAACCTCCCCTACCCTAAGGATCAACAGAGCCGCTTCTCCCACCTTACAAACCAGCTATAATCCCTCCAATGAGTTTCCGAAGCTCAAGACCCTTGCTTCATAACGCATCAACCCTTCAGGCTTCACCTTACTTCTATATTCACTTAGAAACTTGAAAAGGTATTTATGCGTGGAATGCTATGGATGGGTTTAACCACGTGATTAGTCGTGTGGCATAGGAGGTTATGGGATAGCATGAGCCTCAGCTTCATCGCTGAGAGGATGTGTAACATCGGAACGGAGGCGGCCTTCGAGGTTTTTGCCGCAGCGAAGGAGCTTGAGCGCAGAGGGGTAAAGGTTGTACACTTAGAACTCGGGGAGCCTGACTTTGACACGCCGCAGCATATCAAGGACGCCTGTGCAAAGTCGCTTCGAGACGGCTTCACCCATTACACGCCTTCAACTGGGATCTCTGAGCTTTGTGAGGCTATCGCTGAGAAGATCAAGGCTGATTACGGGGTTGACGTTAATCCTAGAAGCCAGGTCGTGGTTATGCCAGGGGCTAAACCCTGCCTCTACACCGCCATTGTGGCCACGGTTAACCCCGGGGATGAGGTTATTATCCCAAACCCCACCTACCCCATATACGAGTCTGTGGTACGGTTTATCGGCGGGAAACCCGTGCCTGTGCCGCTTAAGGAGGAAAACGACTTCAGGTTAAACCCTGATGATGTGGCTAAGCGGATTACAAGCCAGACACGGATGATCGTGCTCAACTCACCTAACAATCCATGCGGCTCCATGCTGAGCAAAAAGGATGTAGAGGGCATCGCTGAAATCGCCCGTGAAAGGAAGCTCATCGTACTCTCCGACGAGATCTACTCCAAGATCACCTATGAGGAACCGCATCACAGCATCCTCTCTGAGCCCGGTATGCTGGAGCAAGCCATCATGGTTGACGGTTTCTCAAAGACCTACGCCATGACGGGGTGGAGGCTCGGCTACGCCGTCGCTAACAGCGAAGTCATCAGCCACATGGTTAAGCTTCAGATCAACATCACAAGTTGTCCTGTTTCCTTCATCCAAGCAGCCGCTGTAGTAGCGTTGAAGGCGACGCAGGAGCCATCTAAAGCCATGGTTAGGGAATATGATAGACGGAGGAAGGTGGTTGTGGAGGGGTTAAACCGTATCAAGGGGATTACATGTAGAATGCCTACAGGCGCCTTCTACGCCTTCCCCAACGTTAAGAGCTTCAACATGAAGTCCAAGGAACTGATGAGGTACCTCTTGGAGAAGGCTGGGGTTGCCTTGGTCCACGGAGACGCCTTCGGCGAGTACGGTGAAGGCTACCTAAGGTTGTCCTACGCCACCTCTATCGAAAACATTAAGGAAGGACTACAGAGGATGGAAGAATCCTTGGGGAACCTAACCTAGCGGAGTTTTTACCAAAGAGGTCCCCGTTGCACAGCTGCGTAGATTTTGTTAAAGGCCTCGCTTCCATCGTCTTGAATGACTTCCATCCGTACTCCCGTTTCGAAGCCAGGTTCACTCCCTTGTGAGAAAGCCTTATGCATATCCAATTCGTGGCGGTAGTAGTGACGTCTTCCATCACGCCATTCGACGGCGAGCACCGTGCGGGGTTTAGGTTTTTTCTGAACCACCTTATACCTCTCAACCGTGGCTTCATCGAACTCCACCCCCAAACCAGGTTTCTCAGGGACCTGAGCGTATCCGCCATGAACCTCGATGCGTTCAGTTATGAGGTCGTCCACCCAGAGTTCGTGGCATGTTATTGCGGGCATAATCGCATGGGATAGAGCCGCTCCGAGGTGGAGGACGAAGGCTGCGGTGATTCCGGACCCAACCATTTGAAGCCAGAAGGGTTTATTAGCCTCTGCGGCGACCGCTGCCTGTCTGAGAACGTTTCCAGCAGGTCCACCGATGATGAAGGCGTCGCAGATATCCTCCCGTATGGCTGTGATAGGCGGCGGCACCCCGAAATGCACGGCGATTAGGCGTTTAACCTTCCCCCTAATCGTCTTATACCCTTCAACGTCGCCTTGCGGGATCGGGGTTTCAAAGCAGTCCACGATGGGGTATCGCTCCAGCTTCTCAAGTATGGGCACGGCTTTACCCGCGTTGAGGAAGTAGCTGTTGGCGTCTACCGTTAGCTTGAAGTCTTCAGGCACCGTTTTTGAGAGGGCTTCCACCTGCTCCACGATATCCCTCCAGGGACGTGCCTTAACTTTATACGCTTTATAGCCTAGCTGCATCGCAGTCTTAGCCTCCTCCACCCAGTCCTCCGGGGGCATGTCGATGGACCACCATGCGATGGGCACGTAGTCCCGGATCTTCTGTCCTAGGAGCCTGTAAACCGGGACCCCAGCGTGTTTCCCTATCACGTCGTAAAGCGCCATTTGGATGCCGAGAGACGTATCATCGAGGAGAAAATCGTAGGGATTCTTGTTAATGTACCGCGGGATCTTATCATCGTCCCTCGGGCCCTCACCTACACCCGTTAAACCCGTGTCCGTGTAGACCTTGTAAACGTACAGTCTCGTGCCGTGGGTTAAAGCCCGCTCCATATGGGGACGTACGTGTTCCGTGAAGGGTACATCTAAGGGGAACATGTCGATCCTTGTAACCTTCAACGCGCACCACCTCTAAACCCATCGGTACAATTATCTGCGTGTAATCAAGTTAATTCTTTCTATCAATAAAATGATGAAGTTATAGTACGGCTTCGAGTTTCAACCCGGTACTTCGTAGGTGTCACCGATCCTCGGAAGCACTGTTTTCAACCCGTTTTCCCTCGCCCAATCAGCCAGTCCGCGGCAGCTCTGTTTCTCGCCGTGGATGGGGAAAACAGTGGGGCTTCCTCGGAAGTTCTTCACGGTTTCGTGAAGCCCACTCATGCCTGAGTGGGATGAGAAGTCGAATTTATGAACCTCAGCCTCAACCTTCCGCGTCTTTCCATGGATCATGAACATGCCAGTCTCTTGAAGCACCCTCCCGGGGGTTCCAGGGATCTGGAAGCTCACGAGGAATATAGCGTTCTGCGGAGCCCGCGCTAACCGCTCAGCGTAGAATACGGCTAATCCCCCCCTTAACATGCCCGCTGGGGCTACGATAACCCCGGGCTTCTTGAGAATAGCCTTCCGCTCCTTCCAACCTGAAACCCAGTCTGCCATGCCTAAAGCCCTCTTGAACAGTTCGGGGTCCCTTAGGTTTTCGAGGTGCTTCAGGAAAACCTCGTTCGCTTCCACAGCCATCCCGTCAACGGTTACAGGGTACTCGAACCCGTATTTTTCAAGCACGCATAGGATTTCCTGTGAACGCCCTACGCTGAAGGCTGGGATGAGGGCTATCCCTCTTCGCTCCATAACCCTGTAAAGCCTTGCCACAAAGCTTTTCTCAAGCTCCTCCCTGACAGGGTGCTCTTCCAAGGCGTAGGTGCTCTCAATGACAGCGGCGTCGAGATCCCCGTAGTCCCTATCCGCCATCCTTAGGAGGTTTGTGTCCGCCGTGTTCATGTCACTCGTGTATAGGACAGCTGAAGTCTTATCCCTAACCACGACTTGGCTGCTTCCTAGGATGTGCCCGGAGTTAAGGAAACGAACAGTAGCGTCCTTAACCCTAACCTCCTCACCGTACTTCACTGGGACGCTGTGGCTTATCATACTCCTCATATCGAGGAACTCGTATGGGAGGTAGTAACCTGAAAGCCTTAGAAAGTCCTTGATGAGGATTTCAGCGAGGTCGAAGGTGGCTGGAAGCGCGTAAACGGGTATACGTCCCCGTATGTAGAGGATCGGTGTGGCGCCGCAGTGGTCGAGGTGGCCGTGGGTTAAAACCACGGCGTCCAAGTCCTTCGGTGGCACATGCATGGGAAAGCTTGGAACATGATCGATGGCGACCCCGTAGTCTAGGAGAATCCGTGCCTCCCCGGTTTCTACTAAGACGGCGGACTTACCGATAGCTTCAACACCGCCTAGGAACTTGACCTTCAAGGCTTCCAAACACCACTAGATCCAGTATATGAACGCGGACTCTTACAAACCTCAACTCACAGCGTGGTAGGGGTTACATAAGGTCCAATGCGTATAACGGAAATATGTATCTAGGCTTAAAAACGTGTCTATGGATTCTGGAAGCCATGGCTTATGAGAAGGTGAAACCCGCGTTTCTTTACCTATTAGGAGATCCTTCCTCGAGTGAATTTGCCTACCTTCATCTGCGTAGATGCTTAGGAAATCTGAAAAACCATGGATGAACGCTTTACCGGTTTATGGGATGGTGAAACGCAACCGAATATGTTAAGGCGTTGATGGGATCGATGAAGGAAAGCTTAAAACCCTCGGTGAGTTGCTTAGCCTTAAGCAAGGCTAGGAAAAGTCTTCATAAGTACCCTGCGGCTTTCACGATGTGGTAGAGATGGAAATCGTTGGGCTCACGTTCCTCGGCGCCTTCATTCTTGGGTTGGCGCATACCTTGGAGCCCTGCGAGGATAAAGTTGTGGTATCGCTATACGCTATCTGGGCGAGTAAACGTGTAAGGGATGGGGTTGCCCTCGTAGCCTTATACGGCTTGGGTATGGCCCTAGTGGATACGGTTCTAGGCTTCGTATTCTCCTTAGCTGGGGTGACTATACTCCAGAACCTGAAGGAGCCATTCGAAATTGTTGCTGGCATCATAACCGCCCTTTTCGGCTTCATCATGTTCACGGGTAAACCCCTCATCCACGTTATCCACCATCATAACGGTGAGAAAACCGGGGAAGGGTCTGGGCTTGGAAAGGTCGCGGCTCTCGCCTTGGGGCTTATCCGTGGTTTACCGCCATGCCCAGTGGAGCTCGCTATGTGGTTGTGGGCTGCATCGATAGGTGATGTGCTCCGTGGAACGGCGCTTGTGTTCATCTTCGGGCTTGGCACCACGGTTGGGCTTCTCCCCCTCGCCTATATCATGGGAGGGCTGGCGACTGCTGCGCGGAAAACGCGGTACGGGGTTTGGGTTCCGAAGGTAAGTGGCTTCGCCATGATTGTTTTAGGCATCACCCTCGCGGCGGCGCCGTTTCTAGGTTTGGAGGTTTAGGCTGAACCCTAATCGATTGTTGAAACGCCTTCGCCGCCCATGGCTACTTGGACAATGTTGTCGGCGACGTCTTCGAAGTCCTCTAGGTTTGAGACCACGATTACCTGCTGGATCTCCCCGTAGTCTTTAATCCAGCTGACGAGGCTTTCTCGGTGTTCACGGTCCAAGTACTCTGTAGGCTCATCGTATATGAGGATCGGGACTTCACCGAGCATGGTCTTAGCCAGGGCTGTGCGGAGTACGATGGCTGTCAACGTCTTCTCGCCACCTGAGTAGGTGCCCACAGGGTATCTTCCCCCAGCTTCGCTGATGTATATGCCGTAATCTGATTCAACGGTTATGCCCTCCAACCTGCTCTTCCTCCTCACGTCGAGGAACACCTGCCCGGCTTCCGTGTTGAGGGAGTCGATGAACTGCTTCCTCAGAATCGACTGGGATCCTCGAAAAGCCACCCTGATCTTTGAGGTAATCTCCGATATGTTCCTCCACTTTACGAGTTCGCCTTGAACCTTCAGGAGTGTTGTCCTCCGCTCCTCCAACTCTATCAGATGCTCATCCATTTTACGGAGTTCCCCCTCAATCCGTCCAGCTTCACCGGAGAGTGTGAAAACCTCCCTGTTTAAAACCTCGCTTTGCTTAACCTGTTTATCCAGTTCATCTTGGCTGAAGCGTTTCCTTAAGCTCTCTTCCTCATCCGTTAAACGCTGAGCTTCCAACCGGAATTGCGCCACCTCAGCCTTAACGGTTTGAAGCTGGGTTTCTAGACCAGGCTTCTCCTCAAGCCTTTTGTTTATGGCTTCAAGCCTCCAGCGTAGTTTCTCCCTTTCCGCCAGCTCGGTGTTAAGGGGTTTCAGCGCCTCCTCAACCTCTCGTATTTCCTCCTCATCTGCCAAGGCTTTTCTCAAATCCTCCTCCAACGCCGTCTTACGTTTCTCAAGCTCCTCAACCTCACCAATATCTTTTTTAAGGGCTTCGATTAGGGTTTTGAGGCTTCCAACGGTGCCCGCTAACTCCTTCAACCTCGCACCCTCTTTTTCAAGCCTCTCACGCTCTTCCCGCCGCGAATTCCGCATCACCTCTGTAGCCACTAATACTTGCCTCAGCGACGCCGCTTTCTCACTCAACCTTGCGCATACAGTCCTAGCATAGTCAGCTGTAATCGGCTGGAGACAGGTTGGACAGTTCATGTCCACGTTCGTCTTTAAGCCCTCTAAAGTCTTTTCTAAGCCCTCAACCTCGGTTCTAAGCCCAACCCATTTTTCGGAAAGCTCCTCGTACGTTCTTGAAACTTCTCCGTAGCGGCTGTAACGGGTTTCCAAGACTGCTTGCTCAGAAAGGAATGCCTCAAGTTCAACAGTTTTCCGCTGTAGCTGTTCAACGTTCCTCAGCTTTAGGTTAAGCTGGGCTGTAAGCTCTTCTATGTGTTCTTGGACACGGTTTGGTGGTATGAAGCTGGAGATAAGGAGGCTACGCCGCGTCTCAAACCCGCTTTTCCGTTGCCTTAATTCAGCTACATCCCTTAGCCGGTTCTCAAGGTCAACCCTTTCAAGCGTGGCTTCCTCTAAGCTTTTAAGCTCTTTAACGACGTCCTCCATCGTACGAAACGCGTTCTGCAACGATGCGTTTACAAGCCGCATATCACTTTGAATGCGGGATAGCTGCGCCTTTAACTCTTGAAGTTGATTCACCTTAGCCTTTAATTCATCAAAAAGTGTCTTCTTAGTCCCAAGCTGAGCCTCCAATCCCAGTAACTTTTCTTTAGATAGTACAACTTCTTGCATCAGCTGGGGTATCAGCTGAACCTGCTCGGTAAGGGTTTGGACGCGAGCCTCCCGCTCCACCACATTTGTTCTGCACCAGGACTCGATTTCCCAAGCCCTTTCATAGCATTCCTCGAGGCTTGATATCCCTATAAGTCTGTCAAGGTACTTCTCTCGCTCATGTCCCTTAACTTCCACGATGTACCTCAGCTGTCCCTGCCTTATGTTAAGGGCTTCGAGGAAGAGCTTTGAGGGGATCCCAAAGTGTTCTGCAACCTCCTCGTCTACCTTCCTTGTTCCGACGAGAACTGTGCCGTCTGGGTGTATGAAACGTGTTTTAACAGGATCTGTATAGCCTCTAAGTCCTCCTTTCCCGTCGGGTTTTAAACGGAGGAACCTTTCAACACGGTAATAGTTTCCATCACCTCCTCGAAACTTAAGCCCGACCCGTGCGTATGATTGTCCATGGCGGATAGCGGCTTCAAGCTCGTAGGGCAAGGCGGCTTCTCCGTAGAGGGCGAAGCATAAGGCTTCGAGGAGGCTGCTTTTACCAGAACCGTTTCTTCCCGATATGAGGTTGATGCCTTCTGTGAAGTTAACCGTGGCATCGTCGAAAGGCTTCCAGTTGACGACGTGGAGTTCAGAAAGCACGCTCAAGGACCTCCTTCGCCTTGTCGCTTTCCCTCTGTTCAAGGAGGTGAAACACCGTCGCCGCGACTTTCGTAAGGCCCTCCGCTTCCTTAACGTCCTTAAGCTGTTCACTGAAATAGGTTAAGAGCGCGGATTCCACGCTTACCTGAGCCCTCAGTCCTTCCTCAACGCGTAAACCAGGGTAGGTGAGGTTGTTATTAACACGTACCTTAAGGGGCTTGCTTAAGACCCTCCGTACCTTTCCAACCATGAGTTCTGAACGCCTTGTACCAGGTATTACACAACCGTAAACCGTCACGTTCACGATGCTGTCTTCCACGTTGTACGCGTTGAGAAAGCCAAGGATGTCCTCGGTAGCCTTACCCGGGTCGACTTCCACGTACCGAAACACAAGGTGGAAAACCCTGCGGCATGGAAGCGTGATTGATTCAACTCTCATACGGCTACCCTCAACCTCGACGATGAGGATCCCCTTCGCACGCTGAGGACTCCTATTTACACCCCCTGTTTCCCCTGTGTATTCAAGGGTCTCAGCGTCTTGAAGGTCCCAGGATTCAAGGGAACCTGGGTAGTACGCTGGGAGTTCAGGGTGTTTCAGTGCGTGCTCATGGATGTGTCCGAGAGCGTAGTAACAGATGTGTTTGAAGGGTTCCTCATAGAATTGGCTTGTGTAAACAGGGTAAGATTGTTCACGTGCCTCAACCCGGTCGAAGGTTTGATGCATCATGAGCAGGTTGTAGTCAGCCTTCGGGTCGACCTTAGCCTTCACGGCTTCAACCTGCGTCTTAACGAAGGCTTCTGGGCTGCAGCCGAAGCCTAGTATTCTTACCCTCTCACCCTCGACGATGAGGTCTCTGAAGCATTGATCGGGGGTTTCAAGGTACTGGATTAAACCAGCGTCTGCGAGGAGGTTCAGGTAGTTACCTCCACGCATAGCTTCAACAGCGTCGTGGTTGCCTCTGATAGCGTAAACCGGAATTCGTGCTTCGCGTAGCCGCATTAACTCAGTGAAGGCCTTCCTCACGGCGAAGGCTGGTGGAAGCCTACTGTCGAAGAGATCTCCTGAAACTAGGACGAAGGCGACGTTGCGTTTCAGGATGGTATCAACAGCATGGGTGAAGGCGTTACTGTAATCGAGGCCTCTTTCCCAGAGCCCGTACTGCCTACGCCCGAGATGAACATCAGCTATGTGAGCGAAACGCATCTACTACACCGCTGGGAAACAGTTGGCGTCTCTTATCCAGCATAAGTCTTGAAGACCTACAGTTTTAAACCTTATTGAAGGCTGGGCATGTATATGAGGAGCTAGAAGCTGAAGCGTGTAAAGTCCATGGTTTAACTTCTACGAACCCGTATGAAGCCAACTGTTGTCAGCTGGTCTTCTTTTGAACAACGGCTTTCTCAGGGTCGAGTCCACGCCATCGAACCTCGTATCCTAGAGCTTCAAGAACTACGTAAGGTTTCCTACCTCCCATGTCCTCGATGGTTTGGAGGACTTTTGACAGCCTCTGTTCAGTTAGTTCCTCGATTTTCAACGCAATTTCCTTAAGCTTCACCTCAGTTACGAGAATGTCACCTAGAAACCTGTAACCATCAACTTTCACATTTTCTAAAGTTCTTTTAACGGCTTCTTCAGACACTCCGAGCATACAAGCAACCTCCCTCATCTCTAGGAAATCTCCTCTCAGCTCAACCTTTCTACCCCTCAACGCATTTACCTGCTCGGCAACGTTTTCTTCCTCCAATACTTTTAAATGCGTGACGACCGGTTTAAGTGGGACATCGCCTTCGTAGACGATGATGTCTCCCTTAACATGCTTCAGCTTTGAACAGGCTAGCTTGCCGTCGACGGCTACGATCATATCCACCTCAGGAAGTTGCTTCAATTTCTGCGTCTTCCGTTCCAAGTACTCCTGAGTCCAGAAGCCCACAACTTCCATGTAAACCTTCAACCCGTCCTTCTCAAAGCTGAAGTCCGGGATCATCACGTTTTCGCCGGTGATGAGGGGTTCAGGCTCCCTTGTCAACTTCCAACCTGAGTGTAGAGCTTGAAAACCTCTTGCGAAGCGTTCTTCAACGGAGCTGTCGAAGACCCGCTCCGTTTGCCAAGGCTCCTGAGATACATATTTAACGAGGTGACCAACCTCTTTCTCATCCAGCTCAAGTTGAAGTAACCTTTTTTCCCCTCGCCAGCCGCCAACGATGCTTGCCCTTATCTTCCAGCCCTCGCCTTCCACTACGGCGGGAAGCAGCTTGGCAACGAAGGTTCCATACCTGTCCGTTAGCTTGAAAAGCGATAGGGGTCCATCCACCGTCACATAGACTCCTTCAGGTCTTTTTTCAGCTGAGTATATGAGCCCTAAACGCTTGATTCCACGGAAGATCCTTTTCCAGTTGCTTTTAACAGTGAACTCTAGAAGTGTCGACCTGAAGAGTAGGGTTTGGGTTAGGCAGAGATTGTAGTACCTTAATAGGTCTATAGGGCTAAGGGGGTTAAAGTCCTTTAACACAAGCTCCTCTTCCAAGTCACTCCATAGAGAGCTGTTAAGGTCCTCAACAGAAACCTCGAGGGTTTCAGCAGCCTTCCCTAGAACCTGCTGCCTCAGTGTACTCGATGCCACGAAGCAAGTCCGGTTCGCTTCCTCGAATACGACACTCCTTGCCTTCACGGGGTCTACGACGCTTTTAGCTTCGAAGACGCTTCGTCTTTCCAGAATGGTTGCCAGTCCGCGTATGAAGCGGAAATCAAAACCGACACCTTCATAGCGGTCCACTTCATCTATAAGACCTCCCTTCTTAGCGCCTACATGCCGCTTAAACGTCTCAATCAAGGTCTCCGCTACGCCTAGGTATGCTTCATCCATAGGGGCGTACACGGGTTTAACCATGCCTCTACGCGTCCGCGTTACTAGAAGGTTTATAGGTAGCATAGGCTTCTTTCATCTCCAGCCACTTATCAATCACTATTTCCGGTTTTACACCATCAATTCATGCTGCCCTCTTCTCCTACGCTGGCTTATCCTCGTCTCAGCGGTTTCCTTTGAAACGATCTCTATGAGCTTCGCCTTCTTTCCCTCCCTTTTCCTCAACACACGTCCAAGGCGTTGGATGAATTCCCGTGTGCTTCCCGTGCCGCTTAGGATTATGGCCGTGGTGGCATCTGGGACATCGATACCCTCATCTAAAACCTTCGAAGTCACGATCATACGGTACCTCCCCGTCTTAAACTTCTCAAGGATCTCTGAACGCTCATCTTTAGGTGTTGTATACGTTATGGCTGGTATGAGGAACATCTTGGAAATCCTGTAGACCAGCTGGTTATGCTGGGTGAATATCAGCACACGCTCCGAAGGGTTTTCCGTCAACATTCTTCTCAGGGCTTCCAGCTTCGCGGAGGAGTTTAACGCGATCTCCAACGCCCTATTCCTAGCTAAGAGGGCTTCCCTTGCAGCCCTATCCCGGCCTGTCCTCATGATGAACCGTTGAAAGTCCATTGGGCTTCTCATAGTGATGCCTTGCCTTCTAAGGTAATCCCTGAAAACCTTATACTCATTATCATACTCCACCTGCTCATCAGGGGTTAACTCCACGAAGACTTTATGCAGGCTGTACGTGGAAAGGTGTTTCCCAGCGAGGGCTTCCACGCCGAGCGTGTAAACCTTACCCCCTACGAGACGGGGAAGCTCGCTGTGAAACCCGTCTTCCCGCTCATACGTAGCAGTTAAGCCAAGCCTAAAAGGGGATGCGAACATCTCAGCGATCTGGCTAAAACCCGGGGCGGCGAGGTGATGAACCTCATCGAAGACCACGAAAGGGAACCTGTTTCCAAGCTCCTCAACCCTCAGGTACGCCGAGTCATACGTGGAGACGGTGAGGGGTCGGAGGACGTTCTCACCTCCTCCATATACACCTACGTCGAGCTTAAACTCCTCCTCTAGCCTTCGCCGCCACTGCTCGACAAGGTCGAGGGTGGGCACAACCACTACGGTGGATGTGTTAAGTCTCGCCATCGCCTCCACGGCTATAACGGTTTTCCCAGCGCCTGTAGGTAAGACGATCACGCCTTTCCGACCGGCTTTAAACCACGCATCTAGAGCCTCCCGTTGATAGTCTCGTAGTTTTACGTTGCACGTTAACAATGGGCATGGAAGGACATCCAATACCCCATCCGTGTAGGGGATACGGCTCTGTTTTAAGTAATCGTTGATCTCCCTGTAGTAGAGGGCTTGAGCTCGAAAAGCCTTAACCCTCGGATCCCAGCTACTGTAAGGTATCCTCGCATCGCTCCTTATGAGTATAGTTCCCTTATCATAGCTGAGGGTTAGCACAGGCAACAAGCTCCTACGTTATTTCTACACATGATTTATTTAGCGGTTCTGCCTATGACTCTATTAACGTCCGCCGGCCCTAAGTGTTTTAAAGATGTTTTCCATAGACTCGTAAATAGGCGGAGGTGGAGCCATGAACCTTATAGAGGTTCATATGAGACTTTTAAAGTACTTCGGTAAGCAGGGATGGTGGCCTGCCGAAACACCGTTCGAGGTCGTCGTAGGCGCCGTTCTCGTTCAGCGGACGACATGGCGGAACGTGGAGTGGGCTCTGGCAAACCTTAAAACCGCGGGTTTACTTAACCCTAAAGCCCTCAGCATGGCTGACATAAGATTAGTTGAAGAACTCGTTAAACCCGCGGGTTTCTACAGGCAGAAGGCGCAGCGAATTGTTATATTCTCTAAGTACTTGGTGGCAAAGTATGAAGGCTCTTTGGATAAGCTCCTCAGAGGATCATTGGAAGGTGTGAGGCAGGAGCTTCTGTCCATGGAAGGGATTGGACCTGAAACCGCTGACTCGATCCTCCTATACGCAGCACATAAACCTGTCTTCCCCATCGACCTTTACGTGAAACGGATCCTTAAACGTCTAGGGCTTATCCCAAGCTTAAACCTAGCTTACGAGGATGTGCAATCCTTAGTACAGGAAGGATTACCTGCATCCGTTGAAGTATACAAGGAGTTACGTGCATTAATGGTTAGGCTTGGAAAAACCTATTGTAGGAAAAAGCCCCTTTGCCTTAAATGTCCCCTGACAGACATCTGCGCACATTCTCTGTAAAACCATTTTCCCTCGAAGAGTTTATCCATAAAAATCACGTGTTGAGTAAATTCCAGGGTTTCAATCCCTAAAACCATAGGATTAAACCTACGATCCCATAGTCCCACCTTTTCACTAAAGTTTTAAATAAGATCAGGTTGGGAGGATTTAGAGGTTAAAGCTGTGAGTGGTAGTGCAATGAGACTTCGCGAAGGTTTTCCCTATGCCACTCCGCGTTTCACTTCGATTACTGGACTTGAAAGAGGTGGAGGGGTTGAACGGTAGGGAGCGTTTCAGAGCGATCATGAATTTCAAGTCGCCGGATCGCCTACCTCTCTATGAATGGCTTGGGTATTGGGATGATACTTTAAGCCGTTGGTACAGTGAAGGTCTACCACCAGGTATGAGTGTTGAAGATTACTTCGGCTTCGACCGCATCGATACTCTACCCATAGACTTCGACCCTATCCCACGCTTCGTCTCCCGGATTTTAGAGGAGGACGAGAGGTACCGCGTGGAAGTTAATGAGACCGGGATCGTTACAAAGGCTTTAAAGACCGCTACGTCTATGCCCATGTTCCTTAGTTTCCCGGTTGAGAACGCTGAGGGCCTCTTAAAGTTTAGGGAACGCTTCAATCCACGAGACCTGAGACGTTATCCTTTAACCTGGAGCCCGGAGCTCATCGAATACTATCGGGTAACGGATCGCCCTGTGAGGCTGCGTTACCCAGGCTTCTTCTGGATGGTAAGGAACTTGCTGGGGCTGCCACGCTTGTTAACGTCGTTCTACAGGGAGCCGAGGGTGCTGCGAGCCTTCTTCGATTTTTGGGCGGATTTCCTCATCGAAACCAGCGAGGAGGCCTTACGCGATGTGACACCGGACTACGTCGACTTCGCCGAGGATATGTCCTATAAGAACGGCCCTCATATATCACCAAGGCTTTTCACTGAGTTCATCCAGCCAGGTTATCGGAAGGTTACGGCCTTCCTTCGTAACCTAGGCGTTGAAGTAATCGCTATTGACACCGACGGGGACCCAACACTACTGCTTCCACGCCTCGTCGAAGCCGGAGTTAACTGCCTCATCCCCTTAGAGGTCGCAGCCGGCATGGACGCGGGGAAGCTTAGGAAGACCTGGGGGGAAAAACTGCTCTTGATAGGGGGAGTGGATAAACGTGCCTTGGCGCAAAGCCCTGAAGCGATTCAAGATGAGCTTACGCTTCGTTTCCAAGCTGCTGATGAGGGAGGTTACATCCCATGCGTCGACCACAACGTGTCTGCAGACATTTCCTTCACAAACTTCGCCTACTACGTGGCACAGAAGCGTGTGAAGCTAGTCCAACGATAACGAGGGCGTCTGCGTTCAAGCTGTGTCTATATCCCGCTTAGGTCAGTTAAGTGTTAAGGTTTTTATTCCCGTTCTTGCTGAAGGTGATCGTTGGGTGAGGATTAACGGATCCCACGTTTATAAATTTAGGATTATCCCTGGTGATCCTAGGCATAACGCTAACCTTTTTAGGCCTCATCTTAATGGCTTTTAATTCCGTGAGGAGGGTTGGAAAGGCACGGTTTGGAGGCGCCGTGCTCATAGGACCCTTTCCAATTATCTTCGGTGACCGTGCGATGGTTAAGTACGCCTTCATCCTCCTCATCATATGCGTCGCCCTAACCCTGATCTTCATCCTCATCTAGCGTTAATGTGGTGCCATAAGAGAATGGGGGAAATCATTTTTTCGAGCTTCATGTAGTCAGGAACCTTATCTTTCCCCTATGTAGATTCTTTTAAGGAGTAAACACTTTTTCCAGTCCCTATCCGAATGGAATAAATATATGTTAGAAGGGATTATCTTATATATGCCAGCTCCCGCATGTGAAGTTTGTGGTAAACTCAACGCACGCTATGTTTGTCAAGCATGTGGGAAGCAGGTTTGCCGATATTGCTTTAACGTGGATGAGGAGACCTGCGTAGACTGCGTGGCTTCCTTAGGTCCCTCAGCCCAAAGAAGCCCGTCGATGCCTGAAGAAACGCGGCTGGGATGGGGTTA
>CAYNFI010000017.1:0-29215 GCA_964396445.1 uncultured Candidatus Bathyarchaeia archaeon
ACGCCCTCATGAAACCCGACTACTGGTTTATACCAGCCAAGGTCATGGAGCTCATCGGTGATGAGATTACACTCAGCCCCCTCCATACATGCGGCTTCGGTAACATACGAACGGGAAGCGGGTTAGCCATCCGTTTTCCTAGGCTTGTCAAGTTCAGGGAGGAACGCGCTCCAGAAGACGCTACAACAGTAACCGAGATTCTGGACATGTATAAAAGACAGCTTAAACAGATCTCCACTTAGATTCAAATCGTCTAAGGTATAACGGTCATCCCATTAGCACTATGCCTTCATGGTTAGAAAGGTGAAGAAAGGAACGTCTCGCGTAAAGTGTATGAACTAGGCCCAGAAGAATCCCTTAGTTGCCAGTAAGTTTTTACCTAAGAACCAGCCTCGAACCCGCTTTTCGAGACTCCCTCGTTTACGATTGCTTCATTGAAGGTATCAAATCATATAATGAATAGACGGGTGTGAAGAACATTAAGAAGATGCGTTGGCTCTTAAATACGGGATACGTATACGCATAAACTTAGGTATAGACATACCACATCCTTAGACCAAAGGTAATATCTAAAGAAAATCTACAGAGGTTTACACGGCATTCAAGAGTTTTTCAGGCAAAGTGGAATGATTAAAAAGGGTGCACATACGATATGGGTTTAGTGATAGTTTACGGCGTCTAAGAATTTTGGGGAGTTGAGGGGACCTTTTATTGTTTGGCTTTTCGTCACCCTTAATTTTGTAGCGCTTACTTTGTTCAGAGGATCCTCCGATGGATCGTTGCCGCAGCACGTCACGATTCCCATTATCGTAGGCTTATTAACAGGTATTGCTGTTGGTTGGGGAGGTATCCTCGTTTTTCTCATTGTTTTCCTTGCTTTCTGGGAGAGACGCCGGTCGTTGAAGGAGATTCTTTCCAGTGTTGGTTTGAAGGGAAAAGGGTTGGTTAAAAGCGTGTTTTGGAGTTCCGCCTTATTTCCAGTATTCATAGCGATTGGCTCATTGATGATGATTTTCAGTTACTTCCTCGGCCCAACCCAATACGTACCAGTGCAAAATACGTCTATTCCAGCTTGGTATCTCTGGTACATGGTGTTTTACTCATTTTTCCCCGTTGCCGTTGTGGAAGAAACTGTTGCGAGGGGATACATCCTCGATAGAATCATGCCTCAGCATCCCTTAAGCCTAGTTAAAGCCTTACCCGCGATTCTTCTAAGTTCATTCTTGATGACCCTCTGGCATATCCCTTCGTATGTAGGGGTATACTCATTTTCAGGACCATGGGTTGTCGCCCGCTTAGCCGGTAACGTTTTCCCCTTATCCGTGGTTTTAGGTGTAGCCTACGTTCGCGGAGGAACTAGAAATATTCTCGGTCCGATACTCATCCATTTTATGTTGGATGCATTACCGATAATCCTTATGATGACATGAATACAGCGGGGAATATTGGAGCAGGCAGGCGCCGCTTCTACCTCCTCATTAAGTCTTTAAATCCTTCCAAATCTTCTTTGGTTGATGGGGAGCGGAAACGGCAACCGTTGAGTACTCAAGCATGATGTGTCAAACAGCCCTCTCCAGAAGCAGGCTTCCTCACTTAACCTACTCCCTGAACCCCTACCTCGGCTGCGAGCACGGCTGTATCTATTGTTACGCTCGATCGACTTTCCGCGATCAGGCTTTGGCACTGAGCTGGGGGCGGTTCGTGAAGGCTAAACGTAACATAGCCTCGGTTCTACAGCGGGAGCTCAGGTATAAGCCCAGGGGAGTTGTGGGCGTAAGCACCGTCACAGACCCATACCAGCCCTTGGAGGCGAGGCTTGGGTTAACGCGGATGTGCCTCGAAGCCCTCTTAGCCCACGGTTTCCCCGTATCAATACAGACGAAGTCGAATCTTGTTCTAAGAGACATGGACCTGGTGAAGCCCGGAGGTTTCGACGTAGGCGTTACTATAACGACTATGGATGAAGACTTGGCGCGAAGGTTAGAGCCTAGGGCTTCACGTCCTGAGGATAGGGTGGCGGTTTTAGAAGCGTTCGCGGCGAGGAAAGCTGAAACATGGGTTTTCCTAGGACCTATCATCCCTAAGGTTAACGATGGTGAGGAAAGCCTTGAAAGGGTTGTTGATGTGGCGTATAAGACGGGGAGCCGAGTGACTTACGATAAACTTAACTTAAGACCATGGGTTTTCAAATCCATCGCAGTGTTTATGGAAGGCGTGGAACCAGGGCTCCTCAGCCACCTGCCATCCCTCTTAACCCCAAGTTCTGGATACTGGCAACGGGTAGCATCCACTGTAAGGGCGATCTGCATCAAGAAGGGAGTGTCCTACGAGGAGGCTTTCCCAGAGTCTACATAGAGCTAGCGAACCCAAGTATACGATTGGATGTTTATTCATGGCTTCACCTGAAACACGTAAATCATTAAAGAGGAGAAGCCAAAGCTATGTTAGAGCTAGTTTAAAAAGTGAAACCTGCAGCGCTATTTTAACTCAGGGTTATCAGGTATGGGGTTCACTTGGTTTAATGTTAGAGAAATAAAAAGGGGGGAAGAGGAGTTTTCACTCCTCAGATGGCCCTCTTTTCCTTGTAAGAGATACTATAGCGATTAAGATCGCTACTACTGCGATGCCTATCGAAGCGTATAGAGACGTTGTTAATGTGCTTATAGTACCCTCTAGGCTGGATATCTTGGTCCTTAGGCTGGACACCTCGGTTGTTAGGCTGGTTACATCAGCTTTCGTAGCCAAGGGTGTTAAGGCGTCGGTTAATACGCCCTCTATAGCTCTCGTTGTAACTTTTACCGATGTACCGATCTGTGGCAGCAAAATCAGAGATAGTGAACGGTTCGCTATCATTCCCTCGTAGTACTTCGCGTTCGTATAGAGCAGTCCAGGTGATGCTTGTTCAGGAGCGGCGTACCCTGTGAAATTAACTCTGTACTGCACAGTCCCTAAGGGTGGAGTAACTGATGCGACGACGTAGCCGTTGTTATCGGTTACAGCCGCGCCGACGTTGGTCCAGGTAGCATTATCCAAGCTTTGCTGTATGAACACTAGGAAACCAGCCGCGGGCTTCCCGGTTACGGGGTCGGTGAAGGAGGCTGTTATGGGGACACTCGAACCGAGAAGGGCGCCAACGGTTGCTGTGGGCGGAGGCGCCGGTGGAGTGTACCATCCCTTCCATATGTAATAGTAGTAGTTGGTTTGAGGCATCCCTGGGTATATAGCGTTGTAAGTGAACCCTTTAACCCATGGTTTCTGCCAGCGGCGACCAAAGTTTTGCTGTATTGGGATACTGGGAGCCAGGTCGTGGTAGAGCCTCTGCAGTTCCTTGTAGATAGCTTCCCTCTTCGGACCGTCGAGCGTCCTTATTCCTTCCTCAATCAACTCATCGATGTGGGTGGTGTTGTAGTTCGGGTCTGCGTCCACGATTTGGAAGTAGGAGAAGTCGCCGAGGCTATGCATGTAGGGCCTTGCCCAGTTGTCCGCGTCAGCGAAGTCAGCCATCCATCCTATGTGGTAGGTGGGCATGGTTGAGGCTTCCAGTGCATCTAGGTAGACGGGCCAGTCTATGCCGAGGTTGCTGATTTTGAACTGTGGTAGCCCGGGTCTCTTGATGTTGAGGCTGTGGATAGCGTTTATGACGAGTTCGTTGCAGATCTTTCTCTGGTCGTTCCCTAGGTTGTATAACATCGTAAACGTGAAGCCCCATTCCCAAACGGATTTAGTAACACCGTCTTGTGTGAAGGTGGCGGCTTTCAACAGTTCCTCAACCTTAGTTAAGTTGAGGGCGTATTTCGCTAGAGTCTTGTCCTCGTAGTCCGGAGCTAATCCTTGTATCCACCATGTGTTGGGTTGGCTTGCCTCGTTGAACCATGCGTCTCTGAGTAAGGTTACAAAGTCTATGGAGTATGCAAAAGCCTGCCTCACCTTGGTGTTAGCGAAGAAGTTACGGGGTATTCCATCTGGGAACTTCCCCGTGCCCATGTACGGGCTGCCCTCCGCTAATTCGAATGTGAAGAACAGGTTGTCCTCAGCTAACATTGGCGATATATCCCTGAAACAGACGATGCCTGGCAACGGATCACTTTTCGGATCTTCACTAGATAGAAGTTCAAGCATGTTTGCTCTTGGTACGGCAAGCTGATCGTAGTCACCGGATAGGAACAGCATCTTCCTCGTCGTCCACTCAGGGATACCTCTGACTATGACTGTTTCAAGGTAGGCAGGTAAGCCCGGACAAGGCCAGCCTCTCCAGTAGTCCGCGAATCTATCAACCCGCCACTCCAGCGTAGCCTTGTTCCAGTAAGTGAATTTATAGGGTCCTGTTCCGCACATCGCCGGATAGTCCGCGGCTGGATGGTTGCCGCAAAACGGTCTTCCAGTCTTCGGGTTTGTAGCGGCGTATCTTAGGTCAAGTGGACCGTATGAATTACTCGGTTTCCTCCTCCAGTTAGTCCAGTAGGCATCCCATTCCCCATCCCAGCAACCATAATCCTTCATCATCTTCTTGCTGCCAACACCGCCCCAACACTGAGTTAGGATCTGTAGGAAAGCGATTCGTGGAAACGCGAAGTTCATATGGAACGTCACTGTGCGAGCGGCGTCGTCGCGGGTTATAACGTTTTTCAGCACCGCGGCTGCGGCGGCCGCCTCAGTCGCGTTAAGCGCGCCATCACCGTCTAAATCCCATGCATCACTGTTATGCTCACCGGTTAAGGGGAGATAGAACATCCACATAGGGCTTCCAAACTGGTCCTGCACCAAGCCTTTCTCAAAGGAGTACTCCACGTCTTCAGGTGTTAGAATGTCGCCGGAGTGAATCGTTCCATTCTCGTCCTTCCAAGGCTGGAATTTCACGCCTTCCCTTATGTGGAAAGTCCATGTTAAACCATCCGCGCTTATGGTATACCGGTCGGCGAGAGATCCCTCGAAAGAGTTAATCGATGTGTAGTTGTATGGAGTGCTAACACTGGTTTCAAGGATCCGAGTTTCATTGAAACGTACCAAGGTGTCATAGACGTTGAGGATAAGCTCCCCGCTGGCAGTGTCGTATGCACGGGAGGGGTCAACCCTTCGCGGTTGACCTATCGTTGCCATCCAGTAAGTAGATGTGTCAAGTGGCGGCTGCGCAGCGAATGTCGGAGCCACCGTTAAAGTCGTCAATAACAGGCTTAGTAAAAGAGCCATTACGGGTTTTTTACCTAACATAGTTCCACTTTCCTTTCCTCAGGTATTTTCATTTTGGTTCATGTTCATGTAAGGTTATATTTAATTGTTACTGTATTATACTTGAGAGTCAATGTTTAATTAGTACACCCTTCAACGCTTATGAAACCCATCCTCGACCTGCTGATGATGGGCGGCATGCTGAGTTCCCAACAAGTTTATTAATGAGTTTGGTAACAAGCTGTGAACTGGTATGGGTTTAAGAACTTACGTCATTCGTAGACTACTATTGTTAATACCGACTTTACTAGGAGTTACACTCCTCATATTTGGAATCATGCAATTCCTCCCGGTGAATTTAAGGGCTATGATGTATATATCAGACCCAAGGGAGCTTCAAGACCTGCCTAATCTGATTAGAGAACACGGCTTAGATCAACCTATTTACATTCAGTATTTGCGTTGGTTGAAGCAGGTAATTGTAGACCGCAACTTTGGAATAGACCGGTACAATCAGCCTGTCTTCGACGCCATCATGAGTAGGCTGCCAGCAACCATTGAGCTTACACTATTCTCCTTCCCCCTCATTGTTTTAGTAGGGATCGTGTTCGGCACAACCGCGGCGGTTCATAAAGACAAGGTCTTTGACCATATGACCAGGTTGCTTTCAATAATGGGTACAGCGCTGCCGTCCTTCTGGCTGGGCATAGTGTTACTGTCAGTGTTCTTCGCTGGCTTAGGCTGGTTCCCTCCGCAGAGATGGAGCCCTGAAGTTAACCTGTATGTTTCCAATCCAGGTTCATCGTGGAAATGGTATACGCAACTCATAACCATTGATGGACTCCTCAACGGGCGACCTGACATAACACTTGACGGGTTAAGGCACCTCGTTCTCCCAGTAGCGGTCTTAACGTTGCTTAACATAGCACTCATCATGCGGGTTATGCGTTCAAGCATGCTTGAGGCGTTAAGTAAAGATTATATTACCGCAGCCAAGGCAAAAGGCTTAACCAAAAAAGAAGTCATCAATAAGCATGCGAGGAAAAACGCTTTAGTCCCAGTTATAACCCTTTCAGGGCTGCTCGTCGCAGGCTTGTTAACTGGTGTGGTCATAACCGAGACCGTTTTCGACCTCAAAGGTATAGGAGCCTACGCCGCCGCTTCAGCCGCTGTCCCCGACATACCAGTTATACTCGCCTACGCACTCCTAAGCGGATTCATCTTCGTAATCTCAAATTTAATAGTTGATGTGTATTACGCATACCTCGACCCTCGAATAAGGCTGGAGTAAGTATGGAAACAAGATCGAAACTACATGAGCTAAAGCTTGCGATGCAACCTACAATGAGGGAGCTACGGTTCACAATTTCAAGGATAAGGTCAAGTCCACTCTCAATCGTCGGTGCGGCTATAGTAATATTATTCATAGTAATTGCCTTAGCAGCCCCATGGCTGGCGCCTCCAGGTCATCTCTCACAGGGAGGAAATCCATACATGATTCCGAAATACGGGATCAAGGCAACTCCTCAACCTCCAGGTACAACCGTGGCCGGCTACTACGCGCGGTTTGGCACAACGGCGTGGCAATACGACATCTATTATGGATGCATCTGGGGGGCAAGCTCTGCTTTCCGCGTAGGAATCTTTGTTGTCGTCCCATCTTTGTTAATCGGTCTCCTAATGGGAATAATAGCTGGGTACTATGGAGGATACCTAGATGAGTTCCTTATGAGATTCACAGATATTATTATCGCGTTTCCGAGTTTAATACTGTGTATGGCGTTCATCGTAGTCCTCGTTCCCATAGGTGTCGGACGTCTAGACGCAGTGATGCTGGCTTTCGTCTTGGTTGGTTGGCCCACTTACGCCAGACTTATCCGGGGGGAAGTATTAAGGATAAAGAACGAGGATTACATAGAAGCGGCTAAGTCTATTGGTTGCTCCGACTTCAGAGTGATCATTAGACATATTCTTCCAAACTCGGTTTACCCAGTCGTCATCATGGCATCCTTGGACATTGGAACAATCGTCCTCGGCGTTGCCGCATTGACTTTTATAGGGTTAGGTGCGCCGGAGGGATGGGCGGATTGGGGACAACTGATAGCTTACTCAAGAAACTTCATATACGGAAGACCTGACAATCCTTACGGTTACTGGTACACCTTCGTTATACCCGGAGTTTTCATATCGCTTTTCACACTAGGATGGAATCTACTGGGAGACGCTTTCAGAGACATACTCGACCCGACTATAAGGAGGAAGTAACGTGGCTAAAGACATCCTCAACATCGAAGACTTAGTTTTAAGATTCTACACATACGAAGGCATCGTTGAAGCCTTAGATAAAGTCAACCTGAGCGTAAAGGAAGGGGAAACACTGGGGGTAGTGGGTGAAACAGGGTGTGGAAAAACCGTTACAGGTTATTCAACCCTCGTTTTAGTCCCGCCTCCGGGGCGAATCGAGGGGGGACACATCCTATTCGATAAAGAGGGGGAAAAGGTTGATCTACTAAAACAAAGGGAATCGCTTCTGAGAAGCATTAGGGGAAAAGACATATCCATGATTTTCCAAGACCCTAGGTCAGCTTTAAACCCCATATTCACAGTGCGGGAGCAGATCGCCGAAGTTATTTTACACCATAGAAGAAGCGAGTTGATTGAAAAAGTGCTGAGGGGTTCACTGACGGGGTTGGAGAGGAGAATATATCCAGAGATGCTTAAGCACCCCCGTTCCCTCACCCACAGGATCCTTTCAAGGGTCCCTGTCGTCAACAGGTATAAGCGTAAATTAAGGGATGTAGTCACCGAGGAAGTTGTCAAGTTACTTAAGGAAATGCGGATTCCTGACCCGGATAGAGTAGCGGAGATGTATCCCCACGAGTTAAGCGGGGGGATGGCGCAGCGGGTCGTTATAGCTATGGCTCTTGCGTGCAACCCGAAACTCCTGATCGCTGATGAGCCGACGACTAACCTTGACGTAACCATTCAACTCCAGATACTGAACCTTCTCAGGGAGCTGAAGAGAAGATTCGGTTCAACTATTGAGTACATAACTCACGACCTCGGGGTTATCGCTGAAATGTGCGACCGTGTAGCGGTCATGTACGCTGGTAACGTTGTCGAAGTCGCGGGAGTCGCGGAAATCTTCAAGAACCCACTTCATCCCTACACCAAAGCACTTCTCGAATCTATTCCGAGACCGGGGAGACCGTTTAAATCCATAGAGGGAACTGTGCCAAGTCTGATAAACCCTCCGAAGGGATGCAGGTTCCATGAAAGATGCCAGCATGCCATGGAAATATGCACGAGAGAGAAACCATCTTTGAAGGAGATCGAGAAGGAGCACTACGTTCACTGCCACCTTTACTAGGGTGCCAAGCATGAGTATTTTTATAGAGACAGATTCCTTAAAGAAACACTACCCCTTGACTGGAGGGGTTTTCAGAAGGCGTGTAGGTGAAGTTAAAGCCGTCGACGGTGTTAGTTTAAGCATACAAAGAAACGAGTGCTTCGGTTTAGTGGGTGAATCGGGTTGTGGTAAGACAACGTTTGCGAAAACGGTGATTCGGCTGCTTAAGCCAGATTCAGGTCATATCTTCTTCAACGTATCGGAGGACGTGAAGCAACGGATCGCGGAGCTTGAGAAGGGAAAGAATTCTCCTGAATTGGAGAAACTCTTAGGTGAATACGACCTAGCAGTCTTCAAGGGAAAGAAGCTGAAGTCGATGCGGCGAAGGATGCAGATAGTCTACCAGGATCCAACCCGTTCCCTTAACCCCAGGATGCTCGTGAAGGACATCGTGGGGGAGCCACTTATCGTACAGAAACTAGCAAAGGGAGCAGATGTTAGGAAAAGGGTGTTAGAGATGCTTAGTAAGCTTGGGTTAACGGCAAGGCATATGTATAGGTATCCCCACGAGTTCAGTGGGGGACAGAGGCAGAGAATCGCTATCGCCCGAGCCCTGGTCACCAACCCCGAATTCGTAGTTCTAGACGAGCCTACCTCATCGGTTGATGTCTCCGTAAGAGCGCAGTTGCTCAACCTCTTCCAAGACTTACGCGGGGAGTTAGGTCTTACATATCTGTTCATAAGCCACGACCTAAGCGTTGTAGAGTGCATAGCCGACAAAGTCGCAGTTATGTACCTTGGGAAAATCGTTGAGATGGCGAGTACAGCGGAGCTCTACGCTAATCCACTCCACCCATATTCGCTCGCCCTTTTCACTTCGATCCCTATACCGGACCCAACCATCGCAAGGAAACGGATAGAATTAAGAGGGGAAGTGCCTAGCCCCGTTAACCCGCCAAAGGGTTGCAGGTTTCACCCTAGATGCAGTGAAGCCATGGATGCCTGTAGCAAAGAAGAGCCTCAGCTTATAGACATGGGAAACGGGCACATCGTTGCATGCCACTTATACAAAAAATAACCGTCTACACTACATCATTACATAATTGAAATATATGCCGTTTTCACACATACAAGACACGTGAAAGGTGTTGATAAATTCGTTATTTAAAAACCCATAACTCATACTTACCTTAAGGCACCTTTACGGTAAACTACGTGTACAGCATCGCCGTTAATACAATCGATTTTTATTCCCTTGCTGAACAAGGGTTCAACCATCCCCTAAAGGATTAATAGGTCATGGGTCTAGAGGGTCATTGAGGCTTTCACTTGGTGAGTCGAAGGGGTTTAAGCAGTGAGCGGATCGCCTGCGGTGTCCTGCAACACCTAGGCTTTAAAGTGCTTGAAACCCGTAAAAAAGTGGTTGTCAGAGACGCTGAGGTAGCGGAGGTTGATGTGGTAGCCTTAAGCCCTGAAGGGGAGAAGTACTGCGTTGAGGTTAAAGCTGGGAAGATCGGGGTCAGCGATGTACGCCAAGCCTATGGAAACGCTAAACTCCTTGACTACAAGCCCTTGATCGTGTGTAAAGGCTACGCAGATTCAGCCGTCGAAGCTGCGGCGCAGGAGTTAGGGGTTAAGGTTGTGACACTGGCTGAGTATTACCATATCCTTGACCCTCAGGAACTTGAGTTGATCGTCCGTCAAGCCGTTAGGGATGTCCTTGATGAATATGGGCTGTTACCCCTACCATCGAAGGAAACCCTTACAAACGAAGACTTAAGTATGCTTAAAGCCCTGTCCGCATGTGCATCCTTCGATGAATGTGCGAAAAACTTAGGCTGGGACGTCCGGAAGCTGGGAAGCACCATGCGTCGGCTTAGGTTAAAGAAAGCACTGAAACCCGCTAAGGATTATGAGGGAGTGAAAGTACAGGCGCAGAGAGTTCTAAGCCGCTTAACCATCGAGTATAGGCTTCAAGGAATCGAGGAAGCCTTAAGGGAGATCCAGCGAGCCTTGAAGACGTAGATAAGAAGCTTAAGAAGCTATTCTTAACCAGTTTAACTAAGGCGTTAAGGCTTTGCGTCTCCTAATAGACAGACTTATATTTTACGATAGTTCAATGAGGTTTTTCAGAGGGAGGAGGCGTTTTCCTTAAATCAAGCGCTTTTCCTTCTCCTCATCACAAAGAAAATAACTACAACGATTACAGCGACTGCTACACCGGCGCCGATGAAGATTAAGAGACCGAAACCACCTACCCCAGCTGGGGTTGGGTACGTCCTCTCTAATCCCTGAAGGGATACTAAGTAGGTTCCATAGCTCTCGTATATGCTATCGTATGTGGGCCAGTCCGTTATACCGATGGTGAAGGAGGAGGTTGAACTGAGGATCTCCACTATAACGGGTTTATTGGACGTTATTTTATGTACACCCGTTGGAAGAATCATGAATGTGTCTTTTTCCATGGTGAGGGGGACATTGTCCACGGTAATGGTTAGGCTATCCGGAGCGAATATCACAGCCTGTGTTGTGGCGTAGAAACCCAGGGTTTGCCCTGCCCTGGCACCTGCGATAGTTATATCATCCCCGATATTATCTGGTCGACCTATGAAATTAATTGGAGGATAACCTATAGGGGCACCCCATTGCAGCCCACCTTTCGCCAAGAGGACCGACACATCGCTGCTGCTGTCTATTCTTAACGGTACGCTACTGCTTAAATTAGCGTTCCAGAACAGTTGGTCTTTTTTCGGGTTTGCCTTCGATTCAGGTCCCATTAAGGTGATCTGCCAATCTTCTTTAGTTAGATCATAGACTTTAAGCTCACAGTCTTCATTAGCCACAATTGCTAAGCCCTGAGTATCTGTGCGGCCTGCTACCGTATGGTGGTATCCTGTAAGGAGACCGTAGAAGGTTTTGCCGATGAAGCCCCCGGTGGCGGAGGGAAGCTGTACGAGGGACTCTGTGGATAATCCGCCTATAAGGATGTTCCCCGTAGATGTGACCCTGTATACTTTCCAGGGTTGTAGAGGTATTTTCCCGAAGGTGTTCGCCTTAACCTCCAGGGTTGCCACTCTACTCGATTGGCTGTCGTATACCTCGACGCGTGAGCCTTCTATGCCGAATACGGTGTAGGTATTCGTCTCAATCACTTGAGGCCTAAACATAGCCCACGTCGGGGTTGTCATGAATATGAACTCTTTACCTACAAACCCGCCGTCTACACTCGTGTAGAAGGTTGAGAAACCCCCTACAAGAAATTCCCCGTATGCAACAAGTTGCGTATAGTCTCTTTCCCATACTCCGCCGCTGCTTACACAAACGGCTACTAGCTTATTGGAGACAACTTTGAAGTATGTTCCCTCTACAGGAGGAACGCTTACGCTTGCCACGGCTTTACCTAAGTATACAGTCCATAACCCCATACGGTTTACACTACCGGCGGCTATGGAGGTTTTACTCGTTAGGTCGAATACCTCCACGGAGGTACCGTCTGACAGACCGACTATGTCTAAACGGGCTTGACGGACGGAGTAGTTAAAAACAGCGGGACCGAAAACTGGCTGAGTAAGGTTCTGGACTACAGGGGGAGCATAACCATAGAATACGTAGACCTCCTCCGAGTTTACCTTTGAACTCGATACGGCTACAATCACCAAGGACGATAGGAGTAAGGCGAGGAACGTAAAGTTTTTAATTCTCCGCATAAACCCACTCTCCCAACACGCTCCATAAGAGCATCAATGTAGAGCATTTAAGCATTATGGCTTCGTTCGGCTAAAGGGAAAAATCCTATAATAATTTCAGGAACACGTGAATTTATACTCCGAGGATCAATCAACTGAACCTTGATTCAAAGTTGCTATGCTCAAACCCGTCTCCAACTTCATTTAGAAGCCTTCGATTACTTAGTTGATTTCACCCATCGAAGAACCTTCTCTGCAGCTCTTTGAGGAAGGACCTCCCTATTTGCATACGTTACCTCCATGACCTCGATATCTTCCAAGCTTCTAACCTCATCTATAATCGGATCCCTTACCCTATAGTGGATCACGCCTACCACGGGTTTAGGCCCACGTAGAACCCTTCGTATAACTTCCTTGAAGGCTGATGAATATAGCTCCATAGGCCCAACCTCATCGATAGCGATTAGTGCAACTGCAGGGTCCTCCTCAGCTTGCTCAATGGCTTTAACCCCTACCGTGTTAAGGTCTTCTAGGTTAACCCTGTAACGCCCAACACTAGGCCCTGAAGGTTGAGTTACGTGGGCAAGCCAACCCCGCTTATGGGTTAGAAGGTCTATCAATGCGAAGCCAACTCTGACGCCGTGTTCCCGCGTTTCCTCAGTCACCATACCTCCAACCCTGTAACCACTCTCCTCCACGACCTTAATCGTTCTGAGGAGAACAGTGGTCTTTCCGATGCCGGGCAACCCGGTGAAGAATATGGCTTTAGTCAACGCCGGTAATCCTTGTAGGAGCGTTTAAACGGGGTGTTTCAAGTCACGATTTTACCGAGCTTACTCTTCGCTGAAGCCCGCTTAATCTCCAACGCAACCCTGTCACCGAGGCTCATAGGACGCTTATACTTGGCGTTGGCGTATTGGGAGCCTAAACCCATGTGTACGTTGGCGCCGCCCCCATGCCTTACAGCCACATCCTGAGTCTTGGGTACAAAGTCGTGAACCACATCGCCGGCTGCGTCATAGATGCCCTGAGACACCGCCTCCACCATGGGCTGCTTCTCGAAGGTGATGAGGGTTTGGATGCAGTAGGCGCCGATCATGCCTGGAGGCTCCACGGCCCTAGCGGTTTCAATGAAAGCGTCAGCTATTGGGTAAATCTTCCTTAGAATGGATTCCCGGAGGCTGATTAAGCTGTGGGCTGTAACCTCGAAGGTAACGGGGTACCGTGTTTTGCTCCAGTCAGCCTTCAACTGCTCCTTCGCGTGGAGGCGTAGGATACCGTCATGCGTTGTCTCCCTCCGCTCATCGATGGAGAGGAACTCGTTCGCAAGCCGCGTCCGTGGTACGACCTTCTCTACATCACCCCAAGGCTCTTCCTCGTTTACTGGTGAGTAGAAGAAGTTGAAGTTAGCCGTTACCCCTGGCACATACTCCTCAGCCCGCCCGACCTTAAGGTCCTCTACGATGATCTGCCCCGCCGCTATGGCTTTTTCAACCTCCTCCTCGAGGCTTCTCCCATCGGCGGCGAAGATGAAGCCCCTTTCTAAACGCCGTGTGGCGTGTGGAACCTTTAAAACCACGGGCTGCTCAACCTGCTCTATGAAACGCAGTCCCCTCTCAGTAACCGTGTACTTGAACTCCTTAGGGTGCGGGATCCCGGCTTTTTCAAGGTACCAGTAATAGTTTTCCTTAACCTCCTCCCTGTTCTCGATCTTAAGCAGTCTCCTTGAACCCACAATGGGTACGTAGAAATCGTTCTCAACCGCCGCGCAGGCTTCCCCGCCAACGTAGACAGCGAAGGCTCTGTTCGGTATTTGAACGCCCTCAAGCTCAAGAAGAGCGTCGAGGTTTTCAGGCTTCAAGATATCCTCGTATTTTTCAAGTATAAGTATGGCCTCAACCCAGTCCCCACCCTTCCTCCGTTCAACGTCTTGGATGTCATCAGAGACGATGAGGTCACGCCCTGTAACGTATGGGAGGTCCTCGATAACCTCATCAGGTTTCCCAACCCTAGCCTCTCTGAGGTAGATCTCAGCCCTACCCCGCGTGGTGTATACAAGCCCCCTTAACCCGTAGTCCCTTAAACCCGCGAGGGAGTCTAGGGCAGAGTGGGAGCCTAAAGCCACGCCTATAGGGCTTTTATACCGGCCTGCAATACCCCGCATTTCGTTTACGTCGATCATATCCCCACCAACCAAGCCACACTTTTAACTACTTTAGAGGTTCTGGTTGCCAGCTTGGTATATAAAGCTTTTCCGCGTAAGATATGCAAAAAACAGCTTCAATTTATACATAAATTTGTCTAATAATTTTCTACCTATTCAATGAATCCTCTGAAGACTGATCGACGGTGTAGACTTAGGGTTTCACCTTCCCGTGTCCATACAAAAATTTACGCTAACATCAATTCGAATCTATGTCTGTGAAACATTATGGCTGTCTTCCGCATGGTGTGTAGAGAACTCCGAGCCTAGGTAGTACTCCGCGAGGGGTTTGTCACATTATTTTATCGATGCAGAATTCTTCCATAGCTTGGCAGAGGGTTTCAATGTTCTCTAAAGGTACGTTTACATCGTATATCTCAGCCTTCATCATCAAGCCACCTTCTGGAAGGTACAGTTCTTCAACAGCCTCCTTTACCTGTTGTCTTATATCCGCGGGTTTACAGAAGGGGAACATCTGCCGGTCTAGGTCAAGGTCAACACATATCTTACCCTTATAAGCCTTGGTAATTCCTTCCAGCGTATTTGCCCGCAGCTGTGGGTCGTGAACTGAAACCCCGCATTCGATTAAGTCGTTAACAATGTCTAAAAGACGCCCGTCTGAGGAAAGATACACATGGGCACCTGCGTTCCTACATGTTTTAAACAACTCTTTAAACATAGGTTTAAGGTATTGACGGAACTTTCCCGGGCTTATCATTAAACCATTCTGGGTACCGATATCCGTGTGGAAACTAACGATGTCCACACCGATTTCAAGCCATTTCTTAACTAGCCTCAGCTCGTAGTCTAAGAGCATTTCAATAAATATTGGGAGATGAGGGTTATCGGTGGTAAAATCAATCATCAAGTTTCTGAAGCCTCTTAAAAAGTATAGCCTGTCAAAGAGGCGTTCACCATCACCCACGGTTAAAAGACCTTCTTTACGGCGTTCCTCAACGTATCTCTTGATTTTCTCCCAATCCCTTTCCCCCCTTTCCGTCTTAGTGAGAAAGTCTGGGAGTCGGTAAACATCTAGTGCTTTCCAGTCAGTTAAGGGATGTTCCACGATCCGCCCTTCTAATCCTCCTTGAATATTGTACCAAAGGCATCCCCAGTTATCACGGAAATACTCCCGCTCCCTATAGACGGGTGGAAGATCATCGAAGTTTGTACTACCTTTCTTGTAAGGTCCGAAGATCAACGGGTGACGAACTATGACATCCTCCAGCCTCTCACGGTACCTATGCCAGTTAGCCATGGAAAAGCCTACCGAGCATGGAATCCATTTTGGGTAACGAAACTCTAAAGCCCTTAGATAGTTCTCCCTCACCGCTTTATTCGGGCAACGAAGCCCCAAGGCCCGCATATCCATGAAAGGCACCTACTAAAAACCTACGAGTATCACTTATATACAGCATTGGAATGTATCACAAGCCTACCTATTGTCCTAAACCTCTTCCCGCCACATCTTCGCAGTTACATTAACTAACTAAGTCACTTGGAAAGCTGAGATCCGTATTAGGCTAGTTGTAGAGGTGCGAAATGCATATATTTGAAACAGCGTCTCCTTTGATAGTGCATATTGACCGTGGAATGTGACAGGTATAAAAGTATAATAGGTGTTGAATATGGTTGGACAGGTTAAAATTGGCTTCATCGGATGCGGTGGAATCGCTTCCTCCCACCTCAGCCGCCTCATAAAGGTACCTGAAGCCAGGGTTGTAGCCTTCACTGATGTTGACGAGACTCGGGTGAAACAGGTTAAGAAGCAGTACCCTACGCTCGCCGAATGCCCAGCTTTCAAAGACTACAAGGATATGCTGAACAACGTGGAAATGGACGCCGTTGAGATTCTAACCCCGCACACGCTTCACTTCCAACAAGCCATGGACGCCCTCGATGAGGGGTTGCATGCGCTCATAGAGAAGCCTATGGTTTGCACGGTGAAGCATGCGAAGCAGCTGATCGCGAAGGCTGAGGCTGTTGGCAACGTTGTCCTCGTATCGTATCAACGCCATTACCAATCCCCGTTCCGCTACATTAGGAAACTCATCTCTTCAAGTGGATTCGGGGAAACCCAGTTTATATCCGCGCTACAATGCCAAAACTGGTTGGAGATCACGAGGGGCACATGGCGTCAAGACCCCGCGTTAAGCGGAGGCGGTCAACTCAACGATTCTGGAAGCCACCTCCTAGACATCATCCTCTGGACAACTGGTTTACGGGCTGAAGAGGTTTACGCCTTAATAGACAACCTCGGAACCCCTGTTGACGTTAACTCTACCCTCGCTGTTAAGCTGAGCAACGGCGCGCAGGCTAGCATCTCCGTTGTCGGAAACTCCCCTATCTGGTGGGAGGACATCACTATGTGGGGCACCAAAGGCATTATCCTATACAGGAACGGGAGGCTACAGCACCTTCCCCTCGGAGGCGAGGCCTTCCTCGAACCTGTAAGGTTTCCCCCAGCACCCCCAGACCCAGACGCTAACTTTGTTAACGCTATCCTAGGCAAGGAAGCCAACGAGTCGCCGCCCATATGCGGCTTAAGAGTTATCGAACTCACGGAGGCGGCTTGGAAATCAGCGGAGACGGGGAAACCTGTTAAAGTCACCTAGTGGCCTGGACTTTTGTTAGAAGCCTAAACCTAGCCTTAACGTATCTTTCCCCGCGCTAGAATAGGCCAGACGGCTTCAACTTTTCCATTACGTACTCCTATAAGCTCGTCGTGCAGGTTAACTGTTCCGCAGGCATGGTTAGGAATGACTGTGAGCCGTTCTCCGACCGCGGGTTTTCTAGGGCAGAGGCTTACATCCATGTGCCCATGTTCCTCGGACTGCCCGTAGATGCGTGCTTCCGGGTACTCTTTAACGTAGTGGAAGCCATGGTCGGGGATGGGGTGGTCGTTTGTGAAGGTTTTAGAGCCGCCGTCGACGATGGCTCTGCTAGGTGTAGGGCGGCTGACAACGGTTACGAGAACGTTTAACGCACAGTTTTCCAGTGTACAGTTACCAGCTCTAACATGGGAGTAGTCGTAGAAAACGTACGTGCCTAAGCGGATCTCAGTTAAACCCTCGATCCTATGTGAGAACTTCTCAGTTCCAGTGCCACCCCCGCTTACCACTGACACGGGGATCCCTGCGTCTTTTAGAAGCTCAAGGGTTTTCTTGATGAATGGACCGGATTCTAAACGCGTCGGGAACGTCATCACGCCTTTGAATAAGAGGCTGGGCATGGAAACGATCTCCTTAGCCAAGGCTAGGGCTTCCTCAGGGCTCTGAACCCCACATCGTCCACCCCCAGTATCGAGTTCAACGATCACGTTGACGGTACAGCCCTCTTCACACGCTTTCCTCGCGATTCCCTCAGCGGTATACGTGGAGTCCACGGCTACGGTTACGGTAGCCTGACGCGTAAGCCGCATCAACCTTTCAAGCTTCTGCTCCCCCACGATGTTGTAAGGGATAAGGATGTCCTCGATGCCTGCTGCCGCCATCACCTCGGCTTCACCTAGCTTTTGACAGGTTATTCCAACGGCACCAGCAGCGATCTGTTTATGCGCAATAGAGGGAACCTTATGGGTTTTAACGTGTGGGCGGAACTTCAACCCATGCGTGTCGCAGTAATCTTGGATTCTCTTAATGTTTCCCTCCATCACGTCGAGGTCGATAACCAACACCGGTGTATCAAGTTCAGATACTAACATAACGCCTCTGGGGTTTTCACAAGACTCTGGGAAAATAAACTTTATGGAGGCGTTATAGTTACAGCTACAGCTTGAAGCCTACCCAATGCGTAACTCCTCTACGGGGAGGAGACGCATAAATTTAAAAACCTGTAAAGCTATTGCTTCACAAGAGGCCACGGATATGGTGCACTGCACTAAATGTGGTAAGGAAAACGCGGATGATGCCAAGTTCTGCTTCTACTGCGGGGTTAATTTATACCCTAGGGAACGGGGGAAACGCGAGGAAAAATGCTTCGGGGAGGAACGCCGAGAGGGAGAGGAGTGTTTCGGGCTTCCCTACGGCGGAGCGATTGTAGGCATCATATTCGGAGTCTTCATAATCGTCCTCGGATTCGCTATGTTACTCCAGATAGACATCGGCAGATTCGCGGGGGCCTTCGCTGTAGTGATCGTCGGAGTACTCATTATCGCAGGCGCCCTCTACGGGCTCAGCCGTAGGCCTAAACGCTGACGTTTACTTTTTCTTAAAAAGAGTTTCTACACGCTTCTAAACCACACGCAGAACATGTCTTTTTATGCTCCAATTCAGACAGGTTTATCAGCGTGTTGATCCAGTAAATAGTCAACGCCAAGAGGTAAAAATCCATAAAAAGACTGCTGTTAGCCTCGCTGATCCCTATGAAAAGTAGGAAGACACCGAGGACAAATATAAGGTTTAGAAGGAAATGGTGTACGCCTCGATTCATATGAAGATGGAATTGGAGTAAACCGCAGGTAACCCCTAGGAAACCCAGCCAAAAGATAAGCCAGATGGTGTTCTCCGTAGGTAGACCTGTGAGGAGATAAAGTAAAATTCCAAGGATAACTATCACTGCGCCTGTAACTAGGCCTGTGCACGCCGCACAATAGGTTTTACCTCTGAATTGTAGAGTGTGTGAGTAGAATTGCCCACATACAGGGTGATGACCTAGGAATGTCTTAGCTGGTTCTTGAGGCTTTCTTGAGTTGACTTCGGAAAACCGCTTTAATGTATTAAAAGGACGCATCTGGAAAAATTTTAAAGGACGAGTACCCGCCACGGCACCTACGATACAGATTATGGTTAGAATCGAGAATGTCAGTTGTTTTCGGAAGGTAAGCTCTACAAAAGATCCAGGGTTGTTAAACGCCAACGCGGTGAGGAAAATTAAGCCTGTTATAGAAATTCCGACGTAGGCAGAGACAAGCCATTTAAGGCGAGCTAGTTCCTCTACGACCATGGTTTGCCTTAGCTTCAGCATTAGACTTAGAAAAAATTTGGATAACTGTGTGTGACGTGGTACTAGAAAAGGGGTGGTAAGCTTATATTCACGGTAAGCGGATCCAAACCTTTTCTCCAGTTTGGGTTCTTCCCACAGCTTCAGCCACATAATCATAACCGTGAAGACGGCTGTGGGAATGAACACGGTTATTCCAAGTGATTGGAAAAGGATCCCCATCCCGCATGGAAGCAACGCATACCCGAGGGTCATCGGGTTACGGCAGTAGGTGTATATCCCAGAGGTAACCAACCGACGAGATCGAGCTTGTTCAATCAGCTCACCCCAAGGCAAGCCATGTCCTAACCTGTAAAGGGTACGGGTTGATACGAGACCTATGGTCAACCCGAACAGGAAGACGCTTAGACCAAGATAGAGGTTTAATGGGAAAGGTGGGAACTTAGGTAGGCGGAGGGTTTCATCAACCCATCTGCCGGTGATGAAGCTCAGTATAGGCGCTGCCACGAATATGAGTGTGTAGGGTAAAAGATGTTTCAAACCTACCTTAGGCGCCTTGTTCACACCAGGTTTATACCCGTTCTCAGCCATGGACGTTCAGCCTTTTAACTGGTTTGACGGCCCCCTTTTCCTTAGAAGAGCTGCGCTAATCTGGTTAAGATGGCTTCCCGTGCTAGGAATTGGTAGGTTCGACGTGTAATCGGGTTCTCGGAGAAGAATCCTTGGTATCGGCGTTTCCAGTTACCGAAGAAAGACCGGTAGCATTTGAAAAGCTCTTCCTGAACCTCAGCTCGGGTAAGATGCTCCGTGGGCATGATGGCGTGAACCATGTCGTAGTTACTCCAGTTGAAGTCCTCGATCCAGCCGTTAAGTTTGGCGGCTTCATAGATCTCTGTTCCAGGAAACGGGGTCAACGTCATGAAAGTAGCTATGTCTGGGTCTAACCAATCAGCGTATTGTCTAATGACTTCTATCGACTCGTGAGAGTCACGTCGCTCCCCGATGATGAACATACCTTGACTGAAGACACCGTTCTTCCTAAGTAAGTTCACGGCTTCCTTAGCGAGAGTTTTAGTTATTCCCAGCCTTCGGAAGGTTTTTAAAACCTCGGGGTCTGGGTTGTCAAACCCCGTTAACACCCATATATTCCCCGCTTTCCGCATCTTAGGTAATAAGGTTGGATGGTTAACGATTTCGTCGCAGCGAACCTGACAGAACCAGGTCACCTCGTCAGCTAAACCGCGTTTCATAATTTCATCGCATAGTTTATCCGCTCTCTCGTCGAGGTTGAAGTTGTCATCAGCCAGCCAGAAAAACTTCGTGCCATAATCCCTATGCAAGCGTTCAATTTCGTCCACGATCCGTTCAGCTGATTTAACCCGACAGTGCCTTCTCCAATACCGCCACTGGGAGCAGTAGCTACAGTTGTAGCTACAGCCTCGCGACCCCTCAACTATAGCGAAGCTGACATCCTTTCCCGCCATCAGGGTGAAGTAATACGTCTTCATGTGCTCTTTCACGTAGTGGTAGGCTGGGAAGGGTAAGGCATCGAGGTCCTTTATCAAAGGTCTATCGGGATTGTGGACCACCGCACCTTCATGGCGGAAAGAGATCCCGTTGACCCCTGATAGGGATTGCTTTTCCTCTAAAGCTTTAATAAGCGTGTTGAAAGTCTGCTCACCTTCACCACGGACTACAACGTCGATACTTGGATAGCCTTCAAGGCTTTCACCAGCCAGAGCGGAGAAGTGCTGACCGCCTACAACCGTTGTAACCTCTGGGTTTACCTTCTTCGCTAACTCTGTGGTACGGATCACGGTATAGGCGTTACAGGTACCTAACCCACTGGGAGCCACCACATCGGGTTGAAATGCTTCAACGTGTTTCTCTAACCCATCCCAACCGATTTTCTCAGCTTGACAGTCTACAACCCTGATTTCTACGTCTCTATCATTAGTATCGAGGTAGCCGACTAAAGTTAGGACTCCGAGGGGAGGAGAGATATACTCGCCCATGATGAACCAGTAGTTCTTCGGCGGCTCCACGAATAAGACGCGCACGCATCCACGTCCTCTACGCAGCGAGTATGCCTGATATAAACCTCGATATAGTAAAACTTTTTTCCCTTTCAAACCTATATGGGAGAAGCTTTAGTAAAGTGCCTAGGGAAAGTCGAAAGTCTAATGTCCCAGGTCTCCGATGATACATGTTGAGGAATGAGTACCTTGAGTGATGGAAAGAAGATACTCTATGTGATGACAAGCGGAGTTAACGCTCCTGAACGTGTCTACGCGCCTTTCATACTGGCTACTGCAGCCGTTTCCTCGGGTATCGAAGCAACCGTTTACCTCCTATTGGAAGGAGTAAGGTTAGTTAAACGTGGGGAAGCTGAGAGGATTAAGCTAAGTGACTTCCCACCTTTCAACGAGTTCGTAGACCAAGCCCTGCAAGCTGGTGTGAAACTTGAAGTCTGTGAACAAAGCTGCATGTTTTTCGGGTTGAAGCAGCAGGAGTTGATACCGGGAGCACGGGTTGTAGGCGCCGCCACCCTCAACGACCGAATCCTAGAAGCCGACGCCGTCTTATGCTTCTAAAAATATGTAAAACCACGTCATGAAATGAAGGATTACTTTGGTTAAAACTGGGGCCCATAATTAGTTATATCAGTGTCGTCCTTGCCCCGAAGTCTTCACGCGTCACTTAAACCCTAGCACGTAAAGGGCTTGCTCATAGTACCTCGCTCCATAGGTTAATGTGATCTGCTGGAAGACCCTCCGCCGCCGCCTTACACGTTCAAGTCGACCCTCCACGTAAACCCTTTCCCCAGCCTGTGCCTGCATCCGAAACTCCTCCATGTAGGAAAGGATCCTCTGGGGATCTACTCTTGGTGGACCGGAGAGCACCTTTTCAACTTCAATCTCGTAGAGGGAGGGCATGTAAGGAGCCTCTCGGTCACCGATAATCCTGGCTTCAGCTTTAACCCAGCCTTCTTCCACGACTTCGACGTCCAAGCCGTACTCGTTACGGGCCTCCGTATAGCTTTTCACGGGCTCAAATTCTACTTTCACGTCTCTCCCGCCATCTTCCCCTAGAATAACACCGTATATGAGCTTCCGACGCTGGTGTCGCGCATAGGCTTCATAGGGGAAATTTACGAAGCCCCAGTGTTTCGAGAAGCTTCCTTCAAACTCATTACATAGGGTTTTCCTTTCCCTGTAGAGGGTTCTCAGGGTTTCCAGGAGTTCCTTTAGGGCGTGTTCGCCGATGATTACGAAGTCGAGGTCCGAGTATAGAGGGTGGTGAAAAGCGTGGAGGAGTGAGCCGAAGACACCTAGGTTCTTCGAACGCAGGGATGAGCGTTCACTGAGGATTTCCACAACCCTCACAAGGCGCTGCAGTAGGATGTCCTTCACCTTGGTTTGTAGAAGGGCGCGTAGATAAACGGGAGGCTTTTTTGCCACGTGTATGAGCGTGGTGGGAACCCCGATTACCCATCTGTGAAAGGGTTTACAGTAGAGCTGGTACTGTGGATAGCGGTTACGGATGTAGTTTAAGCCCTCATCGGCGTAGAACTTGTAGTAGAGGCCTTCCCCGCCTTGTCTCAGGGCTTTGGGGTCACTGGATTGGAATATGGTTGAGGGAGCGTACTCAGGGTCGCAGATGTAACCCTCTGGGGGATGCCAGTAACCGTAAACCCTGAAGATAAGGCCTTCAGCGGATATGATAGCGTCTCTATCCCTTAGCTTCAAAGACGTGGAAGAGCCTCCTGTAAAGACCATCTACCAATCGAAGGTTTACCGTAACCGTATAAACTCATCCCCAGGCAAACCTGAGCCTACAACAACCCTGTAACCGCTCAACTTCCCGTTTACCAACCCTGTCTCCTTCTCAAGGACGCCTCTAACCTCGATCATCTGCCCCTCCGAGGCTATGTCCCTGAAAACTCCGATCATGGAGACCACATCCCTAGGCACCATGCCAGGGTTAAGCCTAGACCCCTCATCCATATGCGTATAGTTATACACAGCGTACTTGGCTGGTTTGAACACCGCTTCCTCCGCGGATTTCACGCGGCATGTAAACCAAACCCGTTTAACGGCTTCCCTCCTAACGTCACCGTATCTCTCATAGACCTCCTCAGGTTTCTTCGTAGCGTTGAAGACAACTTTCTCTCCCTGAAACAATACCTTATTCAACCTAACCTTGTCAAGCTCATTTTCGAAGAGGTAACGCATAGAACCTTCCTCAACAAGCTTTCTAACCGTTTCTTTAACCCTGCGGAAAGCGTTTCCTCCGTAAACCGCCACATCGACGTCTGGGGCTTCGGACCTTAGACCTATGGCTAAGGAACCGTGGAGGCCAAAGGTTCCGATGACGACCTCAGCTCTCTTCGAGATCATGGTGATCCATCTAACAGCGGTATTTTCCAGTGGATTGAGGCTTGCCTTCTTTAACAACCGTGATAAAGATTCACTGGGTTTGAAGACTGCTTTAATCGAGCTGCGAGGCACGGCGACTAAGGTTTTCCCGTTGTAGGGACAGTGATAGAGGTAATTCGGGAAATGACTGCTGAAAACCTTGTGGGTCTCAGTTAGTGTTTCGAGGCTGTAGAGATGCCGCGGTCTAATGAGGGTGACACCCTCTAGCTTCCACCGCTGGGGGAGGAAATCTATTTTGAATAATGCACCGAGATGGGATGGTAGGTATTTAAGGTAGGCGAAGACTCTGTCGGTTGGATGCTCGTAGCCGAATGTGTAGAAGATAAAGTCATCCGTTGACTGGATTATGTCTCCGTCCCTGTAGACGCCTTCCACCTCGAAGCCAGTCTCCCATTAAGTTTCCGCCCAGCCCTTATAAGAGCCTACATAAACTCTTTTAGGTGTAGCACTGGCTGAGACCATGAGGGCTTACAGGGACCGCGACTTCGTACAAACTCCTGAAGGCCTATTCTTCTGCGTCATCGGCAACGTTCACCCACGAGACCGTGTCCTAGCCTACCTCAAGTATCTTCCAAGCACGGAGGGGAAATGGGGTGGAGAAGCGAGGTATGTAAGGGCTTTACGGGCGTACACAACCCCCTCTGTGGAGGAAAGCCTAGAAACCCTTAGGGCACGGTATCCCCACTATATCCACCAATCAGAGACTCTGAACATAGAGATCTCAGCTGTACCCTTGAGCTATGTGAGAACCCACTTCAAACCCGAAAAACGCTTATCCACGCTTTTAACGGCTGACAGCACTGGGTTAGATGAACTTGAAAAGAGAACGGTTAACCTCGTCCAAGATATAGCGGAGACCAGCGGCGTTGACCCTTCGTTTCTAGGAGTTACCGGTTCGATCCTCCTAGGAATCCATAACCCCAGCTTCTCGGACATCGACCTCATCGTTTACGGGAGAATAAACGTTCTCCAAGTTAAGGAAGCCATATCCTTCCTATTCGGTAAATCCCTTGCAAACAGATTATCTGAACCCTCCCTTGAGGAGTGGGCTTTTGAAAAATCGAAGCTTTACCCATTATCTCCCGGTGAAGCCAAGGAGATCGCGCGGCGGAAATGGGACAGAGGCGTCTACCAAGGAACCTTCTTCTCAGTCCACGCCGTAAAACTGGAGGAGGAAGTTGAGGAAAAGTATGGAGAGAGGATATACGAGCCCGAGGGACTTGCTACAATACATGCTCGTGTCGCCGATGTTAAAGACGCTTACTTCCTACCCGCTACTTACCGGGTGGACGATGTAACCGTGGTTGAGGGAAGAAACGTTGATAACGTTCTGGAGATAACGACCTACGATGGGCTGTACAGCGACCTCTACGAAGTAGGGGAAAAGATCGTTGCCAGGGGAAAACTAGAGCTTGTCCTCGATAAACACCAGGAAACCTCGTACCACAGGCTTCTCATAGGCTCCTTCGAAGCAGGTGGTAGGGATTACATAAAACCCATTTTGAAGCCTTGTTGACCAGACAGCGGCGTCTAGGTCGGCGAACCTTTAAATTCATCTAAGCCATCCTTCCATAAGAGACTAGCAACGCTTATGGTCTGTAAGCCAAGATTCTTCTGAGAGGGTCTTTATGGGGACGAAGAAGGAGTTGATGGCTGGGTTTCAGAGGAACCCTGATAGGTATTGGCGGGTCAAGTTATTCGATGAACTAGGTTTCAAGAGAAAACAGTGTGTGAAGTGTGGTAAATTCTTTTGGACCCTCACAGAGCAGCAGATATGCAACGACTCCACGTGTAGACCATACGATTTCATAGGGAAGCCGCCTACGAAGAAGCCTCTAGACCACTTTGAAACATGGCGGCTTATCGAAGACTTCTTCGTGCGGAACGGGCATACGGCGCTTAAGCCTTACCCCGTTGTCTGCCGTTGGTTCCCCATCTACTTCACAGTCGCGGGGATCGTTGACTTCTACAGGTTAAGCGACGGTGAACTGGACTTCGAGTTCCCCGCGAACCCAACCATAACCCCGCAGGTCTGCTTACGCTTCAACGACATCGTTAACACCGGCGTTAACAGCCGGTCCTACACCTGCTTCGGAATGGTTCAGCAAAGTGCGCTCTATGATGGGAAAGAAGGTTACTGGAAGGACGAATGTATAGAACTCGACTATAAACTCCTGACCACGGTTTTCGGCATTAAACCTGAGGAAATCGTTTTCGTCGAAGACGCATGGCTGGGGCCATCAGCCTTCGGCAGTAGCTTGGAGTACGATGTGCAAGGATTGGAGTTAGGTAACGCCGTGTTCACAGAGTTCGTTGGCACCCTTGATGCCTACAGGGAGATGGAGCGTAAGGTTATCGATATGGGCGCAGGTTGGGAGAGGTTTACGTGGCTAACCCAGGGAACGCCTACAAGCTACGATTGTGTATTCGGCCCTGTAACCGAGAAGTTGAAGCGGGAAACCGGTGTGAAATACGATGAAGACTTCTTCCCGAGATACGCGCGTTTAGCGGGTGTCCTCAACTTCGACGAGGTAACCAACATCAACGCTGTAAGAGCGGGTGTTGCTAAGAGATTAGGCCTTTCAGTTGATGAATTATGTGGAAAAGTGGAGAAGGTTGAAGCCCTTTACTCCATCGCTGACCATGCTCGGGCATTGGTTTTCGCCATCAGCGACGCGGGATTACCCTCGAACGTTGGTGGAGGCTACAACCTCCGCGTAATCGCGCGGAGAGCCTTAAGCTTCATCGACCGCTTCCACTGGGATGTAAGGTTACAGGATGTGGCGCTTTGGCATATCAACTACCTCAAGAAAATGTTTCCTGAATTGGCGGAACACGAGGATGAGGTTGTAACCATACTTGAGGTTGAGGAGCGCCGGTATAGACAAGCGCGGGAAAGAGCACGTAGAATCGTTGAAAACCTGAGAAAGACGCGGAAACCCCTAGCTGTAGACGACCTTGTCCGATACTATGACTCCGACGGGATTACCCCTGAGCAGTTGACGGATGCGGGTCTCAACGTCACCGTTCCACCGGATTTCTACATTAAGGTTACCGAGAGGCATATGCGTCAGAAACAGGTGGAAGAGGAAGAGATTAAATTCAACGTAAAAGGATTACCGGAAACGATTCTCTTATTCTATGAAAAACCAGGTTTGCTTGAGTTTAATGCAAAGGTGTTGAAGGTCTTTAATGGACGCAACGCTGTGCTGGACCGAACGTGTTTCTATCCCAAGGCTGGGGGACAGGTTTCAGATAAAGGGTTCATCGACGGCATCGAGGTTTTGGAAGCTCTGAAAATCGGAAACGTCGTCGTTCACAACCTAGCTGAAGACATCCAGGAAGGCAGGACTGTGCGCGGTGTGGTGGATGAGGAGAGGAGGCGGGTCCTCACAAAGCATCATACAGCCACGCATATAGTGAATTACGCTGCCCGTAAGCTGCTGGGAAGCTGGGTTTGGCAGCATGGGGCTGAGAAGGACGTTGACAAGGCTAGGCTTGACATCACTCATTTTGAAAGCCTCTCCGATGCGCAGGTGGAGGCGATTGAAACCCTCGCAAACAAGGTCATAGGCGAGAATCTACCCGTGAGCGTAGAAGCCCTACCGCGGAGTAAAGCTGAGGAAAAGTACGGGTTCGGCATCTACCAAGGAGGAGCACCGCCGGAGAAAACGCTTAGAATCGTGTCGATCGCTGACATCGACCATGAAGCCTGCGGAGGAACCCACTGCGCATCAACAGGGGAGGTTGGCTTCATAAAGATCCTTAAAGTTGAGAGGATCCAAGATGGAGTTGAACGAATCGAGTTCGCCGCCGGCGACACTGCTTTAACCCATATCCAAGACAGGGAGAGGCTTCTGAGAACAGTTGTTAAAACCCTCAATGCACCAGTTGATAGGCTTCCGCAAACCCTCGAAGCCCTCGTCGATGAGCTAAAGAAGGTAAGGAAGGAAGTGGAGCAGCTTCAGGACAAGGTTGTCAAGCTTCAAGCTGAGAGCTTGCTTTCAAAAGCTGGGCTAGTTAAAGGGTTGAAGGTTCTCGTTGAAGAAGCCGATGAGGACGTGGAATCCATCGTTAGAACCGTGAACACCCTCGTTAACACCCAGGAGAGCCTTGTAACAGTCTTCTTCCTACCTAGGTTTGGGCGAGTTGTAGCGATGGCTGGAGCGTACGCTGTGAAAAAAGGTGTAAACGCGGGGAAGCTTGCGGCTGAGGCTGCTGCGAAAGCCGGAGGTACAGGGGGAGGAACCCCTAGGCTCGGACAAGGAGGAGGCTTAGTCAAGGAGCGGATTCAGGATGCTCAAAAGTATATTAATTGGTTAATCGCGGAGCAACTCGAACAAGCGGGTTCATCGTCTCCATAACCACTGTTCTAAACATGTAACGTAAGGCTTTTATTCCGTGATAGCCCACCCTCTTTTGGGTCTTACATGGAAAAAATGGTTATCGGCGTCATAGTCTCCGTGGGTGAGGACCCTGCGGAAGGGTTGAACAAGGCGCGGACGCTTGGGATCAAAACCGTTCAGCTCGGCACCCCACCGCCTCAGTATTTCTCAGGTGAGAGGAAAGAAGCGTTAAAGCAGGCTATAGAGAAGACGGGTATAGTTGTTACAACGGTTTTCTGCGGCTTCATCGGGGAAAGCTACAGGGATATTCCAACGATTCAGAGGACCGTGGGCTTAGTGAACCCAGCTTTCCGTGAGGAGAGGGTGAAGAGAACCTTGGAAATCGCTGATTTCGCCAAGGACCTAGGGGTTGACAAGGTCGCTGCGCATATTGGTTTCATCCCTGAGGATACAGGAAGCCCGTTGTATAAGGAACTCGTGGAGGCTTTGCGTAAAGTTGCAGACCATTGCAGGAATAATGGGCAGAGCTTCTGCTTGGAAACTGGACAGGAGAAGGCTGAAGCCTTGCTACGCTTCATCAAAGCCGTTGGGAGGGATAACATCCGCGTTAACTTCGACCCTGCGAACATGGTCCTCTACGGCACAGGGAACCCGATTGAAGCCCTTGACATCCTGAAGGATTACGTGGTAGGCGTCCACTGTAAGGATGGTAAATGGCCTACGGTGAGGGGGCAGCTTGGATGGGAAGTCCCGTTGGGGCAGGGCGACGTAGGCATCGAACGCTTCATCAAGAAACTGAAGGAGATAGGTTATGAAGGACCTTTAACGATAGAGAGGGAGATCACCGGGGAGCAGCAGGTTAAGGACGTCATGGAGGCTAAGAAGCTTCTGGAAAGGTTAAGAATGTAGCCTCGTAACACTTTCAATCAAGTAATACGGCTATTTCTCTTTATTGATCATGGTGCGTAAAAGGTCTTCGGATGTCAAGTAGCCCCTCGCCTGGGTTAGGAACTCTTCGAGAACCTGGTCGGGGGTTAAGGATGTGGTGTCGACCCTTATCTTCGCGTGGATCGTCGACGCCCTGA
>CAYNFI010000017.1:29315-33137 GCA_964396445.1 uncultured Candidatus Bathyarchaeia archaeon
GGGGTTAAGGATGTGGTGTCGACCCTTATCTTCGCGTGGATCGTCGACGCCCTGAACTCCTCCTCAAACTTCCCTAAAAGGATGGGTACGTCTTCCCTTTTAATGACCTGATACTCATGGGGAGCCTCCTCCATTCTTTTCACAATGGCTTCAGGGGACGCTGTTAGGAGGACGAGTACCGTATCGGGGGGCAGCTCCTTCTCCAGTTCCCGTCCATGTCGGACAGCGAGGAAGTCCGGGCTGTAGCCGTAGTACATCGGTCCATAAACGGCGTCCTCGCTGTAGAAGCCCACTTCGATGGCGTCCCTGAAAAGGCGTAGGAGGCGTACGTGGTAGACCATTTGGAAGCGTTGGAAGCGTTCCTTGAAGGCTGGGCTCAACGTGAGCATAACGTCTCGATCCCGCTTCGAAAGCGATTCGTCAGGTATGGTGAAGTGGTCGTCTAGGTGAAACTTCATATCATGCTTTTTACCCCATTCAAGAAGCTTACCCGCGAACGAGGTCTTACCCGTGTACTCACATCCGATGACGATAACCCTCATACAAACACCAGCTAGAGCCTCTCAAATCGTTTCTTCACAGCTACCTTAGTCCCTACAGACTTTTAACATCCACGCCTAAAACCTATAAGCCTGTCGATGCTCCTGAAGCCGATAAAAGCCCGACTTGCGTTAGAAGCCGTAAAGTGATTTGCACTCAGCTTCCCCAAGGACTTTAAATGGTTAAAAAGGTTGGCAAGATAGGTGCTGGCTTCAACATATACGTTCTCCATGGCACCCCGTTTTTCCAATACGTGAATATATAGACGGATGGAGGTAGGTTAATAATTTACATAACTGGCAACGAAGGGTTACTGGTAACTACCATGTGTGTAAGGAGGTTGTAGTTATGAAGCTTAGAGGCGACCAAGCCGTTGTTGAAGCTTTGAAAGGTGAGGGTGTTGAATACGTTTTCGGGCTTCCAGGGGGTCATAGCTGCCTCATCCTCTACGACGCCCTCTATGAGAACCCTGAGGTTAAACCCATCCTGTGCCGCCACGAAGAATCCGGAGCCTTCGAAGCCTGTGGATACACCCATGTCACCAACAAGGTCGGGTTATGCCATGGAACCGCGGGACCCGGCTGGGGACAGCTGCTTCCAGGGGTCCATGAAGCCTATGCAAGCCGTTTACCCCTAATCGCCCTATGCGCCTCCGTCCCAACCCGATACTACGGTATGGGCGCCCTCCAGGAGTTCCCGCAGGAGCAGAGTATGACGCCCTTCTGTAAATGGACGTACACCGTGGATAGGGTTGAGAAGATTCAATGGATCATGCGGCGGGCTTTCAACATCGCCGCCACACCGCCGCCGGGACCCGTATACATCAACTTCCCCATAGACCTTGGGCAGGAAACATTTGATGCGGAGCCTTACAAACCCGCGCCCCCCGTAAGGTCCGCTGGGGACCCCAAGCTTATCGTGGAAGCGGGGGAACGCATGCTGAAAGCCGACCGGCTTTTGATCGTTGCGGGACGGGGAGTACACGCCAGCGCCGCTTGGAAGGAGCTCAGGGAACTCGCGGAGCTCCTCGCCGTACCCGTGCTTACAACTAACAGTGGGAAGGGCGCTATCGCGGATAACCATCCCTTAGCCATAGGAGGAGTAGGGATTAACCGGACGCGGTTATCGGAGAAGGTTTACACGGAAGCTGACTGTATGCTCTGGGTTGGTTCCCAGCTTGAGGAGTGGGCTACGGGAAACCTCCTCGAACGCCCTAGAGCAACCTTCATCTACATCGACGCGGACCCTAATCAGATGTCGCGGAACTGGGTTCCCGATGTGGGCATCGTCGGCGACGCCCGCCTCGTCCTTCAACAACTCAATGAACACTGCCGTGTAAAGGTTCAACGCAGGGCTTTAGAGGACTACCCAAGGGTTAAGGACATTATGAAGCTTAAGCGGGAATATTTTGACAGCGTTCAACTGCCTGAGTTAACGCCTGTGCACCCGGGGAGGCTGGCGTTAACGGTGAGCAGGCTCATGCCAGACGACTCCATAACTGTTTTAGGCGAGGGTGTAAACAGGGTTTGGACAGCCATCCTGCTCCAAGTACGAAAGCCGGGGCACTGGGTTTCAGCTAGTGATTACGGCTGTATGGGGTTCAGTGTAGCCGCCTCCATCGGTGTGAAGCTTGGGAAACCCGATAACCCGGTTTTCTGCATCACCGGTGATGGAAGCTTCCAGATGCAGATGCATGAGCTTCCCGTAGCTGTTCAATACAAGGCTCCTGTAACCTGGTTTATCGCTGACGACCACTGCCTAGGCTGGATTAAGTGGCATCAGAAGGTTCATGGGGAACGCTACATCGCCGTGGACTTCGACCCGGCGTGGAGGTTCGATAAAGTCGCGGAGGCCTGCGGTGTTGAAGGCATCCTTGTCGAGCGTCCGGGAGAGTTGAATGAAGCCGTTACAAGGGCTTTCAGGTTAAACCAAGAAGGGTTAGCGGTTGTAGTTGACGTGTTAACGGCCACGGTTGGCACACCAAACCTGTGATGGATAAGTTGGGTTCAGAGGTTTTCTCATAGGCTCTCTCGCATCGTCCGTCGTCGTTCAACCCTTCTAACGATGTGCTTGTCCCAATGGGAGGAGGTGTCGCATCTGGCGGTGGAAGACCCTGTGCCATTGATTGTGAAGAAGCTTTTTAAGTAATATCTCCTACATCAGTCCTCCATGTCCCAAGAGATTATCGATAAGATGTGGATCTGGGGGCATAGAGTAAACCAGTTTTATAATAGCTGGGGAATCAACGCGGAGTCAAAGGCAACCCCCTCTGATGGGGCGCGTTACCTCGGGGTGTCGAACATCATGATGTGTCTGCCCCCCTCTGAGGAGGAGGCTCGGGGGGTCTCACATCTCAAGCATATCGTCTGGTGCGTTTACTACGATGAGTCCTGGCAGTTTCTGCCTAGCCTCCAGCCTATTCGCGACTTAGCCACTCGGTACCCACAGATTGAGGGTGTCCTCGTTGACGATCTCTCGAGCTGGTGTATCCGTAAGGGGATGAAGCCTGAGCTACTTGCACAACTGCATGCCGCCGTGCGGGGAGGAACCAGACCCTTGGCGCTCTGGGGTGTATTTTATAACATGAACTTGGACTTGAACCTTGAGGACTACTTTCCCTACATCGACGTGTCGACTTTTTGGACTTGGCGTGCTGAGGACCTGAAGGATCTTGAAGGAAATTTTGAAGCTTTCGAGAAGCGAATCGGTGACAAACCTATCATCCTAGGTCTTTACATGTATGATTACGGGGACAAGCGTCAAATGCCCGTCCCTCTTATGAAGAAACAATGCCGCATCGCCCTTGAACTCCTAAAGGAGAAACGCATTCAAGGCATGCACTTCATCACTTCCTCCATCACAGACCTCGGATTTGAGGCTGTCGAGTGGACACGAGACTGGATTAAGGCCGTCGGTCGCGGCCAAGAATCGACCCTTTGACCCTTGAAGGTTCTAGGTATGAGCGAAGGAGCCTTTGCTCAACCTGCTCCACGTTTAGACCCATTGTTCTGAAAGGGACCTAATCTAAGCTCAGGGACTTCCTGCCTCTCTTTCCGACCATCGATTCTAAGGTGAGGGGTTGTAGGACGACGTCGAGGGTGCTTAAAAGCTCCCAACGTCGTATACCCTTCCATTCCGCCGATGTCAAAGTCTATGAATCTACGGCAATCACGCTGCTATCCGTTTTACAGAGCATCAGTACTGTACTGTCTATCACATACTCCGAGTCTGTGTGGACGCTGGAGCTTTCAATCCCCGTATTATGGGGTTTTCGGTTGATAC
>CAYNFI010000018.1:0-20593 GCA_964396445.1 uncultured Candidatus Bathyarchaeia archaeon
TGTCAAGAGTTACGGAGAAACCATGATCGGAAGGCATTAAACTGAATTGTCATCCGCAATCGGAAGTCTTACGGGCTAGGGAATTGAGCCACCTGTAGAGGGTCTTAGTCGCGTACTGCCTGTATACTGCCAGCTCAAAGACATCTTGGACCTTAAAGGCCTCCGGGTCTTCGTTAACCTTAGCTTTCCAGCCCTCCGTCATCCATTTAAGCGGAACCTTTCCATCTTGAATAGTATTGTAGAGTTCTCTCTCCTTGTCCGTTAATGCACCTCGGGTGACCGCTATGACCTTCTCGGCTATGACCCGGGCCAGCTCGAAGTCGTAGGGTAGCGCGTAGAGCTTCCCGTTAAGCTTGGGGCGTTGGTACTGGTAGAGGTAGGCGATAAACCTGATAAGGTCGTCGAAGTCCCGGGCCCTGCGTCTATCAGCTAGCTGCTCCAAGGGGAATTTAATCTGCTCGATGTACGGGATTCGGACATCGTAGGTCTCTAGGAGGGCTATTGCCTCCCTTATCCTCCTCAGCTCAGCCTCCTCAGCTTCCCTTTCACGGTTTGAAAGCAACTCACGGCTGCGCCACCAACGATCTATCCCTTGGGTCTGCTCCAGACTCTCATCCGGGTTGATCTCCTATTCCCTGGTCGATGCGTGGAGGCTGGACTCCAACTCCGTTGAGGTGGTTATGAAGCAGAGGGGCCCTTCAAGGTCTATATCTTTAGGCTCCCATTCACCGTCCTCACCACGGATGCTCATGGAGAAGGTGAACTTATCCTCGGACTTAACCTGCTCGAACGCGTACTTGATCTGGCCTGTGAAGTCACCCCGCTCCTCTACGAGGACGAAGATCTTCCCCTTGGTCTCCATGTTTTCGAGGATCTTGCGTGGGGAATAACGTGAAAAGCGTATCTGTGGTCTCACCGGACGCAGACGTGTCGAAGGAGGCCGTCCCGTTCCAACAGAAAGCGGAATACATCACCTTTACAGTGCCCAAGCTTCACGTGTATAACATCGTCCCCATCGAGTTCAGATAGACTCAAACAACAATCGTCTCTTCCTCTTTTTTAAATCTCCTGACATTCTCCATGAGGTATATGGGAGGAAACACTTTGCGTGGTTATTGACGGGATATCGACTGTGACCTTAGCGCTTGGAGTGACATCTTTATAGATGTACATCAGCTTTGCAAATAGTGTGGCTATAAGCTAAGATCTAAAAACATTATGTAGATATTAGGTTAGAAGCGATTTTAGGTTTTGTAGGTGAGACCTTGAAGGCTACGGTTGACTGGTAGAAGACCTGCGACCAGTTTCTCGCTTGTAACTCCAAAGCTGAGGTTAAATAGGATAGCCGTTTTCTGGATGCTGACGTTTAAGAACCTTGAAAGGGCTTGGAGGGGAACTGCAACCTCTATGTCACCTATGAGCCGCTTTACATCAGTGAAGCCGATGCATCCAAGCTCATAGGAGGTCTGAAGCCTGATGCCATAAAGATGGGAAATAGCCTTTTGAACTCTGAAGCAGGTGCGCGTCTTGGCGCGAAAGATGTTGTTCTAATACAACTTCTTAGGCATTTCACCTGCTGGTCGCTCCTCGCTCGGTCTGAAATTCGGTACGTGCATGAGCTTGAACCCTTGCGCGATCGACATGGATGCTAGAATCGCGGGGGCTGCGGTGTCAATCGCTCGGTAGACATTAAATTCCAATGGCTTGCCCTCAAGCACGGCATCACGAAAAGCGGCATGAGGATAGTAGTCCGTAATTGTATCACCACCCATGAGAGACCAGAGGCGGCTTGCCTCCGGTGAAAGGTCGGTACGTTCATAGCGCCAATCTACTTCCGCTACTTCATGCATTTGCAAGTCAGCCATCCACATTTTTGGCCGCCCAGTGGTAAGGTGGTTAAGGTAAGGTGGTTAGTAGCTAAGCCTAGAGCAGAGTTAAAAAAAGTCGAGCGGAGAAGAGGGTACAGCTCACCTTCGAGTAATGTATGGTCGTGGGTGTAAATTAACCTTGAAAAGAGAAAGCCGGACACAATGTCCAGTTTGGAAAATGAGAAGCAACTTTGCACATCTTAAAAATATATAAGTGTACTACCCTTTAATTATGTGGCGAATATATGGTTAATTTGGAGCAAATATTAGAAGCCCGAAGAAATGGGATAAATTGGGTTTTGAGGCATAGGAATCCTGATGGTTCGATAGGTCCCTATAAGGAGGGGATCTTCTACTATAGAATCCCTTGGGCTTTAGCTGTTACTGGCTATGATCGAGAAGCATCCATGCTACTTGAATGGATTAGAAATAACATGTTTACGACAGAGGGGGATTTTGCAGGCAAATACAGCAGGGAAAATTATGTTAACTACTATTCATATCCTAATGCAAACATTATCTATGGCTCTCATATACTTCGTCAATTTGATATATCATACAAAGGAATGCGGTTCCTTTTAAATCTGCAAGACAAAGACTCAGGAGGATTTTTTAACAGAAAGGATGAGATGGGTCCTTCAGGAGAGGAAGACCTGTGGTGTACTTCTCAGGCAGGTTTGACTTGCTTGATAACTGGGTACTTGAAGGAAGCAACGAGTGTAGCTTCTTTTATGGAAACTTTATACGAGCTCCAACCAGATATAAAGCATAGGCTCTATTTTGTATACTCCCCAAACAATGGGTTAGTAACAGACTTCTCAAAGGATAATGCAACTAGATATTGTGTGGATGTTAATAAACCCAAGCAATGGTACTTTGAACCCGGTATAGCGGCGGCGTTCCTATGTAGAATGCATATGGCTACAGGTGAACCTAGTTACCTTAACCTCGCAAAGAAGTATATCGAGTTCGCTATGAGATGTACCCAAATGTTCTCTGTCCCACAGGTATGTAAGGTGGGTTGGGGATCTGCGTTGTTGTACCAGATAACTAAAGACACAACATTTTATGATTTAGCCATGAAGGTTGCACAATACTACATTGATCATCAGTATCCTGAAGGATATTGGATGAATATAGAGCCTTACAGAGCATTTCCAAATGTCATAGAAATAACTGCTGAATTTGTAGTTCACCTCGATACTATCCTCTGCGCTGTCAGCACCTAGAAGTTAAAGCATCTCGGCATGCGATTCTGCTTACTTAATACTTTAAAATCAATGGTATTGAGTTAGTTCCTAGATTGTAATCCTCTTTAACTGTTTTTCGATTAGAAATCGACGAACATTAAACTGAATTGTCATCCCAATCGTAATCCATAGACTTTAAATCTCTAAAAATTCCCACCGATAGCATATAATGAGTCAAAGTAAAAGAAATCATATAGGTAGAAGAAATCGAAAACATCAACGGAGTTATATGCGTCGCCGTTTCAGTGATATTACCTAAATAAATCGAGGTTAAGCTTAAAGTGAGCTTGGCAATTACACACTTTTTAAATAGATTCTGCAACTGAACGTGGATTACTCAATCGGTTCCTCGATTAAGCCGTGATATGGAGTGAGCCGTCTAAATCCTAAGAGGTTAAATACAAAATACCTAAAAAACCTTGATCGAAGATTATGAATTATTACGGTTTTAAAAAAAATATGGAGGAGCTTGTCTATCTAACCCCTTCGCCTTATAACTTTTAAGTCATGTGTCGAATTGTACATTTAATTCCCTGTCTACATTAAGACTTAACCTGCAAAGGCATAAAGCTAGAGCTTTCACCGTACTGTGCCTAACCATTCTTATAAAGGACAAGAGTCGCGTTACTTTTTAAGTAACGCTAAGAGTTCCTGAGCCTTTAATCCAACACGCTCAGCTATGTAGTTAGCGATCTTAGCCCCAAGTTCAGGTGAGGCGTGTATTCTAGGGTCTCGTCCCCAGATGCCAGCTTTGCTACGGCCCTCTTCACTTTCAAGGTCCTCACCTTTAATCCGATCCAAGTCTACAAGCTCCGGCCTAAAATACATCATAAGCGAGGTCTCCCAATGAGCTGCGTGGTCCATTGAATCATCGGTTAGATTGTAGAGGTCTCCCTCCATCATGGCGAACCCTGTAGCCTTCCCCTCTGTAACCTCACTGATTCTGTTAACAGCTCTCTGTATCGCAGCCTTCTGAGGTTCAACATCATGCCCCGTAACGCCGATGATCACACGGAAACCCACATCGACCAGACCTTGGAATATTCTCTCATAGAGTTCTTCCACAACGGTTTTTCCAAAGTCGATCATCGTCCAGGGATGCCATTTCCCTAGAAAACCCCAGTACGTCGGTGGGACAACCACACCCCCAAACTTCTCCGCGGTTAATACAAGAATGTGGTGGGCTTTCAGGGTGTCATTCCCTAACGGTAAATGCTTTCCATGCCATTCGAGAGAACCGAAAGCACAGTACGCTACTGGAAACCTAGCCACGGCTTCATCCAACTCATGTGGTAGCATTTCCTCATACCGTACCTTCCCCCCTCGTAATTCCATCATAAATCCCCCCTTCCAACCATGTTCATTCCTGCAAGCACGATGAAGCTGTCCGTGAAAATTCGTTCAAACCATCCCATACCGTCCATTCACCGTATCCGTTGAGAATCTTCATAGATTATTTAAGCCTTATTAGAACAGTCTTTCAGAGTAAATCACATCAAACCAACTCAACTTACCCGTATTTATAGCTGGGTTTAAGGACGTAGCTTCAACTACGTGAACAAGCTTTAAATCACGGTTCGGTAACTATTCAAGAGAATTAGCTTCAAAGCGTTTCCATGAAACAACAGTTCGGTGGCTGCGATGGCATACGCGGATAAAGGGCTTACCGGGGTCTCCTACATCTGTGTAAGATGTGGGGAAAAGATGTCTTATGACCAGATTATGACAACACCTGAAGTGAAGTGTCTAAACTGTGGATACAGAGTCCTGAAAAAGATTAGACCGGCCGTCGTTAAGACGGTGAAAGCTCGATAAAAAGAACTGTTCTTTTCGGGGTAAGGTTTCGAGGATAAGCCCTTGCGGGACTCGAGCTTCGAATATCCCAAAGGCGTACGCTTCACCTGCCAGAGATGCTCCAGGTGTTGTGGAGATACTCCAACTAAGGTTAGGCGCATCCTCCTACTACCCATCGAGGCGAACCGCGTATCGGTGAAAACGGGTATGGAGGTCCATGTTTTTACAAAAACCGTTTCCAGAGATGGAGTGTATAAGTTCGAGGTAAAGAAACGTTGTAAAGATGGTAAATGCGTTCTTCTTGATGGAAACCGTTGTACTATTTACGCGATCAGACCTTTAGTGTGCAGGTTCTATCCCTTCCAACTTGAAAATTCTAGAATAGGATTACCCCGCTTTCCATACGCAGAAGACTGTCCAGGTGTCGGAAAGGGCGTGATTTTAACTAAAAAGTTTTTTAACGAACTCTTTCAGATAGCCGAAGCCACTATGCAACATGCAACAGCCTGATGGTTAAAGCGTTGAACACGTTTCAGACAAGGTTATCTTTAAAACGTATGTTATACTAAATCCTAGAGGCTCCCGGTGGACGTGGATGACGGAAAAGGATAGACATGAAAGAGTTATGAGTCTAGCCATGAGGAGGGGCTTCCTCTGGCCCTCCTACGAAGTTTATGGAGGTATAGGTGGATTCGTAGACTTCGGACCTTTAGGTGCTCCTTTGAAACATCGAATAGAGGAGAAATGGAGTGAACTCTTCATTAGGCTGCAGGGCTTCCTCGAAATTGAAACACCTATCATAGCCCCTGAAAGGGTTTTCGATGCCTCTGGGCATCTGCAACATTTCAAGGAGCCCGTTGTCCAATGCAAGGTATGCAGTCGGAAGTATAGGGTGGACCATATGCTTCAGGAGTCCGCCGGGTTGAAGAGCATGGAAGCAGAGAAGCTAAGCATCGAAGAACTATCAAAGGTCATCGAAGCTAAAGGTGTGCGTTGTCCTGAATGCAGCGGGGAACTCGCTAAACCAACCGTTTTCCTCACCATGTTTAGCACAACCATCGGTCCATACTCGGATGCTGTAGGCTACCTTAGACCCGAGGCTGCGCAGGGGATGTTCACAGCCTTCAAGAGGGTCTATGAGCTTGAGCGGGGTAAGCTCCCGTTAGGCGTAGCACAAGTTGGTAAGGCTTCGAGGAACGAGGTTTCACCAAGGCAACTCCCGATAAGGCTTCGGGAGTTCACCATAATGGAGGTCGAGTTCTTCTTCGACCCCTTAGATCCGCGATGTCCAAGGCTTGAGGAGGTTGGACATGAAGTTCTCAGGATTATCCCTGCTGAAGTGAGAATGAAGGGTTTGGAGGAGCCTATAGAGATCACGGTAATGGAAGCCGTGGAGAAGAAGTACGTTCTTTTAGAGTGGTTAGCCTACTTTATGGCTTTAGCTAAAAGGTTCCTAATGGAGCTTGGTGTCCCCCATTCAAGTCAGAGGTTTATAGAAAAGCTTCCATGGGAGAGAGCTCATTACTCCGCTCAAGGCTTCGACCAGGAAATCTTCCTGGGAAGATGGGGTTGGGTTGAGGTTTCAGGGCATAACTACCGAACAGACTATGATTTACGAGGTCATATGGAGAAGAGTGGGGTTGACATGAGGGTCTTCAAACCCTATGAAAAACCTGTGGAAAGAGAGGAACTCGTCGTTAAACCTATCGTTAAAGCCATCGGTTCAGCCTTCAAGGAGAAAGCCGTGAAGGTTATAAAAGCCTTAGAAGGGGTTAACGCCCAAACCCTAGCTGAAGCCCTTAAAAATCAGGGCTACTACACCATCGAAGGCATGAAGTTAACGCCCAACCACGTTCAGGTTGAGCTGAGAACTGTGGAGGAGAGGGGAAGGCATTTCATCCCCCATGTAGTGGAGCCGAGCTTCGGCGCTGACAGACTTTTTTACACCGTCTTACATAACGCATACAGGGAAAAAGAAGGCAGAGTCGTCATGGAGATTCCGATAGACCTCGCACCGATCCAGTTAGGCGTCCTTCCGCTCGTAAGTAAGGATGGGTTGCCTGAAAAAGCGAAGGAAATCCATAGGAACCTTATGGCTAGGGGCTTTACATGCCTCTACGATGAAACCGGCTCCATAGGTAGACGATATGTGAGACTTGACGAGATGGGTGTCCCCATAGCTATTACAGTGGATTATGAAACCCTAAAAGATGAAACTGTAACCTTACGAGATAGGGCCTCATGGAAACAGGTTAGAACAAAGTTGGTGGGATTTGAGGATGGGCTACGCGACTATCTTTACAGAGGAAAGGATTTCCAGGACCTGGGTTCCCCTGTGATACAAGGTATGGAAGAAGAGTAAGCCTCTAACCTTCCTCAGCTTTGAAACACGTAACCCAGTGTTTCACACATCATAAACCCGATTCGAAGGCTATACCTGCGTAAACGTTATGCTTGACGGAAATAGGTTGAGACCTAGGTGAAAAACCTTAAGAATTGCGTATTACATGATAACTCGGTTAGTATTATCATCGTTAGGATGATGAACAGGTGACCTATTTGACCCTTCCGTTTGAAACCGATGAGCAGACGAGGAGACGGGTTTTATCGGCATGCCAAGACCATGCAAGGTTAGTCTTAGACATAGCTCGACAGGTTGCAAACATGTTGGACTCTTATTTAAAGGGTGATGCAGGGGCCGTTAATAAATACCTAGCGGACATCCTATCAATGGATAAGAATGTGAAGGAGTTACATAGCAACACCGTGATCACACTTGTCCAGACAGCACCTGTTGTAAGCCGCGGCGATGTCATACGCCTGTTAACGAAGCTAACCGCTATAGCTGACAGCCTTAAAGGCGCAGCTTATCGCATCGAATCCTTAGCTTCATTAGAGAATATGATTGACGATGAAATCGGTAAGGCTTTATCACAGCTATCTACAGCTGTTTTAGAAACTATTACCGAGCTGCGAAAGACCCTCCTAACCTTAAGCCTTAACCCACAGAAAGCCATAGAGAGTTCGAAGAACGTTAAGACCTTTGAAGAGGTAGCGGACGGTATCTACAGGGAAACCGACTTTAAAGTCCTCAAGGGTGGGATGGATTTCCCCAGAATTCTACTCGTAAGGGAGATACTGCTATTTATGGAAAACGCGGCTGATTCAGCTGAGGACGCCGTTGACGACGTTCAGGTCCTCGTTTTCTCAGTATAGGTGAGTTGATGAAGAAGGGTAAGGTCGTTGCGACGCTTCTAAGTGACAGACTGATCGTTTGGGACCCGGCTGAGGGGTCTAGGCTTTACAAAATGGGTTACTATGGTAAACCCGTTGGAATACCCAAGCCCAAGACCATGGAGTTTAACGTACCACTGCTTCTCGACCTCATGGAAGGCTTCTACCTCTACGAACAGGGGAAGGTTGGGGTAGTAGACCAGTTCACAGAGAAGAAGGTTACCAAGATGAGACTAGAATCCTACGCTGAGAAGTCCGTTGAAGACTTTAAAGCTAAGTATAAGGTTTACAAGAGTCTCAGAGACAAAGGCTACGTTGTAACAACAGGCATCAAGTTTGGATGTGATTTCGCGGTCTACGAGCACGGACCCGGCGTAGACCACGCCCCATACATGGTCCAGGTGAAGAAGGGGTTAGACGAGGTAACGGCGACGGAGATCGTGAGAGCTGGAAGACTGGCTACCACGGTGAGGAAACGCTTCATCATAGCTATACCAAAAAAAGGATTAAACGATGTAGATTACATAATGTTCAGATGGTGGAAAGCTTAGAATACGGCGTGAAGAATAATCCTCCGAGTTACGTGACGCAGTTAACTACGTTACATAAATCAATCCTAGTCGAAAAGATCATCAAGATATCGAACACAGTTCGACCTAGTTTACTAACTGATTACCAGAATAAAAACTGGAAGGGCTTGAAAAACCTGTAACAACCCATTCACAGCGAAGGAGTCGAAGGGCACTTTGTGAACCATTTACAACATGCCGTGTTGCAGTTCCCAGTTCTAGGGTCGTCGTTTATCCTCTGCGAGCTTGAAGCCCGCTCTTCGGATAAGTTCTTTTAATTCCTCCTCCTTCACTGGGTAGTCGCGTTCCCCGTTGAAGTACTCGTCTTTAATGATCTCGTTTAGCTTCAGGAGTTTTGGGTCGCCTTCGCTGAGCTTTACTCCTACGAGTTCCTCAACCTTCATCTGTATGCCGTGACGACCAGACCTTTTCCCTACAACAATCGCCCTTTCATGTCCTACAAGCTCAGGTGGGATAACCTCATAGGTTAAAGGTAGTACGCTTATCCCGTAGGTGTGTATACCAGATTCATGGGCGAAAGCTGCGTCACCCACCAGCGCTTTGTTTGTTGGTAGGTGATAGTTGAGGCTGGATGCTATGAAGTTAGCCGTCCTCCTAAGGGGCTTAAGGTCCCATTTAATGATGTTGTGATGCATGTAGCAGTTGATGATAACCTTCTCGGACTCCGCGTTACCCGCCCTGTCACCTATCCCTAGGAAAGTTGTGCTTGCAAAAAACTTATCATAAAGTCCCGAAGCGGCTCTGATCGCGGCCATCGTGTTTTCCACGGCGTTGCCGAGGTCATCGTGCGCATGTATTTCAGCGTACGGGATCTTCGTCTCCTTCCATATCCTCCTAACCTTTGTAGGTATCCCATACGGTAGAGGTGCCTCAGGGTCTGAGGAACCGCATCCAACAGTGTCGCATATCCTGTAGACCTTAGCCCCCGCCTCTGCCACCATGTTGATGAACTTTTTCTCAAAAGCCCAATCAGCTCTAGTACTGTCCTCGCCGTGGACGAAGACTTCCAAGCCGTGGTCCACCGCGTATTCCACGGAGGCGACGACGCGGGTTGCCAGCTGCTCCAACGTCTTATCAGGCCACTTCTGAAAGTGAATGTAGGAGACTGGATGGCTTATGCCAACGCTTTTAAAATCCAGCTTAAGCGCCAAGTCTACATCGTCATTAACTGCTCTGCACCAAGCTGCAAGTATGTCGCCGAGGCCTCTATCCCTCATCAGCTTAATTCCCTCTTGGTCAGTCTTGGTGTAGGTTATCACCTCCTCCCTCTCAACGCCGATCTCGCGTAGCAAGAGGGCGACTTGGCACATATCTGAAGGTGAGGGGCTTGCAAGTCCAGCCATTTGAAGCCCTTCCCTCAGGGTTGTGTCATCTATCACGACATCAACGTCGAGTGGGGTGCTCCTGTAGGTGAATTTTCTAAGTTCCTCCCACCGTGCGAGGTTAAATGGAGGCAAGCTCAGCTTCTGAAGGGCGTCGATGTACTCTCTCCGCCTTCCCTCTTCAACTGTAAACGTAACTTTCCCCTTCGCCATTCTATTTTCGAAACCTCACTGCTTAGGCTACTTAATCCTAAAGTTTAACTATTGGCTTCTAGCGGATAAATAAGTATTTCCATCAACAATAATCGCTTTAAAAGCTGCGAAGCGTATGGATGGAACTCGGCAGAGAAGGTTAATTGTATGTTCAATCATGTAGTCGCATTGCATGACTACCTGCGTAGATTTAAAAGTCTAGTCCAGACCTGCTTCAGTTGGGTCCCGTTCTAAGGAGTAATGACGACTTTCATGCAGTTCAGCGTCATAGCCTTCTTTAAGGCTTCTTCAGCTTGCTCTATGGGGAATCTGTGGGTTACTAGGTCCTTGAGTTTGTGGGCTAGAGGATGTTTTTCAAGGAGCTTCAGAACCGTAGCGTAGCCTTGGTAGGGCATTCCTGTGACGCCTATGATCATCGCGTTCTTAGCGCATATGTGCTTATGAGGGTTGATCTGGGCGACCCCTGTGTCTACGAAGTTGCCGAGTTCGAGGTAGGTTCCTCCTCTTCTCAGCATGCTTAAACCCTCGGGCAACGCACGCGCCGACCCAGCAGCTTCAACAACGAGGTCGGCTCCCCTACCCTCAGTAAGCCTTAGGACCTTCTCCACCCTCACTTCCAAATCCTTAACCTCATCCATGTTGATCGTGTGGTCTACACCCATTTTCTCAGCTAGGTTTAACCGATAATCAGAGTAGTCAAGCATGATTATGGTTTCCGCCCCGGCTATTCTCACCATGATGGCTTGCAGAAGCCCCAGGGGTCCAGCTCCCTGAATTAAAACAGTGTCTCCAGGACCGAAACCTTCCTTAGCCATTGGGTGGGGTTGCTGAGCTTTACAGAGGGCTCCATAGACCACCGCCATGGGTTCAGTTAACACGGCAAGCTCTGGGGGGACATTGTCTGGGACCTTAGCCACGTAGACCTCGGGTATGAGGTACATATACTGGGACCAACCCCCGTACAGGTGAGGTGGGTCTCTGCAGCTCATCAAGGTTCCATAAGACCTTATGTTCTCACACCATGGGTAACCATAGATGTTCCTACACCAATAGCATTTACCGCAGAGGACGTCGCAGCATGGAACAACCCTATCACCAAGCTTCAATGTGAGTCCGCTAACCTCCATATTAGCCACCGCTCGCTCACCGACCTCGGCGATAACCCCTACATTTTCATGCCCTGGGATGATGGGGAAGGGAACTTTCATAGATGGGTGAATGGTTTCACCTCTATAGTTGTGCTTATCTGTTCCACAGATACCAGACATCTCCATCCTAACGATCGCTGTGTCTTCAGATACGTCAGGGTATGGAAAACTCTTCACCGCGATACATCCAGGCTGAGTCATCACAGCGGTCTTCACTTCGCCACGCTTCATAGGTACCCCTATAAAGTGAATATACAGCGTTAATTTAGATTTCGCGGAGGATCTAAGCTCTAACAGATTCGTAGGTATTCCATGGAATATTTTTACGAGGCTTACCCGATACCGGCTTGGATGTAAACGAGGAGCCTAAAGCCTTGAGAGACCTCTAGAACAAGCCGCGCATCTCTTGTAGGGAGTCGGCGAAGGCTTCTATCGTCTTCTCAACTTCACCTTCTGTGTGAGCTGATGAAAGGATCGCCCTTGAACCCATGAGATGCACTCCCCTGTTGGCCATGGTCTTTGCGAGGTTGTCGTATACCGGGTTGTCTTTGAGTTGAAAGAGCCTTGAAGCTTCATCAAATGTGGAAACCCTTAAGTCCTGGTTTTCAACGCCGAATCCTACTTGAACTATGGATGGCGAGGGCGCCCAAGCCATACCCTTAACCTCATTGTCTTGGAAGGCGTCGTTGAATCCTCTCGTAAGTTTCACGCCAAGCCTGTTCACGTAGGTATTGACCTTCCCCTCAGCGATGATGCCCAAACAGGCGTTTCCAGCAGCGGCGCAGAGGGGGTTAGCGTTAAAGGTTCCATAATGTGGGATTTTTCTCATCCTATTCCAAGTTGGGTCTTCCCTAAACGCTAGCATGTTTAAATACTTCTTAATCCCCGTCACCGCCGCCGCTGGATAACCTCCTGCGACGATCTTACCTAACACCGTTATGTCAGGTAAGACCCCGTAAGCCTCCTGAGAGCCTCCTGGAGCGTCTCTGAAGCCCGTCACAACCTCATCGAAGATGAGGGCTACCTCATTCTGCGCTGTCAGCTTCTGTAGCTTCTTAAGAAAAGCCGTGCTAGGTGGTATGGTACCCATCGCCGCTCCACCAGGTTCGAGGATCACCCCGGCAACGTCACCACGCTTCAACTCCTCCTCCACAGCCTCTACGTTGTTCGGTGGAAGAATCCTCACACTTCCCATAACTCCCTCTGGGATACCTGAGTGACCTGCTTCTTCGAAGGGTGTTTTCGCGCCTAGGATGACGTAGTCGTGCCATCCATGAAAGTGCCCCGCAAACTTGAGGACTACGTCTCTACCTGCGTAAGCTCTGGCAAGCCTTAAAGCCATCAACGTCGCCTCGGTGCCCGAGCTTGTGAACTCGACAAGCCCATCTCGAGCTGAGGGAACCAATCCTGTTATTTTTTCAGCCCATTCGATCTCAAGCTCGTGGCACGCGCCATAGTGCGTCCCCTTCCTAACCTGCTCCAGCACGGCCTCAGTAACCCTTGGATGTTGATGTCCGAGGATCAGGGCGCCGTGTCCCATCCAGTAGTCTATGTACTCGTTTCCATCCACATCCCACTTCCTAGAACCCTGAGCCTTCGCGCAGTATAAGGGGAAGGGCTTCATGAACCTACCGTCGTGGGTTACACCGCGGGGGAAAACTCTTAAGGATTTCTCGTAGAAGCTTTTGGAAATTGGGTGACGCTTAATGTACTCTTCCTCAATCCTCGTCGATGTGGCAGGCTTAGCCATCGGGCACTTCACCTGCTTACGCGTTAACGCAGTTGAAGGGTATAAATTTAGCCGTCCAATTCAACTTCAAACCCAGTGTTTTTTAAAATCGTCGACGTATCTACACCGAGGCTTATCCATTTCCAACCTTACCCTTGAGTTTTTCAAGCTTATACCTTGCGAAAGGCGTCAGTAAATAGTTTCATAAACCTAAGGATGTAGTAAATACGTTGTGGTTATAGGGTTTGAAAGCGAGGCTTAAGCCTAAGGTAGTTTCCTCCATAGCAGCCGAGGTTGTGGAGGAGACGAGACCAAGGGTTAACCTAGGTGTCTTAATCCCGCGGGAAGAGTATGAGAAAAGGTGGGACGCCGTTCAGGCATCTATGAGGGAAAGGGGTTACGGTTTAACCTACGCATGTGGCAGTGAACTTGACCGGTCGGACATCGCGTGGCTTGCAGGAGTTTTCGACCCGATAATAGAGCGATATGGCATTCTAATACCGGTCGAAGGACCACCGATCGTCTTAGCTGGGTCTGAGGGTGGGCATGTCATCGAGGAAGCCGTTGATAAATCTGGCGCAGGTATAGCCTTACTCCGAGAGTTCCAGATATCGGACGAGGATTATAGGCACGCGCATTTTTCATCACTCGATGATGTGCTTAGAGGTATGGGTGTTTCAGGGATACAGAGGGTGGGAATACTTTCAAGTCCACAGTTCATCCCTTACTATCACGTAACTACCTTGCAGAGGAGGTTCGGCGCGGAGAACGTCCTATTCGACTTAGAGCTTCTCCAGCACGTAAAATATGAGAAATCAGATACGGAGATCGCGTTATGCGGTATGGCAAACGTGGTTGCGGACGCTGCTTTCAGGGGTATGCTCGCGGCTTCAGTTCCCGGCATGACGGAGCTTGAGGTTGCAGGGGTCGGGGATTACATCATGAAGGAGCTTGGCGCGGGGAGAACAGGGTTCCCAACCATCGTAACCGCTGGTGAAAGGGGTGCAACCGTGATCGGACCGGCTACGAACAACGTGATCCGTGAAGGCGACATGGTCTCGATGGGGGTTAGCCCCACGTTTAACGGCTACCATGGGGTCATCAGGAGAACCTTCAGGGTCGGTGTTGAACTCACTAAGGGTCAGCGGGAGTTTCTGGAAGCAGTTGAGGGTTTATACGCGGTTGTTATAAAAGCCACTAAGAAAGCGGCTGAGGAGGACTTGCCGTCAAACTTTATCGACCAAGAGGGTAAGAGGTACCTTCAGAAGGTGAAGTTAAGGGCCTTGGATGGAAGGCTTCTAACCCCTCCTGAGCCCTACACCTTTATCCACAACACTGGTTGCTCCGAATGCCAAGAAGGCTATGGTGCTGTAACACCTTACACTACGAATCCTTTAGGTAAACAAGTTGCCTTAATGATCGACGTTGCCTTACTGGGCTTCATGGAGAAGAGAAAACATATCTTCGAGGTTCTATACGCCGTTATTGAGGATGCCTTCTGGAAAAAGGGGAAGGAAGTAGGTGTCTACAACAGACTACCGTTAAACGTACAGCACCTTGTCGGGAACATGGACCCTTTAGGGACAGGTATAAACCTGTATCATAAGGAATTCGCCAAGACCTAGACTTGGATGCGTTTTCCCTGTTCTCATCAGCACGTCTCTTTCCATAGAGCATAACGGAGTTCTCGGTAATCTCATTCGAGGGTATAAGGTATACGCCCTCATGGAAGGAGCCTTTCAGTCTTCAACCTCGGCCACCCTTTGAAACCGACGAAACCCTCGGCGTAGGGAACTCCAGCTTGTATTCCCCTAAATTTGGCAACGGTCTTAACGAAGTCAAGGATGTCGATTCTATCATGTTCCCTAAGCCACTTAACCTGGCTTTCATGCTGGGCTAGGGCTTCAAGCTTCCTGTCGATCGTGCCTGTTATATCCACGTATTCCTCAGGTTGAAAGCCTACTCCCGCGAGGGTGTCCATGTAGGATATCGGTGGTACTTTCTCATGGAAACCATGTTTTGTCTCAATGTGAGGTATGCTTGATAGAAAGCTGGCGGCGAATATGATGTTGCTGACTTCAACGTGGTCTGGGTGGTAATCGTTTGGGGAATGAGTTATGATTAGGTCCGGTTTAGCCTCACGAACCACGTCTATGATCTTCATCCGCGTTACTAAGTCGTGGAAAATAAATTCATCTGGGAGACCAAGCCAGATGAACTCTGCACCTATCACTTCCGCTGCCTTCCGCGCCTCCTCCTCCCTGATCCTCGCTAATTCTCGGGGCGGTATCTGGAAGTGCCCCATCTCCCCGTTAGTAACGTAAGCCATTGTTACTTTATGATTATCCTCAACGTACTTCGCGAGGGTACCGGCGCAGGCGATCTCGAGGTCGTCTGGGTGAGCTCCTACAGCTAGTACACGCATGCGTACCACATCCAACGCTTCATTTTCAACGGCTAGAATATAAGTATGCAGGCTTGATGCGCGATTCTAGGAAAAGGTAGAAATTTACCTTCAGCTTTGATTTTAAGTCGATGTTGGACTTGGTTAAAGGGGTGAAGCCTTTACGCGTTTAGGTATCTTTAGATATCAAGACTATTTACAACCCGCCTTGAACATTAAAGTTTGTAGACGATGACAGTTAAGGGATTCTGGTACGCCCCTATCTTGGAACTCTGCTCAGTACCTCTTCCACACTCTCTGAGAATATGTCGGTCATCAGGTCGATTTCTTCCCTTTCCACCACCAGCGGCGGGGCGAAGGCTACCCAGTTAGGGTCATACCTCATGATAAGCCCCTTCTTCAACGCCGTCCTCCCAACCTGAACCCCAAACCTAACCTCTTCGCCAAAGGGTTCCCTTGTCTCAACGTCTTTAACAAACTCAACGCCGATGAGAAGGCCTTTACCCCTTATCTCACCTATGACTCGGAGTCCCTTAAGTTCCTCAAGTCTCTTCCATAGGTATGCTCCCATCATCCGAGCCCTGCCGCAGAGGTCTTTTTCGAGGATTTCTTTGATGCAAGCAATTCCAGCCGTGCTGGAAACAGGGTTACCTCCGAAGGTGTGGCCGTGGGAGAACTCCACACGGTCTTCTTCCCAGCCCCAGAAGGCTTTGGCTACGTGGTCGCGGAAGGCGATGGCTGCTAATGGAGCGTACCCACTGGCCATACCCTTCCCCATGCACAGCACATCGGGGAGTGTATTGAAGGTTTGGGCGGCAAACATATTCCCTGTACGCCCGAAGCCTGTGATGATCTCGTCGAAGATGAGGAGGACGTTGTGCTCATCGCATATTTCACGTAGGATTGGGAGGTACTCTGGTGGTGGGGTGATGATGCCGCCTGTGTTGCCGATGGGCTCCGTTATGAATGAGGAAACCGTTTCTGGGCCTTCATTTCTTATGACATCTTCTACGATCGTGGCGCAGAGGACGTCGCAGCTGGGATACTGCTTCCCATAGGGGCATCTGTAACAGGTAGGTGGGAAGACGTGGATGTACCCTGTTAACGTAGGCTCGAACACCACCTTTCTACGCGTGGTACCCGTTGCACTAAGAGCGCCCATTGTAGCACCGTGGAAACTATGATAACGGGAGATCACCTTGTATTTGTTCGGGTTTCCCGTCTGCTTATGGTACTGACGAGCCAGCTTCATAGCGGCCTCCGTTGCTTCAGAGCCTCCGCTTAACAGTTTAACTGTATCCAAGTCTCCAGGCGTTATCTCTGAGATGAGCTTAGCCAGCTCCACCGCCGCTGTGTTCGTTGCGTGGAGTGGTGGGGCGAAGCAGAGTTTATCCAACTGTGCCTTTATAGCTTCGACGACACGTCTATTGTTGTGACCGACGTTTACAACGAAGATACCTGAAATACCATCCAAGTACTTCTTCCCTAGAACATCCTCATACCATACGCCTTCAGCCCGTGACATGACAAGGGGTTCTCTCATAAACTCCTGCATCTGCATGAGGTCGAGGACGATGTGTTTCAGGTAATCCGGTGATAAATACGGGTTCTCGCTCACCTTATCGGCGACTGACCCCCCTTCACTTTTACGAACTGACAAGGAGTCACCCTTTTCATACTTATAAGGTGGGTCGAATCATGCGCGTGACTTATTTTAACCTTTCTTCCCGATTAAGTAATAAAGGATTTTTAAAGAACTATGGAAAATAGGATGATGAGGGGGAGATCGATGGTTTACCAAGCAGACTTCACGGGAAAGGTTGTTGTCATAACGGGTGCGGGGGGCGCCTTATGTTCAGCCATGGCTAAAGCCTTAGCTGAAAACGGTGCCAAGGTGGCTGTTCTAGATATTAGGCATGAAGCCGCTCAGGTCGTGGCTTCAGAGATTATTAAGGGTGGTGGTCAAGCGGTTGCTGTTGCCAGCGATGTTATGGATAAGGTGAGTGTTGAATCGGCGTGTAGAGCGATTTTAGAAGCCTTCGGAACCGTGGACATCCTCATCAACGGTGCAGGTGGGAACCGTGAGGAAGCCACAACAAGTTCAAGCCTCTCCTTCTTCGACATACCATCTGACGCTGTGAAGTCCGTCTTCAACCTTAATTTTCTAGGCACGTTCATACCTTGTCAAGTCTTTGGAAAGGTGATGGCTGAGAAGAACAATGGTTTAATCCTTAACATATCTTCTATGAACGCTTTCCGCCCTTTAACGAGGATCCCCGCCTACTCGGCGGCGAAGGCCGCGGTTACGAACTTTACACAATGGCTTGCCGTCCACATGTCTGAGAATTATTCGAAGAACATCCGCGTCAACGCCATCGCCCCCGGCTTCTTCATAACCAATCAGAACCGTTTCCTCTTGATCAACAATTCAGGAGAACTCACTCCGCGGGGGCAAAGCATTATAGACCATACACCAATGGGGCGGTTCGGTGAACCCGAAGACCTCATAGGGACGGTTTTATGGATACTCTCAGATGGCGCTAGGTTAGTTCACGGCGTCGTGATCCCTGTTGACGGCGGCTTCTCAGCTTTCAGCGGAGTATAGAATCCCAGACGCGGTTTTGCTTGGGTTGCTAAAGGCTTAAATTCTTTAGTCTATAGATCGCTGTGGATTCCTATGAGCGTTAAAATCACTGACCCAATCTGGATCGTAAGGGACTATCTTCGCTGTAGTGGGTGTAGACGCTGTGAAATCGCCTGCTCCCTACACCATGAGGGCAAGATCTGGCCTGAAGCCTCGATGATAAGGGTTTTCATGCTCGTCCCAGGAGTGGAGGTGCCCCACCTCTGCGCCCAATGCCAGGACTACCCCTGCGTCCACGCCTGTCCAGTAGAAGCCCTATCGGTTGATGAGAAAACAGGGGCGGTATTAGTCGACCAAGAGAAGTGTACAAGCTGTGGGCTGTGCATCGACGCGTGCCCAGGGAAGGTTCCACATCTCCACCCTACAAAGAGGTACGCCGTGATATGCGACCTCTGTAGAGGCGACCCTCAGTGTGCTAAGGTATGCCAGGAGGCGAAGTTTAACACTTTATGGGTTGTTAAGGAAGGCCCTAACGCCGACCGGAAACTTTTCTCTCGAACACCTGAGGAGATCACGGAGGACCTAGCCGTCAACCTTTACGGGGAGAGAGCTGAGGAGCTGGTATAGGATGCCACGGGGATACGCTGGGAAGTTCCTTGAAGTAAACCTTTCAACGGAGAAGGTTATGGATGTAACCTTCCCCGAGGAGGTTTTGAGGCAGTACGTCGGCGGCAGAGGCTTAGCGGCTAGGCTCCTATGGGATAGGTTGGGTGAAAGGTGGGAAAACATAAACCCCCTCGGACCTGAAAACCTCTTCCTCGCCTTACTCGGACCCCTAACCGCCCTGTACCCTGGAGCCAGGGTCTGCGTATCAGGTAAATCCCCGCAGAGCAACGGGATTATAGGATCAACGTGTAGCGGGGAGTTCCCGTCTGAGCTTAAATGCGCCGGCTACGATGGTGTCATCGTTACCGGAAGAGCGAGTAACCCAGTTTACATCCTCGTCACAGACGGTCAAGCTGAGATTAGGGACGCCGTCCATATCTGGGGTAAAGATGGTTTTGAAACCGTTAAAACGCTGACCAAGGAGGTTAGGGCTGAGCTTGGGGCTAGAAATCCAGGCATTGGGGTGGTGCGGGACCCAGGGATCTTATACGCGGGTCCTGCGGGAGACAGCATGGTTCGAACAGCGGCTGTCATGCAGAAGTGGGCGCACGCGGCTGGCTACGGAGGCTATGGAGCCGTTATGGGGTCTAAGAGGCTCAAAGCCATCGTGGCTAAGGGAAGCGGTCCGTTACCCGATGTGGCAGACCATACGGCTGTGAAAAGCATCTATGAGGAGGTTTTGAAGCTGATACAGCCGTCGTATAAGGGAACTGGGTACGCAGGCTACTACGTGGGCGCTGTGAGCAGCTCGGAGCCTATAAGGAACTGGCAGGAGGAGTGGCATGATGAGAAGGGATTTGGTGGACCTAGGTTTGACATCAGATACTGGGTGAAACGGTACTGGAGTGACTTCAACTGCACAGATGCATGTTTAAAGCTCGCCGTGATCAGGGCTGGGCCTTTTAAGGGCGCTATAGATGATAACCCGGATTATGAGATGGAGGCGTACGCTGGACCTAACCTAGGAATCTTCGACCCTGGTAGCTGTATACACATGTCCTCAATCATGGACCGTCTAGGGTTTTCAGGTATCAACGGGGGAAACACCCTCGGCTTCGCAGCTGAGCTTTACCAAAGAGGCATACTGACGCGGGAAGACTTAGGCATGGAGTTGAAGTGGGGTGATGTCAAGGCCTTCGAAGCCCTTGCCTGGAAGATCGTGAAACGGGAAGGTATCGGAGACATCCTCGCTGAGGGCACGTATAGAGCCGCGTTAAAGCTTACGCAGCTTAAGGGGGTGGATGTGATGCCCTACGCGGTCCACGTGAAGGGCGTGGAGATCGGCGCACACGGTACGAGAAGCGGCTTAGATATGAACCCTATTGGATACGCGTGTTCCGCTCAGGGCGGTGACCATACCTCCTCTGTATACGACGCCTACAACGATATGAACATGGTCTTCCTCGACTCAGCCGTTGTCTGCAGCTTCGTTTCCAGAGCCCCGATATGGGACTTCCTTAAGGCCGTTACAGGATGGGATATAACGCGGGAGGAATGGCAACGGGTTCATGGACATCGCATAGTCCAGATACAGAGGGCGGCTGAGCTCCTCGGCGGCCCAGATGTAAAATGGAGCCCCGCGGTGCACGACGATAACCCACCACGGTTCTACGAGCCTCTCCCATCCGGGCCTAAGGCTGGTAAGGACACGGGTAAGGCAGCGGTTGAAGAGATGCGTAGACAGTACTACAAAGCCGTAGGTTGGGATGAAAACGGCATACCAAGATCCGAGGTTTTGGAGACGCTTGGGCTGAAAGATGTAGATAGGGCGTTGATGAAGCTGAGGAAGTG
>CAYNFI010000018.1:20693-32716 GCA_964396445.1 uncultured Candidatus Bathyarchaeia archaeon
TGGAGACGCTTGGGCTGAAAGATGTAGATAGGGCGTTGATGAAGCTGAGGAAGTGAAGGGTTAAGGCAAGCCGTGACCCAAGCTCTTACCTCATCCATTCCATGTATGCTCAGCCTTAAACAGGGTTTAAAGTCGAAATGTAGCGAGTGTACATCCATGATCATTGCTCACACTGACCCTGCAAGGTTTAAAGACGCGTCTAACGTCCACGGAGGCGCGGGAACGATACGGATCATGTCCCTCTTAGAAAAGCCGACGTTTCAAACCCCTTGGCTTTTCATCCACCGCGCCGTTCTCCTCCCTGGAAGCGGCATCGGGCATCACGCCCATGACACCTGCGAGGAGATGTTCACCATCCTCGACAACGCCGCGTGTTTCACCCATAACGGTAACACGGCTGAGGTCAGGGGAGCTGCTATGGTGCCGTGCCGTAAAGGGGAATCGCACGGGATTTACAACCACACCTCCCAGGATACCCAGTTCATGAACTTCTGCGTCTTAAGCCCAGGCGGCTCCTATGACTGCCGCGACTTCAACGATAACCTCATCAACGCAAAGCCCGGCTCAATAGAGCAGGTTCCCGTGCGCTGGGTCGACAGGCGTCTGCTTACCTACACAGATCAACCAGCCCATCAAGGCAGGGGGAGAATCGGCATCAGAGGGCTTTGGACTCATGAGGATTTCAAAACCACATGGGGTTTCATACACCATCTGCTCATCTCCCCCAGGTGCTCCATTGGCTATCACAGACATGAGACGATTGAGGAGTGTTACATGGTTCTCGCCGGTCGTGGAAGAGTAACTGTAGATGATGAAACGCGGTGTATAGGCGTAGGCGACGCTGTTTTAAACAGGCTCGGAGGCGCGCATGGCGTGTACAACGACGGCCACATGCCCTTAGAGCTCCTTAACATGGCTGTATGCCTTGAGAAAGGGAAGTTTGACGCAGTGGACCTGGGAGACGACTTGGCAGAGCGGAGGGTTAAAGTCCTCGACGGTGAGGTTACGGAGCCTCTGGGTTAATACCGTGCGTGTTTCTCAACCAGCTCTGTGACGGCTCTTACACGGTTGATGTCCCCGTCTGGTGGTACTTGGTCCGCGACGCCTAGAATAAACTTATAGCCTTCTAGATGATGTTTGATGACTTCGAGGGCCATGTTGTACAGGGTTTTCTCAGCGTATTGACGGCTGAAGTAGACTCCTGGAAGCCCACCCCATAGGATGATGTTTTCTCCAGCCACTTCCCTGAGCTTCTCCACCCCGATGTCGCCTACAGGGGCAGGGGTGACGGACTGTGCGCAGTCAACACCTGTGGCTTCCATGATAGGTAGAAGGCCTCTCAATGTTCCATCGATGTGGACGAAGATGTGTTTCTTCGCCGAGTGGAGCTGGGCAGCCCTCTTCTTGTAATACGGTGTGTGGTACTTCTTGAACATGGCTGGTGTAACCGTCTCGCTTGTAAGGTTCTCGCCGAAGTAGACTCCAGGCGCAGGGGATTCGCGGATGGCCTCGTAGATCACGTCATCGGAATCCGACATTACCTGAACGGTCTCTTCAATTTCTTCAAGCTCACGCATCATCAGCCTTATGGTGTTCACCGCGCCAGCCCAGACGACGACGAGCCGCTGAAACGGGGTGCGCGGTGGCAGGGAGCTGACGAAGCCTAAGCCCTCCCAATCCTTCAACCTATCGTATTGAAGCCCGAAGTCAGGCTCAAACTCCTGATGCTTGTAGATATACTGTAGCACCTTAAGGTCTTGCTTCGTGGAAACCGCGTACTTAAGGTAAGGCGTGCTGACTGAGCTTGGAAGGAACTTCCTAACTGAAACGATGCTTCCAACAGGCGTATGGTACCCATCCTCGTAGAGAACCGTACCGTCTCTATGCTTCTCAACTGACTGGGAACACTTCACATCGTAATAGGTAAGCTTTCCCGGGAGGTTGTAGAGTTCCTCATGGCAGCCGCATCCAAGGTCACGGTATAGTTGGATCCGTCCCCTTACGCCCGTGTACTTCTGAGGTAGCTTATGCCAGTAATCCATGGCTCCATACCAATACGTTAGGTCGGCGAACCAAGGCATCACATCGGGTTGCCTACCCGTGAAAACAGCCATTATCCGTTCGTCAAGATCCATGGGCACCGCTCCATTCAACAAACACATCTGTGAGCAGGTTATGCTGGGTTCAAGCCTTAAATTTTACTTAAGATGTAAAGCAATGATAGTTTTAGTCTCAGCGTGTAACTGGTTGAGTGTGGGTGTGAAAGTTAGTTGTCTCCCATGGCTTAGTGTCTAGTGCCTAGTATAGTCGCCGTGTCTTTTAGCGGTTTCCAGCATTGTGAAGAAGTTCTCTGGTTTCACACCTTGGTGTATATCGTGGCTTGATCCGAGGATATGCCCTCCTCCAGGTGAGAGGGTTTCAACGGCTTTCGCGGTTTCTCGGGTTACGTCCTCTTTTGAACCGAATGGTAGGATGAGGGAGCAGTCGACGCCTCCGTTGAAGCAGATTTGGTCTCCGAACCGTTCTTTAAGCCTTCTTGAATCCATACCCGCGGTCTTCTGGATCTCCATCATACCGTCGACGCCGCAGTTGATAAGGTAGTCGTCGATTATGGGCCATAGGTTGCCATCTGATGTGTTGAAGGCGAAGATCCCCCGCTTATGAAGAAACTGAACCTCCTCACGGATTTCAGGGAATATGAACTCGCGGTAGTGCTTAGGCGAGATGAAAGGACCCTGTGTGCAGGCGATGTCTCCGTGGAGGATCATGAACTCCGCGCCGTAGTCAACCGCCATCTTCATCCATTCAAGGTTCCGCCGTGTATTAGCTTCGAAGAAGCGCTTCACGAGTTCAGGGTGTGTGTAGAACCACGTGAGGAACATGTAAAACCAGCTTGAGCCCATAGGGATATGTCCCGCGGCGCTGCAGGTAGGGATCTCCAAGGCATGGTAAAGCCTACCAAGCCTTCGATAGTAGTCTTCGAAGGCTTCATGCGCTTCCTCTACATCAACGTCTCTCTTTTGTTCAAGTTCCCGTACGTACTCCTCAAACGCAGGAATCCCGCGGCGCTTTATCTTAGAATCAACTTCGAGGGTAACTCCGCTTTCCGGGATAAATCGGTGAACGGTGTCGCCGACCGTGTAAACCCAGTCACCGATCAACCGTGGTCGAGACTCAGGTGGAGGAGGCTTCATGTAGGGTGGAAGTGTGATGTTCGCCGCGTCGAATTTAAGTTTCACGGTTAAGTCAAAGGCGTCTTTAAGTACGCCTTCTGTAACCTCGTCGAACTTTCCCTCTAACTCAAGCCTTAGCATTCGTTCAACCGATCCTAGAATGCTTGGCCTACCGAGTACGATGTCGGCTGTTGGAGACTCAACGCCTAAAGACTCGAAGATAGGCACCTTATCAGGCTCCTCATGGCAGACAGCTCGGATGAACCGTTCATGGGGGGAAAGCACCTTGACCAACCACTTTTGAAAGACCAGTCTCATCACCGATAAGCTTATCGGCTTCTGGAAACGCGATTGACGGAAGGAATCCCATTGTCTAGAAAGTCATTGGCCTTCTACGCTGATTGATTGGAGACACACATAAGGTTGTAAGGTTTACTTCATCGGGGGTTATCGTTGTTGCGTTAAATGTTAGTCATTGTGCTACTCCAAGCTCTAACCCGTTTAACCATCCTAGGACGGCGCTCACCCATAACATGGCGACGTTGACAAGTGGGTCTGTTGAAGTTGTCCGGGTAACCCACTCCACACCGTGCTCTTCAATCTGAACCGATGGTAACCGTTTGCGCAGGTAGACAAAACAACGCTTCGCTCCATCAAGCAACGGCTGAAATTTAAATGGTTGGTCGCCTATGAACGGTTTAAGGAGGGCAACTTGCGTGATAGCATCGCCAGTGAAGCCTAACCATTTATCGTCCCGTCGGCACATGCCCACTCCGCCGTCCTCAAACTGGCACTGCCGAAATGTCCAGTCCGTTGCTTTGACGCAGCGGTTTAGAAAGCGGGGGTCGGGGCTGTGACGGTGTAGGCGGGTTAGGTAGTCGATGCAGGTGATGGTTGAGAACACCCATGAGTTCTCATCAGCGTAGACATCGGTGCTCTCAAACCCAGTGAAATGCGCGGGTCCGATAACCCATGATCCTAGCTCCTCCCTCCAAGTTCCACAATGCCAATATCCATCTGAGCCTAAGGCGTTCGGACGCCATGGCTGGATGAAATACTCCGAGAAACTCACGGCGTCCGCCAAGATGCTTTCATCCCCTATTACCTCGTAGGCCCAAACCAAGCCTGCGCCGAACATGCTTAAATCGTTCGTCCAGCCCGCATCTTTAGCGTAGGGAAACCCGTAGCCGCATAGGAAGTGCTCAAAGGAGACACCATCCTCTGTAACGATTGTAGCCTTCCTCCTCCGTCCCCAGTCTACGATACGCTTTCCCACTTCCACAAGGCTCTTATCACGCAGGTTGTGGAGATGGTAGAGCCCAATCATCTCCAAGGCATTCCCGAGCATCCATGTAGGATGATTCTCGTGTACGCTTTGCATCATAAACCTGACGTGAGCGTCGGCTACACTGTGATATATCGTGTTGCCAGTGAGTTCCGCGATGCGGTACAGCGCTTCAACTAGGAACCTGAGGTAGCGTACATCCACTTTACCTGGGAAGAGGTCGCTTCCTGCGGCGGAGCCCCTTCCAGGCCTCTGCCAGAGACTCTTGGCGGCGTTGATCCCGCCTTCAGGCAACGACTCATCGATGAAGGGTTTAAGGATTCGCTCAACAGCTTCAACTAGACTCTGGTCCATGTTCCAACGTCTTCCCTTAACTGCAGTCAGTCAGTCGCTTGTGCATAGTGTTTACGATTTTTACTTAAAGGTTTGCAAAACCTTCCGTCAGCCCAAGTCTCACCTCACGTACGTTTGACTCCTTCTTCACCACGCAGTTTCAGGTTGCCACGTTGAGAACTCTAAGAATCGCCGCTGACAAAGGCTCCGAGGTCTGGGTGATTATAGGAAACTAGAGCGTTAAACTGAGGATGTAGAAGGACATATTTCCGGCACCTTCTGTAAACCTAAATGAAAGTAGACATCCTTCAAACAGACATAGACCGTATATTCGTTAAAGTCGAGCGCATATTATTTTTCAACAAGAAAGACAATTTTCAATGAGAAAGACAAGGTCCTGAAATGTTGAGTAATATGAAAGTATGGTTAAAGGGTTAATATGATGTGGATGTCAGGATAACCCTCAACAGAGATTCCTTCCGCGGATTCTTGCATAAGGATCTTGAGGCCTTCGATTTTACACGTGCCAACGATATCATCTCTTGTTTTCTCTAAGGTTTCAACTGCGTCACCTGCGTAGATAACGACTTCCTTGATGGATGCTGAGAGGGGTTTTCGACTTCTAGCCTTCGCCCTTCGGATCTCAGCGATGACGGCTACAGCTACGTCACCCTGCTTCTCAACCTCTTCGTCGATAAGCTCCAGCCTCGGCTTTGGCCACGGGGATACATGGATGCTTCTATAACCCTTATCCTCGGCTTGTATGCTTTGATAAATTTCCTCGGTTATGTAGGGGCATACCGGTGCTAGGAATCGGAGGATTCTGAGCAGGGCTTTGTCCATGACCTGCTGTGCGGCGAGGCGGTCCTCTCCGTCGCGTACATCGGGTTGGTACAGCCTATACTTGATAACCTCGAGGTAGTGGTCGCAGAAGATGTGCCAGACGAAGTTTCTTAGGGCTTCCACAGCGATGTTGAACTGGAAGTTTTCAAAGGCTTCAGTAACGGTTTTCGCTAACCCTTCAAGCTTGCTTAGAAGCCATCGGTCTAAAAGCCTCAGCTGGGCCTCATCGCTGCTTGGTTGATAATCCTTTAGCTGTATGCTTACGAAGCGTGAGGCGTTCCAGAGCTTAATCAGGAATCTCCACGCGTAGTCCACATCCTCCCATCTAAAGGGGATGTCGGATCCTGTGACGCCTCCGGCGGCAGCCCACTGTCTCATGGCGTCTGCGCAGTATTTCTCGAGGACCTCGGGGGCTGTAACGAAGTTGCCTAGGTGCTTACTCATCTTCCTCCCATCGGAACCGAGGACCATACCGTTGATGAGGCATGTCTTGTAGGGTTTCTCATCGAAGATGGCGAGGTGTCTAACCATGAGGTAGTAAGCCCACGTCCGGATTATGTCCATCCCTGATGGATGTAGGTCCGCGGGGAACAATCGCCGCCAGTCTGAGGAGTCAGGCCAACCCGCGTAAACGGCGCAGGAGATGGAGGAGTCCATCCACGTGTCGAAGACACCGGTTTCAGGGGTGAAGTCACCTAAGCCGCATTTCGGGCAGATAACCACCTTAGGCTTCTCAAGTCTCGGGTCGATGGGAAGCCAGCTTTCCTCAGCGGGAACGACCTCACCACATCCCTTACAGTACCAGACTGGGATTGGTGTGGCGAAGATTCTCTGCCGCGAGATCACCCAGTCCCAGTCCAAGGATTTAGCCCAGTTGACCTGATGCCACTTCATGTGGTCTGGTACCCACTTTACTTCCAACGTGTTCTTTACAACGGCGTCTGTTAAGGCTCTAACGTTCATAAACCACTGATTTCTCTCAAGGATCTCAACGGGGTTGTCACAGCGCCAGCATCTACCAATCTTCTGCTCAATCGCCTCTTCCTTATCAAGCATCCCCGCGTTTTTAAGGTCCTCAACTATTCTCACCCTACAGTCTTCAACCGATAATCCGGCGTATTTCCCCGCTGCCTGCGTCATGTATCCCCTCTCATCCAAGCATTCAACCACTTTAAACCCGTACTTGGCAACCCACTTTACGTCGGTTTTATCCCCGTAGGTACAGATCATGACGACACCTGTTCCGAAGTTCGGGTCCACACCCTCGTCGTCGAGGATCCTAACCCTACGGTTGAAGAGGGGGACGATGACTTCACAGCCTATGTACCGCTTATACCCCTCATCCCCAGGATGTACGGCAACGGCGACACACGCGGGTAGAAGCTCCGGGCGTGTCGTGGCGATCTTCAACACACCCCCCTCAGCGAGGTTGAACATGATGTAATGAAGCTTCCCCCTCCTTGCGTCGTACTCAACCTCAGCATCCGCTATGGCTGTCTCACATCGTGGACACCAGTTAACGGGATGCTTCCCCCTGTATACAAGCCCCTTCTTGTACATGATCAGGAAGGAAAGCTGGGTTTTCCGCCAGTAGCCTGGGTCCATCGTCTTAAACTCTGTTGTCCAGTCGATGGAGCAACCGAGGTTAACGATGGCCTCCTTCATCACATGAACATATCTGTCCACATACTTCTTACATAAGGCGATGAACTCGTCCGGTGGGACGCTGGATCTTCGGATTCCACACTCATGCTCAACCTGAACCTCGGTCGGCAGTCCATGGCAGTCCCATCCCTGGGGGAAGAGCACATTGTAGCCATCCATCCGCTTGTACCTGGCAACCATGTCGAAGTAAACCCAGTTGAGGACGTTGCCCATGTGGAAATTCCCTGAGGGATATGGTGGCGGAGTGTCGATGGAGTAGGCTGGGCGTGCTGTGTCACCGCGGTTGAATCGGTAGATCCCCCATTCTTCCCAGGTTCTCTGCCACTTAGCCTCAATCACATGAGGCTGATACTGCCCTTGAAGCGGCTCAGGCATAGGATGTATCTCCTAGGTGTAACTCCTCGGTCTTTCAGATAAAGACCTCTTTACAGGTTTATAAAAATTCGTTTACCATATCCGAGCACGGCTGGTAACCTATTGGACATGGAGAGACTGAGTCATGGACATATTCGAGTCAGATAGTTGGCATAGGTATATGAAGTAAGTGGGTTTACAGAATGTTGAGGCGTTTCCCCTCTTGCGTGTGGCTGTAACCGCGGATATCCACTGTCCTAGGTACATCGAGCTTCTCGAGGAAGCCTTGAGGAAAACCTCTAACTTCGACCTGTTACTGCTTGTAGGAGACCTCGTCCTGAAAAATGATTTCACTCAACTAGGAAAGGTTGTTTCAACAATCCGCGGCGTTTACAGTGGGAAGGTCATCGCATGCTTCGGAAACGAGGAGTATGAGCAGAGCGTTGAGGATTATAGGAAGGAATCGGAGGTTACATGGCTCGACGATGAAGCCATGATCCTGTCGATTAAAGGGGTGAACATTGGGATCGTAGGGTCTAGAGGCGCCCTTGACCGCCCTACCTTCTGGCAGCGTACCCGTGTGAAGGGTGTTTGGCAACTTTACCGCCGCAGGTTAAACGCCGTAGACGGGATGCTCGCTGGCTTAAAGGCCGATGTAGTAGCCGTTTTAACCCATTACGCACCAACATACGAAACCCTTGAAGGTGAAAGGGAGAATGCATGGCCGGAGATGGCGTGTCGAGGCTTCCAAGCCGTAATCCAACGAAGGCAGCCAGACTTATGGGTTCACGGGCACGCTCACATGGGGAAACAGCTACAAGCCGTCTTCGGGAAAACACGGGTTGTCAACGTTTCACTGCCGGCAAGAAAGGAAGTTGTGGAGCTGGACTTGCCAGGTCTAGTAACTTAATTCTTTAAAAATTGTCTCTCAGAGACTATCGAACCATCCTCTTTTCTTTGGGAGTTAAACGGCGCCTTGGATGAAGTTACGTAGACCGTGATTAGGCACGGTGATCTCGCTCTGAGAAGACCTGAGATTGGCGCTCTATGAGAATCCAAACAAGGCTTGGTCGGGAAAACTTGAAATGCATAGACATCGCTTGGTTTCTCGTGGAAAAATGGAAACATGCGTGCTTTTATTGAGAAGATTGCGGATGCTGGTTTCTAGAAGGTTGAAGAGATTTTCCGACGTACTGGAAACAGCATGCTAAGACGGGTCAGCCTTTTTAAAGGCGTGAACTTTCCGCTGACGCATAACTTCCTGCGCGAGAGGAAGCTCTGAATGGCTCATCAAGGATTTGAGGGATGTTTACATCCCTATCTTCCAGGTCGCCCGTTCATCGATGGCTTAATCCCTCTATTCTAGCTTAAGCTAGGACCTCGTTGTAGAGCCCGAGCTCTTCGATAGCCCGATGTAGGTCTGATGGCAAGGGACCCTGCTTCGCCGCGGCTACACATTCCTCGAGCTCCGCTGGGTTTTTGGCACCAACTAAGACCGTGCTGATACTCTGGTCGGCGAGCATGTACCGCACTGCAATATTCACTAAGGACAGCCCGGATGCTTTCTGCAACTCATACAACCCTGCTAGTTTGATCTTCACCTCGGGCGTAACCCATAGAGGTGGTGCTGAAAGCCACTCCGGGTGCACTTCGGTGAAGTATCCCAGAATCCCGGCAACGATATAAGCGACACCTTTCTCCTGTGCCAAAGGCAGTATCGTCCGGCGGGTACGACGAAAGAGTAGGTTGTAGTTCCAAGCTGAGAGGCACACATCCACGTCAACGTGGCGTAGGGCATAGGCAAGCTCATCTGGGTGATCACCTGTAATGCCGATGAAGCGGCAGAGTCCGGTTGCCTTTGCCTCCCTTAGCACTCGCATAACAGGTGCTCCCGAGAAGTCATAAGTCTCGTTGAGTCCCAGCAACTGGTCTGGCTGTGCACCGTGCTTCCACCAGCGGGCGTACTCAGCCATATGCACTTGCAGGATGTCCACCTTACTCCGGCGTAGTAAACGTAGGTTCTCCCTGAGCTGGGCATGGAGCACCTCCGGTGGCCAGTATCCCTCTGGCTCGGTAAAGCTTGGAAGCCAGCAGGCAAGCTTCGTTGCCAGCAAGTATGGCTCCTTGTGCCTCTCAAGGGCTTTACCTAAAATCACCTGTGAAGCACCCTGCCCGTAGCCTGGAGCGGAGTCGAAGTAATTGATGCCTAGCTCCAAAGCTCGATGTACTGTAGCCTCCCCATCGGCGAGGGAGGACCTGTCAAGGTGAGCTCCGCCCAACCCTATCACCGTTACGCGCTCACCCGTCTTTCCAAAGGGACGAGTCTCCAAAGGTTGTATCATGGATAATCCTCGTTCTTTCTACGCTTTTGGGTCTATTAAATCGTATGTCCACTGCAAAGGAGGACAGCGGATCCATACAGCAAATCGATGAGCGTTGTTGAAGAAAAGGGCTGTGACGCTGTATCGAAGGAAAAAGAAACGGGGTTTTCAGGCAAACTGGGGAAACCCCGGTAACATCTACTATGTTTATCCAACGAGTATAACCCTTTTATGCAACTCAAAACCTTAACAATCCACTGATCTTGTGGTTTATCCTCGTAAGCCTCAGCTGAGCCTTAACGTCCCTAAGCCGGGTCACCTTTTACCTATGAGGTTACTGAGCGTACCACAGTACATCTCGCCTATCCTACTCTGAGGCCTCGAAACCCATTCTCAGGCTAAAGCGATTTACAGTTGCCACTGTAATGGACCGACGGGTAAAGTTGTTACCTGCCCAATCATCTACCACTAGATAATCGGTTTATACGCCTCTTTTCCACCCACCCTCCACCTCATCACCTCCCCAAGGCCATCTTCATAGATAAAAGCCATGACTCTTCTCATTTCACAAGCTGTTCCAAAAGAACTCAGGCTTTGCAAGAGCTTTCGCTGTGATGAGAAACCTAGGCTCACGCGAGTTGATGTAGGAAAATTGTATTAGGCTTGAAATGCCCTGATGTTAACCGTGGAAACCATGCGTGCTTTTGTGGTGAAGGCTTCGGATGATGGTTTCTGGAGGGTTGAGGAGTCTGTACGTGCTGTTGGCGGGGAGAGTGCCAAGGTTAGGCTCAGCCTTTTTAAAGGCGTGAATTTTCCGCTGACGCGTCCTCTCCCTTCGAGGGTTGATGGAAGCGTTCAAGGCTTCCTCGGCTTAGGGGAGTATAACGTCATCGCTTTGCTGGATGTTGACCCGGGTGTCTTCACCGCACAGGAAGTCGCTAACCTTATCGCTTATGTGGAGAACGGTGGAGGGCTTCTCATAACAGGTGGTCGCCACAGTCTGGGAAACGCTTTAGGCACCTACACCTTTCTCGACCCCGTCCTTCCAGTCTCAGTGATAAAAGGCGCGGAGCTTGAGGTTGATGGTTTACCTGAAATCCAGGAGCGACACCCGATCGTGAGTGGTATTCCATCCCAGTTACTTGGCAGAGTTTCAGCAGTTCAAAGTGTAACCCCAAAGGAGGACTCGGAGGTAGTTTTAATTTTTTCAGATAAACCCCTCCTCGTTGTTTGGAGGTATGGGAAGGGAAGGGTTGCTGTTCTCGCAACGCATCCTCCAGTTCCAGGTAAGACACGTGACCTCACGGATAAAGTGTCTTTCTTCACCGCAGACTACTACGACGACTTGTTAAGGCAGGTGCTCCTATGGCTTTCACGCAGAGACGGCTTCGACGTCTTTAAGGAATTAGATGCCCCCTCTAAACGCTTCCACCCTGGAGATACCGTAGACATAAACACCGTTCTCTTTAGCGCGAAGCCAATGAGGGTCAAGGTGAAGTACACGGTTGTAAAAGAAGAGGTCCTCCTCGAGGAGCAGGAGGATATTGAGCTTGAAGGTGAAAGGAAGTTACATTTCTCGTTCACCGTGGAAAAGGCATCCACCGCATCCGGTATTCTCCAATTTATGGTTGAGGTTCTAAATGAGGATGGAAGCCTCCTAAATCGGAGGGATTGGAGCGTAGAGGTTAGGAACCGTACATGGCTTAGCTTAAACGTTGTTTCAAGAAAGGTGGTTGTGGCTCCTGGTTCTGAGTTAGAGCTAACTCTTCAGCCTTTTTCAGAGGAGACATCGCCCGTTTCCGAACTTGAGGTAAAGACGAGGATCGTTGATTTCAGAGGATGCACCGTGAAAGAGTTCGCTTCAATGAATTCGATACTTAGCGAGGGTCAATACGAGGAGCTTACACTCTGCTACAAGGTACCCAACTTGGCAAAGGGGAATTATAAAATCCTCTCCGAGCTTGCTACAGGAAACGAGGTTATAGATGTGGCTAGTCTGGTCTTTAAGGTCGTTGACCCACTGGACCTTGAGGATTTCTACCCTATCGT
>CAYNFI010000019.1:0-31155 GCA_964396445.1 uncultured Candidatus Bathyarchaeia archaeon
AAAACGACTGAGGATATGCCCCCGCTTGAAGGCATAATCGGACAGGATAGGGCTGTGAGAGCCCTGCAGTTTGGCTTAGAGATCAAGGAGAGAGGCTTTAACATCTACGCCGCGGGAAACCCCGGCACGGGGAGAACGACGGCGGTTAAGGGATTCTTGGAAAGGGTAGCGGTCGACAAGCCTGTGCCCTCCGACTGGTGCTACGTCAACAATTTCCGCAACCCCTACGAGCCTAAGGCTTTAAAGCTTCCCCCAGGTAAGGGCAAGGAGCTTCAAAGGGCTATTAAGAAATTCATCGATGAAGCGCGGAGAGCGATCCCTAAGACGTTTGAAAGCGAGGACTACGCCGCTAGGAGGGACGCCTTGGTGAAGACTATGGATGCGCAGAGGCAGGAACTCTCAAGCCAACTCAACGTGAGGGCGCAGAGGGAGGGCTTCGTCATTCAAAGCACACCTATAGGTGTACTCATCATACCCGTGGTCAGAGGCAAGCCACTCAGCGACCAAGAGTTACTAGTCTTAAGCCCGGAGGTGAGGGAGGAAATCCAGAGGCGTAGGGAGAATCTTCAAACGGAGCTTAGGAACGCGCTGAGGCAGTTAAGGGACGCTGAGAGGAGGACCGGTGATGAAATTCGTAAGCTCAACAGAGATGTGGCTCTCTACACTATAAGCCACCTCGTCAGCGACCTCGTTGACGAATACAGGGAGTTCCCAGAGGTGAGGGCTTACATAGAGGAGGTGCGGGATGACATAGTCGAGAGCATCGATCAATTCCTCAGAAAACCTGAGGCTGAGCCACAAACACCCTTCCAAGCGCCGTGGATGAAGGAGATCCCCTTCAGGAAATACGAGGTGAACGTCATCGTAGACAACTCGGATCTAAAAGGAGCACCTGTGGTGATTGAGTTGAACCCAACCTACAGCAACCTCTTCGGGAGAATCGAGAAGGAAGCCCTCTTCGGGGCCTTGACAACCGACTTCACCATGATCCACGGGGGCTCCCTCCATAAAGCCAACGGCGGCTACCTCGTCCTACCGGTCGAGGAGCTTCTACGCAACCTCTTCGCGTGGGACAGCTTGAAAAGAAGCCTTAGAAACGAGGAGGTCACGGTTGAGGAAGCAGGTGAACGTTTAGGGTTCATGACGACGAAGAGCCTTATGCCCCAGCAAATCCCCTTAAGCGTTAAGGTTGTACTCATAGGAACCCCGCTGCTCTACCAACTCCTCTACATCTACGACCCAGACTTCAAGGAGCTCTTCAAGGTGAAGGCTGACTTCGACACACAGATGGATAGAAACGAGGAGAACGTTTCGAGATACGCAGCCTTCGTATGCACACTCTGCCAGAAAGAGAATCTAAGGCATCTAGACGCCTCAGCCGTAGCTAAGCTTGTAGAACACGGCTCTAGGCTGGCTGAGGACCAGGAGAAGCTTTCAACACGCTTCGCCGAAGTCGCTGACATCGTCAGGGAAGCCAACTTCTACGCCGTTAAGGAGGGTTCAAGCTATGTGTCAGCCAGCCACGTGATGAAAGCCGTAGAGGAGAAGGTTTATCGCTCAAACCTCGTACAGCAGCGGATAAACGAGTTTATCGACCGGAACATCTTCCTCATCGACACGGACGGGGAAGCAGTTGGGCAGGTCAACGGCCTCGCCGTTATGGGTCTAGGAGACTTCGCCTTCGGTAGACCTTCCCGTGTCACAGCCACCATAGGGTTGGGAAGGGAGGGGCTCATCGACATTGAAAGGGAAGCAAAACTGGGCGGACGCATCCACACCAAAGGCGTCATGATCCTCAGCGGGTACCTAACGGAGAAGTATGCCCAGGATAATCCGCTCAGCCTCGCCGCCCGACTCGTCTTCGAGCAAAGCTACGAAGAGGTTGAAGGCGACAGCGCTTCAAGCACTGAGCTGTACACGCTCCTCTCAGCTCTCTCAGGTATCCCGATTAAGCAGGGAATCGCTGTCACAGGCTCTGTCAACCAGAAGGGTGAGGTGCAAGCCATAGGCGGGGTGAACGAGAAGATTGAGGGGTTCTACGAGGTCTGTAAAGCTAAGGGATTCACGGGTCGACAGGGTGTATGCATACCTGAAAGCAACGTGCAAAACCTAATGCTGAAGGAAGAGGTTGTTGAAGCCGTGAGAAAGGGTATGTTCCACGTATACCCTGTGAAGACCATCGATGAAGGAATGGAGGTTCTCACAGGGGTAAAAACTGGTGTAAGGCAGCCCGACGGAGGCTTTGAGGAGGGGACGGTGAATGAAAGGGTTGATAAACGTTTGAAGAACATGGCTGAGAAGCTGAGGGAATTCCTCATCCTACCCATAGAAGAGAAGAAAGGCGTGGATTAAAACCAATGAGTTGATTCCACATCAATCTACAAAGCCTTTATCAAGCCTCGTTAAGAAGCCCCTTCCGAAACAACGGGGATAAATCAATGTAACCGATCTGAAAATAGGTTACCACATGAATGTAAAGCATCTAGGTTTATCATCTGCTTAGGCAGGTAAGATTCTCCCCGCCTTAAAGACCGGAACCGTTCTAAAAAGGTTCAGCTGTGAACAGAACTCCACATCCTCCCCGAAGCCTTGTTCACGAAGCTCCCTTGCGTGACGGCACATCCACACGGCTTGCCCCAAGGGTTCCCCTAAGCTTTTAAAAGCTAAGAGGGCACCCCACGCGAAGTCTGAAAACTCTACGTCAGCCCTCTCAAGCCTAAGAGCTATAGCACCTGCGCATAAGAAGTCTTCAAGGCTGAAGGAATGCTTCCGCCCTGAAGGGGCTATAGTTATTCCCACACCCTCGGCTTCAGCGAGTTGAACAGCCTTCTCCGCAGCTGCTTCCACGTTTAAAAAAGCCGCTAGAAGGACATTCGGCGACGCTGAAGCGGCTAAAATCGTTCGAGTTCCGCTTGACGTTGTAAGAATAATCGTTTTCCTCCTTACTACCTCGCGTTGGAACTCCATCGGTGAATTCCCAAGATGGAAGCCCGAGGGTTTAACACCCCTTCTTTCCCCCGCTAAAAGATGATCAGGATATCTTTTATAAAAATCCCTAGCTTCACTAAGCGTTTCAGCTGGGACAATACATTCAGCACCGTTCGCCAAGGCTGTGATCATAGTCGATGTAGCTCGCAGTACATCTATGACTACTATGATATGTTGCCTCCGCGAAGCCGAGCATATCTCCCTTCGGTTAAAAAAGAGGTTCACAGTGATCCTGGACATCTCGAATTCCCACCTTATTGGAGGTAAAGGATTCTTAAATGTTAGGGAAAAAGGCGATGGTTTTACATACCGATGCCGAGGAACTCATCGTTATTAACAATGCCCTTATTCAATGTAAGAATGCGGAAAAATGATAGTGCATTTATCATTTTTTAGGCAGAAGCAAGGGTTTCTGTGGAAGAACGCCGTATGCAGCCATTAATACAGCAGTGAACCTATACCTTTTCCTTAAGAGACCTTCAATTCTCTAGCGACCAAGGCTTCGCTCCTATAAAGCGATGTTATAATGATGAATCTGAAGGGGTTGAAGAACTCTATAGGAGGCAATGAGCCTGAAAGAAGCACACCAACCATCGGTGTTAAAAGGAAAAGTGCGCGAGCAGGAGGAACCTGAAAGACTTCAAAGCGGTCACCACCTCGAGTAGGCGGCTTTCTCATATTAACCAGACATGGAGCCGGGGACCGGATTTGAACCGGCGTATAGCGGGTCTGCAGCCCGCCGCCTGAGCCGCTCGGCCACCCCGGCATCCCTGGGAATCAGCTGCGTTTAAGCTTAAACGTAATACTTTACCGTAACTAAAAAGTTTGCGTTATTACCGCAGGCATTACAGGTACGGATCACATTTTTAAAAAGTGGGTTTTAGACATTCGCTGAAGGCGTTTCATAATCGCATAGTTCTACACGTAGTTAACGTCTCTAGCTGCCTTCAGATACGGTAGGGCTTTTCCATATGCCTCGACCACATTACCCATGTTCTTATGGAACTCAATGGACATGAAGCCTTCGTATCGAAGGTTCTTCAAGGTCCTGAATACGGCGCCGTAGGGGATGGTCCCCGTCCCAGGGAGTCCTCCATGATTTTCCGACACATGCATGTGAACGAGGTGTTTCGCAGCGGACCTCAGGGCGTCGGGGAGCGAGGCTTCTTCGATGCTCATATGGTAGAGGTCAGCCATGAGCTTAACCCTCTCAGTTCCAAGGTCGTCGATGTAACCCACGGTTTGGTCCATAAGCGCTAGGAGGTTTGTCTCATAACGGTTTAAAGGCTCTATTGTAAGGTAGACTCCGAGGTCTTGAGCAGCCTTATCAAGCTTCTTAAGACTGAAACCTGCATTGGCGAGGACGTCTTCCTTCTTAGCTTCAGGTGGAGCTCTAAAAGAGGGGATGAGGCTTATAGGAGTGTCGACTTTATGAGCGATTTCTAGGAAGTCCTTGGCAAGTGCTAATGACTTCTCAGATTCCGTGGGTAGCCCTAAGTCTACGAGGCTCGGACCGCCTCCTATGTCTGAAACCTTCAACGCGTGGTCTTTCGTAAGCTTTACAAGCGTCTTAACCATCTTCTCCCTCTCATCCTTGGATAAGCGCCAGGCGAAAACCTCAACGCCGTTGAAGCCGAAGGCTTTCACCCTGCGGAAAACCTCTTCATCCAAGAGCGTTGTACCCAAGACTACACCCAGCTTTATAGGCAAAAACTTCACCGAAACGTGGGCTATCTAGGACCTTGTATAAAACCTTTACGCGTTCATGGGGAAAATTAGAAAACCTATACGCCACATTCTATAAAAGAACATGTGCAACGGGTTTAACGTGGTGCATATGAGGGTTTACAATGAGAGCTTCAGCCTTTCAACAAAGGGTGAGATAGACTTCATAGACCTTACAGGTAAGGTCGTGGACGTGGCTAAGCGATCCGGTGTGAGGAATGGATTAATACACGTCTTCACACCCCACGCCACGGGCATCATCGGCATCACAGAGTTTACCCAAGACCTTCTCAACGACATTAAAGAAACTATTGGGAGGCTTCTTCCAAGGGATGGCACCTACGAGCATCCGTGGAACGCCCACTCCCATATAAGATCCCTGTTCCTCGGCTCAAGCAAGACCATCCCCGTCATAGAAGGGAAGCCATTTCTAGGAACATGGCAGTCGATCTTCTTCATCGAAACAGATGTGGCGCCTAGGCGTAGAACCGTGGTGGTTCAGGTCATCGGGGAGTAAGACCGCTCGATGAAGAGTTTAAAAAGCCACATGATAGTTAATCAAGCGACATCCTCAACGGTGAAGCCTTAACCCTCACCCTAAACTATATCATCTTCAAGGATTAAACATTGATGTCTGTCATTAGGTTGAGTTGGTGCCTAGGATGAGTGATGTGTTCAATGAGGGTGACGACGTTCTCCTATACCTTGACGCTAAAAGACGATATCTAGTTAAGGTCACTAAAGGAAGGGAGTTCCATACACATAGGGGCTTTATCAACTTGGACGATTTAGTTGGTAAACGTTCAGGGGAGCGGACTGTGAGCAGTCTAGGCGTGGAGTTTGTAGCCTTAAAACCCACAGTCGTGGACTACATTTTAAAGTTTCCAAGGTTAACCCAGATCATGTATCCGAAGGACATAGGGCTTTTACTTATGTATACAGGCATCGGACCAGGCTCAAGGGTTGTCGAAGCTGGGGTAGGCTCAGGCGCCCTCACAACCGTATTAGCCTACCATGTTAAACCCAGCGGGAGAATATACGGCTACGAGGTCGAAGAGAGGTTCCTTGAAAACGCTCGTAAAAACCTCATGAGAGCCTATGTAATTGAGTACGTGGAGCTTAAACACAAGGATATCACCACAGGAATAGATGAGACTGACGTCGACGTCGTTGCCCTAGACCTTGCAACACCGTGGACAATCGTTTCACATGCCTACGCGGCCTTGAAGGGTGGAGGCGTCTTCGCAAGCTTCAGCCCAACGGTGAATCAAGTTGAACGCACTGTGGAAGCCTTAAACGTGGAGGGCTTCATAGACGTGGAGACCATTGAATGTATTACGAGGAATCTGAAAGTTAAAAGTGGTGAAACGAGACCTGTGACGGTTATGATCGGTCATACGGGATACCTTATCTTCGCGAGGAAAGCATGGAAGAGGTAGGTTTCACTCTTTATCATCCACCTGTGCCATAGCGGGGAAGGGTTACGTAAATCCTTTAAAGAGACTCGACCTAAGCCTAGGAAACCGGTTTGGGTTATGGTTAACGGCGAGGGGGTAAAAGGTGCTGACCGTGGAAAGGGTTAGGGAAGCGGAGGAGAGGCTTTTTAAGGCTTGCAGCTTCGAGGAACCCGATAGGGTACCCGTTAAAATCAGTGTTGCCAACCCTTTCTTCTGCTCAGTCCTCGGTTATACCTTAAAGGACTTTTATCGAAACCTAGACATATGCCGCCTCGTTCAGGTTCGGGGCTCAAAATGGGCCTTCGATGTGCTTGGTGATGACCGTACCGGTTATATACGAAGCCTAGAACAGACTTCCCCAGACATCGGAGCCACGGCGGAGGGCATCATCTTCAACTGTGAGATACAGCTTCCAGACGAGGAAAGCCCTTGGCTCTCACCATGGATCATACCTAAGCTTAAGACACCTGAGGATGTTGAAGCCCTCGAGGTCCCAGACCCCAAGGATTGCCTCTACCGATTAAAACGTCATTATGAAAGGGCTTATGGAAGAACTGTGGAGGTTATGAATAGTTTAACGCTAAGCCATCCACCCCTCTCCGCCGCAGGCTCATTGATGGGAGCAACGCGGCTTTACACATTCCTCTATAGACACCCAAACCTTATGCAAAGGCTTTTCCAGAAACTTCTCAGGGTCTTCTACGAACTTATAGATTACCGAGATGCCAGGGTTGGAGTAGAGACGCGGAGTATAGGGCTTTGCGACGACCATGCAGGCTACCTCCCTGAAAGCCTCTATCGAAGGTTTGTGCTCCCCTACAACAAACAGATATACGAGAGATATGGGAAGGAAGGGCGGAGCCTACATATGGATTCCCAAGTAGACCATATCGCCCGCATCCTCGTCGACGATTACAGGATTCAAAGTATGGACTTGGGAGCGGGAAGCGATATCGTTAAGGTTAAGGAGGTTTTCGACGGCAAGGTTTACTTTGACGGAAACCTTGACACAAAGGTTCTGGTTTCGGGAAGCCTTGACCTTTTAAGGAAAGCCGTTGAGCATTGCATCTACTCAGCAGCACACGGTGGAGGCTATACCTTCGATGTCGGAGGGGAAACCTACGCAGGGTTGGATGTTGAAACCCTCCGCTACATGATTAGCTACGCTAAAAAAATAGGTAGGTATCCAGTAAGGGAAACCCATTGAACTTAAATGTGTTGAACATCGACATGCCTTCGTCCTCGAAGTATATTGAAGTTAGACTTGGAAATCCGCTACACTTAAATATGCTCCTTACGCTTCATGTAAACCTGAAAGTTGGTTGAGTTGGCTGAAGAGTACAAATACATCGTGAGAATCGCGGGGACAGACTTAGATGGTTCTTTAAAGGTTGGCTACGCTCTTGGAAGAGTGAGGGGTGTAGGATTAAGGCTTGGGCATACACTTCTAAGAGCTGTAAAGGTTGATCCAGATAAGAGGATTGGACACCTCACGGATGAGGAAGTCCGTAGGGTTGAGGAAGTCTTAAAGGAGCCTGCTAAGTATGGGATTCAGGGCTGGCTTCTAAACCGTAAGAAAGACCTTGATACTGGAAAAGACTTACACCTCGTAGGACCAGACTTGGAGCTGAGAACTAAGCTTGACATCGAGTTCATGAAGGATATCAGGTGTTGGAGAGGAATCCGCCACAGCCTCGGCTTAAAGGTAAGGGGGCAGAGAACGAGGACTACGGGGAGAACTGGGAGGGCTGTGGGAATTCAGAAGAGGGTCCTCTTAGCGAAAGCTAGGGAGAAACGTGAATAGCATGGGAGACCCTAAAAGGAAGCGGAAAAAGTATGATACGCCGAGGGTGCCGTGGACAACCCAGGGTTTAGAGGAGGAGCTTAGAACAATAGGGGATTATGGGTTAAGGAACAAGAGGGAGTTATGGGTTCACAAGACTGAGGTTTCAAGGTATAGGAAGACCGCGAGAGAACTCCTTGGGAAGACAGCTGAGGAAAGGGGTAAGCTTGAAGCTGAGCTTCTTGAGAAACTCCAGAGGCTTGGCTTAACCGCTAAGGGCTCCACCATTGACAACGTTCTAGACCTTACAGTCAACGACCTCCTTGAAAGAAGGCTTCAGACAATAGTCTACAGGATGGGTTTAGCGAAGACAGCCCAACAAGCCAGGCAGCTGATAACCCATGGACACATCGCAGTAGGAGGCAAAGTTGTGCGAACACCATCCTATGCCGTTAAGAGGGAGGAGGAGAAGTTCATCGCCTACAACCCTTTCAGCCCTCTATCCACATCAGACCACCCTACAAGGGTATCCATAGACACAGTACAATCGACGAGGAAGATGAAAGAAGCTGAAGCTGAGTTCGAAGGCGAAACGTGAAAAAGCCTCAGTAGAACCTTAACCTAAACCCTTCTGCCCCTGCGACCGCCAGGCCTCCGCGTTCCATCATGCGGAACAGGGGTAACATCCTCGACACGGCCGATTCTGAACCCCGCCCTCGCTAAGACCCTTATCGCATGCATGGCACCTGGACCTGGGGTTTTGGCGCTGGTACCGCCTGGAGCCCTAACGCGGATGTGGATCGATGTAACACCCTTATCCCTCGCTAAGGAACCGGCGTGAGCGGCTGCCTGCATCGCCGCGTACGGTGAACCGCCCAACCGATCTGCTTTAACAAACATGCCACCCGTAGCTCTGGCAAGGGTTTCAGAGCCTGTAAGGTCGGTTATATGAACGATGGTGTTATGGGATGAACTGTATATATTGACGACCCCCCATCTTTCCATCCTTTTCTCGCCCATGAAGCCACCTTAGCTTTTGGTAAAAAAGTGGTTGATTGTTTTAAGGTTTGTGTTTTTATTTTGTCGTTCTTTTTATTTTAAGCATAGGATGGAGGTAGTTTGATGGCTGCCAAGGAAACCCACTCAAGCGCTGGCTTGAGATCGACGTACTTTACGCAGACCCAGCAGATGGCGTGAACAAACATCTGAAAATTACCAAGCGTGAAGTGGATAAGATGCTGGCAATCGCGAGGTCTATGGCATGGAAGTCATACGACAGTTTAAACAGCGAAGTAGAACAACTTCCATTCGTTCTGCAAGACATAGATAACGCCGTAGCCTTCGCAAAGAGGCTGACCGATACGGGCATCGTGAGGCTGTAAGATGATTAAAAATTCATATAACCATCATTATTTAAAAGTTCTCTAAAACTAAAACCCTCTGGAAACTGAGAATGACCTCCTTCGTGCCGTAAATGAATATTACCTACAAATCTGGGTACAAATACTTTACAAACTTCACAATCATATCTTCGGTTTTACGGGTAAAGTTGCTGTCAAAGGAGAAGCCTAGGTCTTGAAGGATCTAGGATGGTATCTGTGCGAAAATGTTATTTAAGTTGAGGGTGTGTATTCAAGACGTTGAGGGAGATATCATGAGTGAACCTATTTCCTTTAAGGATTTCCAGAGGCTAGACCTCAGGGTGGGCAAAGTTGTCGGTGTTGAAAACGTACCTGGCCGAGGTAAGATCCTTAGTCTCCTTGTAGACATCGGTGAAGACACGCGGCAGGTGGTGGTTGGTGGAGCTGAATACTATAACCCAAGCTATTTCATGGGAAGGCAGGTAGTCATTCTCGTCAACCTCCAGCCAAAAACCATAGCTGGAGTGGAGTCAAGGGGTATGTTGCTTGCCGCAGTTCAAGGCGAGAGACCTGTGTGGCTTACCGTAGAGGAAGAGGTCAAACCTGGAACAAAGATATACTAGGGGTCGAAAAGAATCCGCTATCTCTTAACTGAGAAAAGAGGCATTAGGGAGTCATCGACGGCGTACCAGATCGTAAAGCCTTCTACACAGTGTATGAGCTGAACGACAACTCTGTTAAACTCGCTCAGCGCTACCCAGAAAAGGTTAAGCTCTTTTGGGTTGGCAAGGTGGGGAGAAGTTAATCGATAAAGGCTTGAAAAATCAGTAAAGGGAAAAATGTGGTTCTCCTCTTCAACTTCCCCACCTCAACGAGCTTTTAAGGAGTGTGATGTTGGAAAAGCTTTCATAGACCATACAGAAGAGCTTAGGTACGTGATGATACTTTAAAACATTGTAAAAAAGATAGGCAGTACGCTATATACAGCAGGTCGCTATCTATAAGGGAGTCAGGTGGTTAATGGACTTCAACCTGCGTTTACTCGATTTTCCGAGCCCTCCAGAGGTTGAAAGGACAGGTGTTCCAGCAGTAATAACTTCCCTTCTGGTCGCAGGACTTACACTCCGCGTAGTTGAAGGGTCTGGGTTTCCTGAACCTAGGTCTAGGGAGTTGTGCCTCACTCAAAGAAGACACTTTCAAAAATGATAAGTAATATCCATTACGTAAACTTTACTAATGAAGAGCTGGTGAATCCACTTTAATTGAAGAGTACCTAAGTGGACTGAGTAAATAGGTGTATACGATGAGAAAGGGTACTTGCAAAACTCTATTTACATCATTTAGACCTCCGCTGGGTACTGGATTGGGTAAAAGAGGGATGAGTCAATGCTCAGCCTGTTGGACGCCTACTGGATGTTTGAGCCTCTACATCCTTCCATCAAGTTGACGCTGTTTATGAGTATCTACATGAGGGAAAAGAGGGAAATCTAGATACGAGGCATATTTTACGAGGCATGATGAAATAGATAAAGGGACTTTACCTTATTTTACCCGTATTGTGGGGACATCATAATTTACTGCTGATGCCTTGAGGTTACCATACTGATCGTTCCTTAAAGAGGCGACCCTGAAATATCGGATGTGTCCAAAGTTCATAAACTGTAACCCCTTAGACGCCTTTAAAGCGAGTATAACATAGCTTTTAGACATTTCAAAGGAATCTAACAACCCGTAAAAGACATCTCCACTGTCGGTGACGATTTCAACATCGCATCCAACCGATTCGCTTAACCTGCGATGAAGCTTACTGTACGCGTGCTCCGGCAATTTTTCGCCAACTGATAAGGACGCTAGGTCCAAGCCATCACCTCCTACCCCCTTTCTCCCTAGTGGATTCCAAGGAGTTCCCTCTTGGCTAACGGGTTTGCCGACCCGCATAAGCGGCATTCACACATAGACCTACCATTCTGTACACCGCTGAAGAGGTGAGGGGTAAACCTCATACAGCGTCGACACCAATTTTCCCATCGTTGAACCCTGTTAACACTGAGGGAAGGTCTTCTAGGCACCTCGGTTAACAGATGGTCTAAATGCTTAACACTGTTTGAATCTCTGTACCTACTTATCGTGGACGTGAGTTTATCGACTATCCTCATCGCGGCTTCCCAGCCAACGACTGAATACATCTACGCCATAGAACGAGAACCGTTCCAGATTTTGCTTATCATAAAAGTGTAAGCATTTAGATAAGCGTATGTTAAACGTCGATGCACCAAGTGTATGCAAAAAATGGGTGTTCATATTCGTGACGTTAGGCTTGTTTTCGACCAGAGGGGCTGCGTGACAGCTTTCTAACGCTCCATTTTTTCAGCCTGCTGCCTTAAAAACCTTGAGAGAAGCCCATCTTGGTAGGTTTTAATGATTGAGGCAGTGAATTCGATCTTCACGTTTAGGTCCCTCATCCTCGAAAGAACCATGTCAACCTCGCTTTTATTCTTACCGACCAAGTAGACCATACCTTCAGGGTTCCCAAGTGAGCTTACGACTTCTGTAACCTGTGGGATGCTGGCGATGTGCTTCAAGGCATCGTCTCTTCCAGTATGGTCTGGGAAACTTATGCCTATGCAGATGTTCTCGCTTAACCCAAGCTTCTCAAGGTCCAGAGTTGTGGTATACCTCTTAATAATTCCTATCTGCTCCAGCTTATTTATCCTGTAGGCTACCACGTTGGGGTGGATGTCAAGCTTCTTACCGATTTCAACGAAGGAAGCATTCGCGTTTTCCATTAATTCGGCGAGGATCTTTAGGTCTCTCGCATCAAGGGCTATCATGGTCTCACCTTAAAGGGCTTTGAAGCTTTCATACCATTTCTCATAGTAGTGGAGGATTTCAGGTGAGACGCTTGGCTTCCTCTTCTCCATGACATCCAGGTAATCCTGCATGCATATAGCTCTGGGGCAGGACTGCTTATCGTTAAGGTTGTGAGTTTCAAAAAACTCCCTAACAACCTTAAGGTGGACTGCTTGTAGGAGGTCAGTTATATCGCTGCCCGTGTAGCCTTGTGTGAGTGTGACCAGTTGCTTCAAATCAACGTCTGGGGTTAAGTTTAGGTTTTTGGTTGTTATCCTGAAGAGCTCGAAACGTCCCCTCTCATCGGGGAGAGGAACGTAAATCCTCTTCTGAAACCTTCTAATGAAAGGATCGTCCAGTGCCCAAGGCTTGTTCGTGGCGCCAATCACGTAGACATAAGACCTCTTGCTCTTGTCGATAACGCCGTCCATCTCCTTCAGGAACTGATTCCTAGTCCGCGTCTCCCCGCCAACTTCCTGACTTCGAAGCCCCACCAAGGAGTCTACCTCATCTAAGAAGATCACCGCTGGTTGCCCGTTGTCTGAACTCCGCCGCGCTTCATCGAAGAGGGAAGCCACGTTCTTCTCAGATTCACCGAGCCATTTACTCATAATAGAAGCTGCGTCAACGCAGTAGAAGGCGGCTTCGATCTCTGTAGCCACAGCCGCCGCCAGCATGGTCTTACCGCAGCCTGGTGGACCGAAGAACAGGATTCCCCTAGGCCAGCCCACAGCTTCGAACAAGTCCGGCCTTTTAACAGGGTAGATGATGGACTCCTCGATCGCCTTTTTACAGACCTCTAAGTCAGCGATGTCATCCCATTTAACGTTTGGTTTTTCCTTAAGTACGGTTTGTTCAAACTTAGCTCCACCCGATGGCGTTGCTTCAACGGCTTCAGCACCTCGACCGTGTTGAAGCTCACTGATCCTTTTCTGATAAGAAGACGCACGTTGCGTGTAAACAACGTTATGGGAAGCATTTGGGTAGAGGGAGCATAGCTTTAGAAGAATCTCCACAGCCCTTTGATACTTTGTAATAGCCATTCCCGTAGAACCTTGGCGGTCTAGTTGAATCGCTTCCATCGCATTCTTCGCAGCCAACTGCTCAAGTTCCTCAGAAGCCATGGTTCTCTATCCTCTTCGGCTTTTCAGGGGAGTTAGGAGGAGTTTGAGGGAGGACACACCGTCGTTCATTAAAGAGTGATTTTTCCCTCATCCCTCAGCTTATCGATCGCCTTCTTCACATCGTTTTGAGTGGTCTTCAGGTCGGAAGCACACCGTGAAAGACTTATCGTTCCCCCATATTTTTTAATATAATCGTAAACCCTTTGGTCGAGTGCAACCTCATCGTCTAGGCGTGGCATACCGGCGCTGAGTCCCTCAGCCAGTTTCACCGGTACAACGATCGACGGTATCTCAGGGAACTGCTCCTTCATCTTCTGCTCAGCGACGATATTTGCTTCATTCAGAACCTGTATAGCTTCCTCGTTTGAAGCTTCCAGACTCGCTGGGCCAACTTGGACCTCACCGGTCTCCACTAGCGTGTTGTTCAACAAGGAGTTTATAGAGTCGAGTTCCATAGCGACCTCTGGGAGGACACCGGCTAAGCGGCTTCGAGTCTCTTTTATTATCCCCATCACGGGTGCCATCTGAGCAAGAACATCCCCGAACTCCTCGATTGTTTCAAGCCTTAATACAACCCTTTCCAAAGCGAGTTCCCCGCTTATCACAAGCTTCGCCATCTTCCGCACTTCAGCGCATTCGTTAGCGTACATAGCAGCATGCGAATGATCCTTAGACAAATGTGCACCTATGCATCTTTCAAAGATTTCCCTGTCCCTTTGATGAAGCCTTGCACTAGTCTGCTCAAGCGTGTCTCTCTGAGAGCGTAGCTTGATGATAGCGTGGGCGATCTTTTCCTTTAAGGGGTGACGTGCTATGTGAAGCTTCTCACCTATCCTCTTCAGGGCTGAGGAACCGCTCTCCTGGTCCCATTTCACCTTAGTTATGGCAGGTACCTCCTTGAAATTACTTCTCTTCAAAACGGACTATGATCGGAGTCTCTTTCTTAACCTCAGGTGTTGCTGGTTGAGCTGGCGTAGGTGTAGCGGGTTTCACCTCGATATGGGGAGTTAACTGAGGCGGAGTCATTAATTTAATGTCGAGTTTCATAAGTCCTTCGATGACGGCTTCAAGGTCATCCTTCTCTGAGAATGCCCTGTTTAACCCAGCCTCGATGGAGCCGCTGGCGTCTTTATACGTACCATCATCGATATCACCCGTTGTATGTTGCATCTTCAAGCTCGCCAGGAAGGTTTGAAGCTCCTTTATCTGAAGGTTCAGTCTCCCAACCTTATCCTTGAGACCGGTAACCACGGTCTGCCGGCGGTCCTTAAGCTGGGTAACGGCGTTTTCATGTTGCTTACGGAACTCCTCGTAGATGTCCTTAGGGATCTCACCGACCCTGAAAAGCTCTTCTAAAGCCCTAAGCCTCCGCAGCGCGAGGTCAAGTTCTTTTTCAACATGGTCGGCGTCGATTCTCCATTGGTAGATGTAGGTAGCGGAGTCTCCTTTAAATGACACCTGATAGCTGGGGCAGCTGAAGAATTCTCCGTTGCCAAGCTCGATCTCGATGAGACCGACCTCGTTCTTCACATCGGCAGCCAAGCCCACAACCCGTCCGAGGCTTCTACCATAGCTGTCCGTTATCGGTTTTCCTAGAAACTTCCTGCCAAGTTCCAAGCTTAAAGCCATGTTTTTTTCACCTCCCTCTACTTTCGTGCAAATTCATGGGTTCCCTCAGGTGCCGGTACTAAGGCCGGGATCTCTGGGAACCTCTCCTTCATCCTCTGGTCAGCAACCGCTGTGGCGTCATCCAGGATCTTTTGAGCTTCATCAGAAGCCCCGATCTCCCAGGCTTGCCCAGTGGACTCTCCGATGTCAACCACGATCTTGCCCAAGTCGTCGCCTATCTGTCCAAGCTCGTAGGAAACCTCAGGAACCACACCTGCAAGCTGGTTTTTCAAGGTATGTACTACGCCGGCAACGGGGATCATCGCTACAACAACGTCTCCAAACTCCTCAACGGTCTCGAGTCTTAGATGTACCTGCTCCAAGGCGAGTTCAGCGCGGAGGATGATCTTCGAAATCTTCCGCACCTCAGCGACTTCATTAGCGTACATGGCAGCCCTCTGAGCGTCCTTAGTCGCTTGAGCGGCTACACATTTCTCAAAGAGGACCTTGTCATGCTGCTGCATCCTCATGCTGACTCCCTGTAATTTCGACTCCTGTGCCTTAAGTCGGTACATGGCTGTGCCGATTCTCTCCTTCAAAGGCGCGTTCCTGTGGAGTAAGCCTCCCTTCTTTTCCCATCCCTTCATGATGTTTGGCATTCACCTTTCACCTCCAAGCTTTGCGTTTTGCACAATCAAATACGCATTTGCCACAATAAATCGATGCATTACTTAAGGCTAATTTAATGAGGCTTGTAAAAAACAAAAACCTTCAGGTGTGATATTACTCATATCCAGAAATCCATATTGGATCCTAGGAGGACCATTGGTATTACCACATACTATAGTAGGGTGAGATTGTTGGGTTTTATGGACTAAAATTTGTTTATATAGTTATGGGCATGAGGATGATATATTTTTGGTTAAGGTAAAACCCGCAGGTTTATAGCATATAGGAGATACGTCTAAGAGGAGGTTGTGGAACTGAAAAGGATTTTCGTCATCGCTGCATAGCTTATTGATTATCATAGATACCCAATACTAGAGTTCCTCGAGCATAACTTCGAAAAAGTAGGATTAATGATTTAGGTCGTATTCCCTAAGTAGTATGAATGGGTATTTCCACATCTCAACTTCTTCCTGTCAAGATATCCTTGCAACTTTGCATTGAAAAATTACGGTAGAGTATGATGACTTCCTTTTATAATCAGAGGATCATTAGCCGTGTGTGCGGTAGATCCTATTGTTAGGATTTTTATGTATAGATTTATTTTCGATTTAAAGGAAGGCGCCACAATCTAACAATCGATTCCCTTATTCCTAACTGCTTTCCACTCTGCTGACAGCCTACTCCACGTTACCCGGATTCCACCGGTATAGTTTTTAGAATTCGCTTGCCAGATTCGTATTCTTTCTACCATCCAGCTTTGTCCCTTCAACTGGGAAAGCGCGTTTATTAGACTGTGAGACAGCCAGTAACAAAACCAGCAAAAGGGGTCTTCCCAGCGTGTATCACTTTTCTAAAAATCGATTACAACGTCACGTATATTCTGGCAATCCTTCCAGCACTCTTTTTGTACTCGGAAAACTGTTATCAATAAGACTGGGTCTCGATGTATTAAGCGCCATTTCAACCAGTTTGGCTCTTTCCTCGGCTATAAGATTGTGCATACACTCCCCATTTTTAGCGCTGACGTATACGCGTGGATCTAATCTTCCATTTCATCCCATTTTTTGACTTATATCGTTACCTCGTCGAGAACAGTTCCATAAGTCTGAATAAAAGTATTTTTGTAGAAAGCCCGTATGGAAAAACGCTTCATAAGTTGTTCCATATGGTAATTATCCGCTATAAGGTAATTGGGCAATCGGTAATGCACGCGTAGAGGAAGTTCAGTGGGTAGACGTAAGAATTATGCTTCATGTATGAAGGGTACTTGATGGAGACTCCTCAACGGCCTGGGCTAAGAGAGAGAAAGGCTTAAACCCAGCATCTCGAAATACTGTGGGGAAAATGTGTAATAACGATCGTCCAAGTTATAAATTTCCAGTTGAATCTCCGCCGCGAATCGTGGCTGTGAAACAACTTGCTTCAAACATCAAACTGTTCAAGGTTTATACGCCGAATGTCGCGAGGAAAGCCAAGCCTGGAAACTTCGTGATCGTGAGGGTGGATGAAAAGGGGGAGAGAATCCCCTTGACGATAGCGGACTTCAACCCTGATAAGGGTACGGTCACGATGATTTTCCAAGAGGTCGGTGTAACCACTAGGAAACTGGGATGCCTCCATGAACGGGATTACATCCTAAACTTAATGGGTCCCCTAGGCAACCCCTCCGAGGTTCAAAAATACGGAAGGGTTGTGTGTGTAGGAGGTGGCATAGGTATAGCCGCGCTTTACCCTCAGGCTAAGGCTTTACACGGGGTTGGAAACGAGGTTGTATCCATCATCGGAGCACGTACCTCCGAGCTTCTAATACTTGAGGATGAGATGCGGAAGGTAAGCGATGAACTCTACGTAACCACAGACGATGGTTCTAAGGGACATCACGGCTTCGTTACAGATGTTTTAAAGGACCTATTATGTAAGGGTGGAATAAACAGAGTCTTAGCCATTGGCCCCCCCGTTATGATGCGGGCTGTTGCAAACATGACCCACCCTTACGGTATTAAAACCATGGTGAGCCTAAACCCCATCGTTCTCGATGGAACAGGTATGTGCGGTGGATGCAGGGTGACCATTGGCGGGGAAGCCAAGTTTACCTGTGTACATGGACCAGACTTCGATGGACACCTCGTCAACTTTGAACTTCTCATGTCAAGACTGCAGATGTATCAGGATGAGGAAAAAACAGCCTCAGAGCGGCTTAAGTCGAGTAAAGGTGTTGAATAAATGTCGTCGAAGGTGCTTATGCGGAAGCAGAAGGCACAGGAAAGGATCCGTAACTTCATCGAGGTGGCCTTAGGCTACGATGTTGAAGAGGCGGTAGCTGAGGCACAGAGGTGCCTGCAATGCCGAAACGGACCTTGTAGACAGGGATGCCCCGTAAACTTGGACATACCCGTCTTCATCAAACACATAAAGGATAATAGATTCGACTTAGCCATAGAGAAGATTAAGGAGAAGAACAGCCTTCCAGCCGTAGCTGGAAGGGTTTGCCCAATCGAAAACCAGTGTGAAAAATACTGCGTAAGAGGGAAGAAAGGAGAACCCGTTGCCATCGGACGCTTAGAGAGGTTTGCAGCGGATAACGAGCTTCAGACGGGGGTTAAGAAACCGGGAAACGCGGTGAAGACCTTGGGGAAAGTAGCGGTTGTAGGGTCTGGACCAGCTGGGTTAACAGCATCCGCGGAGCTGGCTAAACTTGGGTATGAGGTGGTTGTGTTTGAAGCCCTCCACGTGGCTGGCGGGGTGCTCATGTACGGGATTCCAGAGTTTAGGCTGCCTAAGAGGGTTGTGGAAGCTGAGGTTGAATACGTTAAGAACTTGGGAGTCACTATTCAAACAGACAGTGTAGTGGGGAAGTTATTCACGGTGGATGAGCTCTTTAATGAAGGGTTTAAAGCGGTCTTCATCGGAACAGGCGCTGGACTTCCCCAGTTCCTACACATTCCTGGTGAAAACCTGAAAGGTGTCTACTCGGCTAATGAGTTCCTGATTAGGGTGAACCTGATGAAGGCATACAAGTTTCCAGTATACGATACTCCTGTTAAGGTTGGGAGGCGAGTGGCTGTTGTAGGCGGCGGGAACGTGGCTATGGATGCTGCGAGGACGGCGTTGAGGCTTGGCGCTGAGGATGTTTACGTTGTCTATCGAAGGACTGGGGAGGAGATGCCGGCGAGGCGGGAGGAAATCGAGAACGCTGAGGAAGAGGAGGTTAGGTTCATCTTCCTCGCGCTTCCCACACGGGTACTAGGTGATGACAAAGGCTGGGTGAAGCAGATCGAGTGTATACATATGAGACTGGGTGAACCCGATGAAACGGGGAGGAGAAGACCTGTGCCTATTGAAGGCTCAGAGTTCACATTCAACGCTGACACAGTGATCGTCGCCATAGGGGCAAGTCCAAACCCCCTTATATCACAGACAACCCCTGAACTAGAAACTGATGAAGAAGGATGTATAAGAGTAAACGAGTTCGGTGAAACCTCTAAGGAGGGTGTCTACGCGGGTGGAGACATCGCCACGGGGGCGGCTACTGTTATCGAAGCTATAGGATCCGGTTTGAAGGCGGCTCAAGCCATCGACCTGTATCTGAAAAAGAGGGTTAGATGTAACTAGAAAGCCCTTGAGGTTTAGGGTATAATTAAGGCCATAAGCCTAAGGTTTTAAAGGCTTCAGCGACTCTACCCACTGCCAGCATCAATGCACCAGTCTTCATGTCAACCTCGTATTTCCGAGCTGTTTCACAAACGTCTTGGAAGGAGGATACCATCCTAGCTTCTAGCTTACTGTTAACCTCCTCTAAAGCCCAGTGTTCCCTGTGTAGGTTCTGTATCCATTCAAGGTAGCTGACGCATACCCCCCCAGCGTTAGCGAGGATGTCTGGTACCACTAATACTTTTTTCTCGTGGAGAATCTCGTTGGCTTCAGGCGTGGTGGGACCGTTAGCCGCCTCAAGCATGATCTCAGTCTTAACGTTATCCGCGTTTTCACCTGTTACCTGGTTTTCTAAAGCAGCGGGGACGAGTATATCGCATTTTAAGGCGAGAAGCTCTTCATTCGTTATATCCTTGGAGCCTTTAAACCCTATTACTGAACCGGTTCGCTCCTTGTGTTCTAGGACTTTAAAAGTATTGAGACCTTCAGAGCTGTAGATTCCACCCTTGGAGTCGCTGACAGCTATGACCTTACATCCTTGTTTTGAGAAGAGTATGGCGGCGTTTGAGCCTACGTTTCCATAGCCTTGAACAACAACGGTAGCGTCTTTTAAGGATATTCCACGAACCCTCGCAGCTTCTCTACCGCATACCATAACTCCGCGGGCTGTGGCTTCAAGCCTTCCCTCGGAACCCCAGACACTAAGGGGTTTACCAGTTACGACTTCTGGCACAAGGTAGCCATGGAGCTGACTGTATGTGTCCATGATCCAAGCCATTTCCCTTGGGCTTGTGTAAACATCTGGGGCTGGGACATCTCTGAAGGGCCCGATAACCTCCGCTATCATAGCTGTGTATCTACGTGTTAACCTTTCGATCTCTGCGACAGACATTTCCTTGGGGTTACACACAACCCCACCCTTAGCTCCACCGTATGGGATATCTACAACCGCGCATTTCCACGTCATCAACATAGCTAAGGCTTTAATATCGTCCAGTGTTAGGGAGGGATGATACCGGATTCCACCCTTGTACGGACCCCTCGCCTCGCTGTGTTGAACCCTGTATCCCGTGAAAACCTCAACTTTCCCACTGTCCATTCTTATCGGCACTGAAACGGTGAGGATTCTCTTCGGATACTTGAGAACCTCGTGAATGCCTGGATCGAGATTAAGTCTCTCAGCAACTGCAGCTAACTGCTCTAAAGCCGAGTTAAAAAGATTATTTGTGCCTCCTTCAGCCATAAAACATTCCCCACACCAATGTTAAAGTATTTCTCTTCTATAAATAAACTTCACGCGCATCTTTTCAACAGAGTTGACTGTGCTTACACATCCTTAAGTTCAGCTCAGCTACGGCCTACTTAAACCTTCCTTAAGTCCGTAGTTTCTCAAACATCTTTTCAAAAGTCCATCGAGCTGAGGTTCTTATTTCTCTGAGCCTCCTTTCATCGCGGTAGTTACGGATAACGATCTCACGGATCTCATCTCCCTCTTTGATAACCTCATAGGTAAAAGCCTTCTCAGGTTGAATCTCGCCCATGTTTACCGCATCCAAGTCCCTCCTCCCCATGGGTTCAAGGACTCTGTTGATGAAGAATGGTTGGAAGGGTGGTGTTGATGCGTGGAACTTCAACTCCCCCGACGGGCTGATCCTCACCTCGTCTTCACTTATGTACATGGTGGCGAGTAAGGATCCATCAGCTCCCTTTAACGGAAAAACCTGACGATATTCCAGCGGCTTGGTTGGCGGTTGAGCCTCGGGAGGAGGCACTGTAGGCTCAGTAGGCTTCAAGCTTGGAGCCTCAGTGAATTCTGTAGGCTCAACACGTTTGAAACTTTTCTCAGCCAAGGTTTCATCAACGATCCTTAGCACCGATTGAACTTCATCAACTTGAATCTGGAGTTCCTCAAGCCTCCGCTGCAGTCGAGCCTTTAAATCTGCAAGCTTCTTAACATCCTCTTCCAAACCTTAAGCCTCCCTGTGAGAATAGCAAGAAACCTCTTTATTTCCACTCCTGTAGATTAGGGAACCGCACTCTCTTAACTGTTACCTCTACAACATACTAGCTCCTCCATACTTCTTTCACTTGCCATAAGCTTCGAGCCTTGACGTTTGAAAATTCAGATACCTTGGTCACTTCACCCTTTTTTAGACCCCAGTAACGTGTTCCTCCGATAATAACGTAGATCGATAAACGGTTACCATGAACGCTTTGGAGAGGTTGCCTTATACGCGTAACCTACTTAAAGATATAAGGTGAAAACCCTTATTCCAATGGGTGAACGTAGATGTCCTTCCTGATAGGTACTGATATAGGAACTCTAGGGACGAAATCCGTCATCGTGGATTTAGAGGGCAGGATCATCGCCTCAACCTTTGAGGAGTACGGGGTCATAACACCTAAACCCGGCTGGGCTGAGCAGTGGCCTGATGTATGGTTTAACGCTGTTTGTAGAACAGTTCAAGGACTCCTCAAACAGACGAAGGTTAACCCGAAGGATGTGGCAGGGCTTTGTATTAGCGGCCTATATGGTGGAAGCGGGGTTCCATGCGATGATGAGTTTAAGCCCATCAGACCCTGCATCATATGGGCGGATAGGAGGGCTACGGAAGAGTGTAGATGGGTTAGAGACAAAATAGGGGAAGAGAAGGTATTTAAAGTCACGGGAAACGTCATCGACCCTTATTATGGTTACACGAAGATGCTTTGGATCAGGTTTAAGGAACCCCATATATGGGAGAAGGTTCACCAACTTGTAACCCCGAACGCCTACTGCATATACAGGCTAACAGACCAGGTCTCAATAGACCTCTCGAGCGCGGGGAACTATGGTGGACTCCTCGACATCCATAAGCGTACATGGTCTGAGGAGTTGATGGAAACCCTAGGCATACCGAGACACTTCTTCCCGGAGAAGATCCTGATGTCTAAGGATGTAGTCGGCGAGGTTACGGATGAAGGCTCCAAGCTTACATGTTTAAACCCTGGAACACCTGTGTGTGCCGGCGGCATCGACGCGCCTGTAAGCGCTTTGAGCGTAGGCGCCCTTAAAGACGGAGACCTCGCCTCCATGCTCGGCACATCCATGTGTAACGGCTTTATAAGCCATGAACCCCGCCTTTCACCGAAGCTCATCAATTATCCTTACGTAGCCAAGGACACGGAGCTCCTCTACTCCTTCGCAGGGATCATTACAGCGGGGTACTGCATACGATGGTTTAGAGACCAGTTGGGTAAGCTTGAGGCGTCCATCGCCAAGGAAGTTGATTTAAGCGCCTACGGGCTCCTCGACCTTGAAGCCGAGAAGGTTCCAGCAGGCTCGGATGGCTTGGTCTTCATGCCACACATGATGATTGGTGAAAGGGCGCCCTACTGGGATGAAACTGTCAGAGGATGCTTGGCTGGACTTACCCTATACCATACGAGGGCGCATGTCTTCAAGGCTTTCCTCGAGGGTATAGCCTACGCCCTCCGCTACAGCGTGGAGGTAGCTATGGAAGCAGGTATGCCACTGAGAAGGGTTCTCCTCGTAGATGGGGGAGCTAAGTCAAGGCTTTGGCGTAGCATCCTAACGGATGTAACAGGGCTGAACATGACCTACATCGCCCAAGCGCCTGGAGCCCCCTTAGGCGACGCACTCCTCGCCGGTGTAGGCACAGGCACCCTTGAAAGCTACGATGTGATCGAGGATTGGCTTCAGGTTACTGAAGTTACGAAGCCAGATGCTAGGAACCGCGCCGTGTATGATGAGTACTACAGGCTTTACAGGCAGCTCTTCGAAGCCACTAGAGAAACCTTCAAAGCCTTAAAGGACGTAACTGGTTAATTGGAGGGATTAAGCCGTGACGCTGTTCCACCTTGGGATTAACAACTGCTTCGCGGTTAAACGTTGGCCGCTGCCAAGGGACTGGGTTACGATCTGCGCTCATGAACTCGACCTGAAGCATATACAGTTCTCCTTCGACCTCCTCGACCCTAGAACCACACAGCCCGCGCTTTCATGGATGTTAACTGAAACATCAGACGCTTTGAAAACGTATGACTTAACCATTCACTCAACGTTCACGGGCTTAGCCGCGTACTCCTTCAACCTCCTCACCCATCCAAACCCAGCCATGAGAACCGACGCCTTAGACTGGTTCACTAAAGCCATAGATGCTACGGCTGGACTTAACGTGAAGGCTACGGGAGGACACATCGCCGCGCAGAGTTACCTGGATTATATGGATACGGAGAGACGACGGCTCATGGAAGATATCCTCGTTGAAAACCTGAGGTTTCTAACCTCTCAGGCTGCCCATATGAAGCTTGAAATGATCTTATGGGAGCCTATGCCCCTTCTCAGGGAGCCCCCAGCCACAATATCAGATGCTAAGCGCCTTCTCAAAAGGGTGAACGTTGGACCGGGTGTCCCGGTGAAACTCGCCATAGACACGGGGCATCAATGCACTGTAGGTGTGGATGCCCAAGACCTTGACACGTATACGTGGTTAAGGGAGTTAGCACCTGAATCACCCGTCATCCATGTACAACAGACTGATGGGAAGGGAGATAGGCATTGGCCCTTCACAGAGAGGTACAACAAGGTCGGGCACATAAAGCCTGAGAAAATGCTTGACACCATAGAGGCTTCAGGAGCCAATGAAGTATACCTTATGCTTGAGATCATCCACGCCTTCGAAGCCGATGAGAGGGAGATACTGAGGGACCTAGAAGAGTCTGTTAGCTACTGGAAGAACTATGTTTAAGCTAATCCATAACTCTTTGTCTATGAAAGTTACCCACTAGATAGAGTTTTAAGCAGTTGCCTAGTATGCCGGTAGTCTGCATTAAAGACTGAGTTACCAGGTTAATGAAAGGATTTTCCGGCAAAGCTCATCAGTACAGGCTGCGATGAAAGATCCTCTTGGAGGCGGTGTGTCCAAGACAGCAGCAACGTTCAACGGCTTCCCCTCTACATCCACGACAACACCTCCGGCTTCCTCGACGATGAAGGCAGCGGCTGCAAAGTCTGTAAGCCTGAGTACACCCCTCAGGTCTACGAATGCATCGCATATACCTGCAGCTACGAATGAGGTTTCAAGGGCATCCGTTCCGAGGAAGCGTACATGCGCAGCGCGCTCAATGATAGGACCAACCCGCTTAAGGTAGGATGGGAAACCGCGGCTAAGGTTAAGGTCTATGGCTATGAACGCCTCTTCCAGCCTCTTAACATCCGAAGGTTCAACTTTTCGCGTGTTCAGATACACTTCCCCACCTCTTTCAGCCTTGAAGAGGTCACCTGACATTAGGTTTATGACGGCGCCTGCGAAAACATCTCGGAGGTGGAAGCCCTCAGCTACAGCCATGGAAATGGAGGCGCATGGGTAACCCCTGACCACGTTTGTGCTTCCGTCGAGTGGGTCTATGATGAATAATGGTAAGCCTCCTAAGCCGATCTTAATCCATCCAGACTCCTCACTTAAAACCGTTGCGTTTTGTACATGCCTTCTTAAAGCCTCGATGAGAACGTTTTCAGCAATCACGTCAATCTGTCTGGTTACATCTCCGCCAATACCTGTACCGACTTTGGTTAAAACCTCACGTGTTTTCAGTGCTTCAAGGGTATCAACACGCGCTTTTTTCAAGGTTTCTTCCAACAGTATTCCCCATTCCATGAGGACTTCGACCGACCTCTATACTCTAAGGACTAGGGTTTAAGGGTTAAGCCCGGGCGTGGGTGCAACGGAGGAAGGTGTAATAATACTCACGCCAACTAATAGCCGTGTCCAGAACCCGCTCTTACTTCTCTTTATTTCCATGGCGAAGATGAGGAGGAAGATGGCGAAAAGAAATGCTTGAACAACTACCGTAGCTGAGGACCAGTCCTCGAAGAGGACGAGGTTGTCAAAGGAGGCGGCTGAGAATGGGTACAAGAGGGGGTTATAGTTATGATGCGTAGCATCGATAGCTACATGCGTGAATGCGCCTAAGAGGCATGAAAGAAAAGTTGTTCGGTTGAAGCGACAAAGGCGCTGGATGTAGGTCAACTCGATCCCTAGGAAACGATGCATAACCGGGGGATACACCATCACGGTTACGATTACGGAGATAAGCGTACCTAACGTAATAGCTCCGAGTATGCTATGGAGAAACAACCTAATATGCGCGTGAGCCCCCGCTTGAGAGAGAACGTTGGAAAAGTAAAGGAAGATAACCTCCAGATCCGGAGCCATACTGCCCACGGTTAAAGCAGGGAGGTTTAGACGCTTTTCATCAAATCTATGAAGAGCGTAGGCGAATACATAGTGAAGGGGTGTCAAAGGCATAGTTAAACCCAGCTATAACCTAATCTACCGCGTTTAAGACTTGAAAACTTTTACTTTCTCTCATCACACCATACCATTGGGGAAACTCCACTCACCATGAAAACGCTGAGTAAGCCTCTTTGATAGAATTGAAGTTTCAAAGTATTTACCAAGGATATCGGCCGTGGAAAACACTGTAAGATGTATGTGCTTAAAAAAGTGGACTTGCCTTTACGCCCAGCTTCTTCTCCACGGTTTTAGCTAAGATTTCGTTGAATACACCTGCGCCGTGATATGTGAAGACACGTTTGGGTTTGACGGCTTCAACGTAGGCGAGAAGATGTGGGAAATCAGCGTGGTCACTGAGGAGGAAAGGTTGCATGCTTCCCCCAAGCCTCAGCGCCATACCTGATACGAAGGCTAGGTTTGGCTCTGAGACCTTGTTTTCAAAGTGGTTAAAGTTCTTTGGTGTTATGAAGACACATTGTTTTGCAGCTAGAAGCTCTGAGGCTTCTAAGGCATTGGCGTCTACGTAGGATAAGGAGAACCCGTGGGCTTCGTAAACCCTATTAGCTCTGCTTACCTTTGGGTCTGTGACAACAGGAATCCCGGTCAGCGTGTTGAAGAGTGATATGAGTTCCTGGGCGTTTCCAACGCTGTCAGTCTGGAACACAGGGACTTTTCCTCCTCTAAGCGAGTTGGCAACCCAAGCGATGATCTGTGCTGCAACTGTACGTCGCGATGGGAATATGAAGCTTGGTGAACCGAAGGTGGCTTCGATGACCAGTGTATCGCAGTTTACGGCAGTAGCGGGTTTCATGGTGAAAGCTTCTGTGAAGTTAAAGTCACCTGTGTAGACGAGGTTACCTTCGGGGGTGGTTACCTCGTAGATGCATGAACCGAGAATATGCCCTGCATCGTAAGCTTTTACATCAAACTGGTTTAAACCTACCGCATCCTTGTAGCTGAGTAAACGAAGGTTGTTAATTGGCTTACCCCTTAAAGCAAGCGTTAAGTCAAGGGTTCCACGCGTGGAGAACTTACTATGGTTGGAGAAGGTGAAACCTTTAGCATGGTCTCCGTGGGCATGGGTTATGAAGACTCGTTGATACATTGGATTGGAAACCTGAGGGTCGAAAATCACTCTGCCGCCTTTGTACTCCACGGCAACACCTTGGTCCCACTTAACGAAGAGACTCATACCCAGCCTCAAGACTATCACCTATTGGTTTATAACGGTTTACCCATACGGTAGGAGCTGTAGATGATGCTTTCACGCTATGTGAAGTGTCAAGAACAGTCAATAACCAGAACGTATCTGACTCTATTTAACTATTCTATATCATTTCCCCACTTCTATAGTTTTATAAATGACGTGGTCAAGAACTCAGACGCATAACAGTGGCTAAGACTTAGAGGTTACGGTCTTATCATTTAACCTTCAGCCGCAGGTTCAAAAGATGCATCCCGGGAAACGAGGCTCATTCGTTTCCTTCCGGGCGGGATTTGAACCCGCGACCTCCGGCTCTCCACGGGTAGCCTCGAAAGGCCGGAATACTTATCCGGGAAACCAGACCGGACTATACTCGGCGAAGGCATACATCCTCTACCGGAGCCCCGGAGCAAACATACTAAATACAAAAGCAGATATAAGTGTTATAAAAATGAAGAGAAGACAGTTCCTCGAGCTCTTGAGATACGGTGTTTGTCTTGCCCAGTGCCAAACGAATACTGAGGGTTTCCGGAGTATGCGGTGTGATAACTCCCCTCCTCGTCTTAACACTCATCGCTATCGCTATAACCTATTCTCCTTGGTTCAGTTGGACAGAGAACGCCTTAAGCGATTTAGGTGTTCCATACAAGAATGCCACGATCCCAGCTACCCTTTTCAACTCCAGCCTTATAATTGGCGGATTCCTCACATTAATCTTTACAGTCGGGCTTTTAGAGGTTCTGCCAAGGCGTATCTCAACCCGCACTGGGGCATATATCTTCGCTTCCACGGCTTTCGCCATGTCCGCTATAGGCATCTTCCCAGAAAACACGGGTAGGTTACACCTTTATGTTTCCATAGCTTTCTTTACCTTGCTCGCAATATCCCTTCTAGTCATGGGTATCGCGGTGTTCCTTGACGGTGATACACGCTGGAAGCTTGGATTACCGATTTTACTCGCGGGCATGATTGCTGGAGGTGTTTGGGTGCTCCCATGGAAAAGCGCGGCTATTCCGGAGATGACCTCTGCCCTCTCAGCGTCAACCATATCTTTAATCTTAGGTATCAGGATGTTAAAAGAGAGTTTTTAAGGTTTAATCTGGTCCTGTGGTTTAAGTAGCATAAGAGCCGTTATTCTTTAAAGCTATTCTTCCCATTAGGAGAAAGGAAGAAGGTAAAACCATGGAAAGAGGGTTGTGTCATGATGTTAAACGCTAGGGAACGTTTCCTCCGCGTAATGCACTACAAGAAAACCGACCGCGTACCCTTCTGCGAGTTCATCGGTTTCTGGGGTGAAACCGTTAATCGATGGTACAAGGAGGGGTTACCGAGCAACGTCGGTTTATGGACCTATCAGCTACCCATAGGGTTGGGTAATCCTCCCACGATCTTCGACTACTTCGGGTTCGATAAAGTCGGTGGACCGTTAAGAGCTGAATCCTGTGTAGGCGATATACCCATAGACTTCGGACCTATACCGAGGTTTATCCCTAAGACTTTACGGGAGGATGAACGCTACAGGGTTGAGGTTGATGAATCCGGTATTACGAAGAAGGTTCTGAAACAAGGCGTTTCCATGCCTGGCTTCATCGATTTCCCCGTTAAGAATCGAAGGGACTTCGAAGCTGTAAAGGAACGTTTCAACCCAGATGACCCGCGGAGGTACCCTAAAACCTGGGACCGCGGGGTCGCTGAACACTATGAGACGGTGGAGCATCCGGTTGGGGTTGGTTTCCCAGGCTTCTTCGGACAGCCACGGAGCTTCATGGGCTTGGAAAACCTTTTAAAAGCGTTCTACCTAAACCCCGAACTCGTCCGCGAAATCCTCGACTTCTGGAGCTACTTCGTGATTGAAACCCTGCGAAAAACCGTTGAAACGGTCAAGGTGGATTACGCCAACGTATGGGAGGACATGTCCTACAGGTCTGGACCATTGATCTCACCAACGCTCTTCCGCAAATTCCTGCTCCCCTACTACAAGAAGGTCACGGGCTATCTGAGGAAGCACGGCGTTGACATCATAATGGTCGACACGGATGGAAACCACGATGCGTTAACACCCCTCTTCCTCGAAGGCGGCGTAAACTGCATATACCCACTGGAGGTAGCTTCCGGCATGGATGCTCCAACCCTGCGTACGAAGTATGGGAGGACACTCCGTCTCATAGGTAACATCGACAAGGGAGCGTTGACGAGAAGCCGGGAAGCCGTAGAGCAGGAAGTCGAGAGGGTTCGTCACCTCATTAGCGAAGGAGGCTACATTCCAAGCATAGACCACGCCGTTCCCCAAGACGTTTCCTTGGAAAACTACACCTACTATGTCAGCCTCCTTCGAAAATACTTGGAAACCTAGACGAGTAGAACGCGACATAGTCTACATTGAGGGTTTAGGTACGCGGCGGGGATAAAAGAGCTTTAGTCGGTGGAAGAGGACGAGGGGTATACATCATGAGCGTATAATGTAAAGGTTTTAACTTACTTTATCAACAGTATTCCTCAGGTCCGGTGGCTCAGCTGGCTAGAGCACCAGCTTGGTATAGGAAACGAACAGAAAGCTGGGGATCGCGGGTTCAAATCCCGCCCGGACCTTAAAACTTACTCGTGTTCAGGTTTCATTTGGAGAAGAGTAGTCACCTGATTATCGGTTAGGCATTGATCATGAGTTTGATTCACGCTGGAGACATTGGTATTTCCTAGCGATTTCAACGTATTCCCTTACGCGTTCCACTGGTGTACCTGGTGTTACGGGACTGCCTAGAGACATGACGAACTTGCCGTAGTTGCATCCAACCTCCAGTTGTCTTTTAATCTCCCTTTCCAACTCGGCGTAGGACCCGTTTTGAAGAACCTTGATCGCGTCTAGGTTGCCGAAGATACATGCCTTCCCAGCGGCGACCTTATCCACCCAGGTTATATCGATCTTAAACCCTTTCTTACTTTCTTCCAGTGAGATGCAGTCTGGGCCAGCTTCAACCATCATTTCCAAACGGTCATGTACATCGCCGCAGGGGTAGTAGATGCTCTTCATCTTCAACCGTTTTATCTCCTCGATCAACTCCTCCACGTAGGGAAGCACGTAACGCTTGAAGCTGGCTAAGGATATGACGTCGGCTGAGCAGAGACACTCCTCTATCCATACCCCATCCACACCCGCCTCGGCGTAGGCTTTGAGAAGCCCATGGTCCCTTGCCGCGAGCTTCTTTAGTAAATACTCAACCAACCTTGGTGTTTTGAAGAGGTTTAGTAACGTTCCTCTGAAGCCCATGTAATGGTAGGTTTCCCAAAGTGGGGAGGCGACGCTGGCAACTACGAATTTCTCAGAGCCGAATCGCTCTACGACGGTTTTTACATAGTCCAGCCTCCCCGTTTGTATAAGATCACTATATTCTATCTGCGCAACCTCCCTGTCCACATCCTCTATAGATCTAACGACTACTTCGTCTATGCGGGACTTTGCGCCTCCAACAGGAGGTCTACGCACCTCCTCCACCTCATCACCAGTGGCATTCACTAGGAGGACTCTTTCCCCATGGAGTTCAACCCTGTGGGTTTCCCTCCACTCCCTCGGAGCACACAGTCCACAGGCTACCCAGTCTATCCCAATTTTATCCAGCATATCCCCTTCAGCCTTAAGCTTCCCAGCTATGTCCCAAGAGTTGATAGCCCACCAGGGCTGGTCCGTCACTTTATCCCAGTGGTCACGGAGAAATATGCCTGTGTAAGGTATAACCACCGGGAACCCACCGTGAAGCCCATTGGTCATAGAGGCAATCATCTTTTCCTTACCCTTCAACCCCAACCTAGACCTCTCCGTGAACCCCTTCCACAGAAGATCGAGGGTGACTTTAAAAACTTGTGTAAAAGATGAATAAAGCGTCTTTTCCGCTTCCTTGTTCAACCAACTCCATGGCATGACCGCGGATGTTCAAGTGCCACCTGATCCATACTAGGCTGAACTGGCTTGAGGCAACAGTAAAAAGGCTTTATACACCGAGTACATGATACTTCTTAGGCACTGTTGAAAAATTGAGGCGTGGGTGCTGTATGCTCCAGACTCAGATGAGGATACTCCCAGCTGAACCTACACCGGTGGACATACTCGTAGTCCTCATCGGATTAGTCATCCTCTGGATCATCGTCTCCATACCCGTGTACATAGCGGCTAAGGCTGTAACGGGTGGGAGAGCATCCCTTGGATCCGCCATGGTTGCAACCCTCTTCGGTCCCGTGGTCTACATCATCGTCCTCTTCGTCGTGGATTTCTTCCTCGGCACCGTTATAGGCCCCACAGCCTTCCTGTGGGCGCTACTCTTCGCCTTCATCGCGTGGCTCGGCGTCTACAAGGAGGCCTTCGAAACGAGCTGGCGTGGAGCCATAGCCATAGCCATACTAGGCATCATAGCCTTCATCGTTCTAAACGCGTTACTAGACTTGTT
>CAYNFI010000020.1:0-11086 GCA_964396445.1 uncultured Candidatus Bathyarchaeia archaeon
ATAGGAATGGTGCATCAACACTTTATGCTTGTTCCCAGCCTCACCGTTGCGGAAAACATCATCCTAGGTAGGGAGCCTACGAAAAACAAAGTATTACTGGACATGGATAAGATAGTGAACGATATAAAGGGTTTTAGTGAGCGTTATCGGTTAAAAGTAGACCCAAAGGTCCTCATCTACACTCTTCCCGTAGGCGTTCAGCAAAGAGTTGAAATCCTCAAAGCGCTGTATCGCGGGGCTGAAATCCTCATCCTAGATGAGCCAACATCCGTTCTAACGCCGCAAGAGGTAGAGGAGCTTTTCAAAGCCATAAGAGCTCTTAAAGAGCAGGGTAAAACGATCATCTTCATCTCTCATAAGCTGAAAGAGGTTTTGGCAATATGTGATCGGGTCACGGTTTTGAAAAGAGGAAAGGTAGCAGGAACTGTGAAGGCGGAGGAAACCAGCCCAGGAAAACTAGCGGAGATGATGGTGGGCAGAGAGGTTATTTTTACATATGAGAAGAAGCGTGTAAAGTCGGAGGAGGCTGTTTTAAAAGTTGAGGGTTTAAAAGCCATAAACGATCGGAAACTCCCTGCTTTAAACGGTGTAACCTTTGAAGTCTGTAAATTCGAAATCCTCGGAGTAGCGGGTGTTGAAGGAAATGGGCAGACCGAGCTGGTCGAGGTCTTAATGGGGTTAAGGGAAGCCACCGCAGGGAGGGTATTCGTCGATGGCACTGACGTAACAAACACTGTTACCGGTGAAAGGATAGAGTTGGGGGTTTCGTATGTGCCGGAGGATAGACGTAAAAGAGGCTTGATACTCGATTTCTCAGTGATGGAGAATTTAATCCTCGGAAAGCATAATAAGTATCCGTTTGCAAAGGGATGGATTAGACTCAACTTTGAGAAAGCCTCCGATTTTGCGAAAGGGTTAATCCAGGAGTTTTCCATAAAGACACCGAGTGAAGACGCCCCTGCGAGGAATTTATCCGGGGGAACTCAGCAAAGAGTTATTGTGGCAAGGGAGTTTAGCAGGAAACCGAAGCTCATAATCGCCTCTCAACCAACACGGGGATTAGACGTTGGGGCGACCGAATACGTCCGTAAAAAACTCGTGGAAATGCGCGACCAAGGATGCGCTGTTCTACTGATATCCGCGGACCTTGATGAAATATGGGCGTTAAGCGATCGAATTGCGGTGATGTATGAGGGCGAGGTCGTAGCCATAAGAGACCCCGGGAAAACAAGTGAGCTGGAACTGGGTTTACTAATGGCTGGTGGTAAACGTGATTGAGGGGATTCGAAGAGTAAACCCTGAAGCCTGGCATACGCTCCGCGAAATCCTGACTAAACTTGGATTAAGCGTACGTAAGATATTGCCCGAGACTATAGCGATCATAACCGCGTTTCTCATCGGGGCAATAGCACTTTTGATAACAGGTTACCCGCCAGTTGAGGCTTACAGCGCTATGATAAGTGGGGCTTTTGGTGACGTATTCGGTATAGGACAAACCCTTACGCAGGCAACTCCGATAATTTTCACAGCGTTGGCGTTTCTGTTCGCTTTCAAGAGCGGTCTCTTTAACATAGGTGCTGAGGGTCAACTGCTCGTCGGTGCGTTCGCCTCTGCGCTCATCGGCATCTCCTTTAATAATTTACCCGTTTACATCCATTTACCCCTAGCCTTATTGGCTGGAGCTTTAGCCGGAGGGTTTTGGGGCTTCATCCCAGCAGTTTTAAAGGTAAAGCTGGGCGCACACGAGGTCATTACAACTATGATGCTAAGCTACGTCGCGTCTAATTTAACAAGCTACATGGTGAATTACCCGTTTAAAGCACCGGGTTGGGTACCACAAACAATCGTAGTCGCTCCGTCAGCTGAACTTCCCCGTATCCTGCAGCCAACTCAACTCTCCGCATCCATCATCATAGCCGTGGCTCTAGCTTGGTTTACAGATTATATGCTTAAGAAAACCACATTGGGTTACGAGGTTAGGGCTGTAGGATTAAACCCATCCGCCGCCGAAAGCAGTGGAATCAGTGTTAAGAAGGGGATGATTCTGGCACTGGTCATCAGTGGAGCCATAGCGGGTTTAGGAGGAGCCGGGGAAGTCTTAGGCGTTCATCGACGCTTTATCGAGGGTTTTTCTCCAGGCTATGGCTGGGATGGGCTAGCAGTTGCCCTTATAGGTAGACTGCATCCAGTAGGCGTGGTTTTCGCAGCTATTTTATTCGGAGCCCTTAGAAGCGGGGGTATGGTCATGACAAGAGCTACGGGTGTACCTCTCGACATTATAAATATGCTTCAAGCATTAGTTGTTATCCTAATAGCCGCACCCAAACTGATCAGGTATCTTTTAAAAAGAGGGGGTTTCAAATGGTAGAACTCATAGACGTCATCAACATCGGGTTATTTGCAGCGGCTTTAAGGATGGCAACCCCGATAGCCCTCACTTCGCTAGGTGGAATTTTCTCCGAGAGAGCTGGCATCATCAACATCGGTCTAGAAGGTATGATGTTGACCGGTGCCTTCACAGGTGTAATGGTGAGCTACTTCAGCGGTAACCCATGGCTTGGTGTGTTAGCAGCTATGCTTGTAGGCGCCTTACTCGGCCTCCTCCACGCTCTTTTAACCATAAAGTTCAGTGGAGACCACATCGTAAGTGGGACGGGTATAAACATCTTCGCCATGGGCTTCACAGCCTACATGAGTCAGGTAATTTGGGGGTCGAGAGGAGCATCCGTGAGCGTGAGGGGACTTCAAACTGTGTCAATCCCGCTACTGAAAGACATCCCGATCATCGGAGATATCCTCGGGTCCCACACTCCCCTCGTGTACATGACGCTGATTCTAACAGTGCTTTCATATATCGTGTTATTCAAAACCCCGGTAGGGTTAAGGATAAGGGCTGTAGGTGAACATCCATCAGCAGCTGACACGGCTGGGATAAACGTGTTTCAGATAAAGTACCTATGCGTCATGGTAAGCGGGATGTTGGCTGGTTTAGGGGGCGCGTTTCTATCTCTAGGTCATTTAAACCTTTTCGCTTGGGGGATGAGCGGGGGACGAGGCTTCATCGCTCTAGCGGCGATGATTCTAGGGAGGTGGATGCCCTTCGGCGCCTTCGGAGCCAGCCTCCTATTTGGTTTTTCAGACGCGTTACAGATGAGACTACAAGCCTTAGGACTACTACCACCACAGATCATTTTAATGATTCCGTACATACTTACAATAGCTGTCTTGGCGGGTGTAGTTAGGAAAGCTATCCCTCCCAGCGACTACAAACCCTATGTAAGAGAGTGATTACTTTCAAGCTTACAGTTCATAAAAATTTCAGATCGTTAACTGCTCTACCCAAAATTGGCGAAGGGAGTTCAAGGTCTCCCTAAGGTATCCTATTAACGACCAACCATATTTCTCATGGATAGTTGAGTAATGTGTATAAATAGTAATTAGGTGAAAATCGGGGATTCTCGAATAGAAGACCTAAGAGTGCCATTCCTTAACGCATGCTAGTTAAATAAGAGTCTTTGGCAGGTATGTGGTAACTGCCGTTTATTAGCCTGGGCTGTTCTGGTTCGTTCTACTTATATCTACCCTGCCGCTTTCACTTAATGTAGTGGACGTGTTGACGTGGCAGCATACGTTATCTTCTAAGGCTCTGGCCGAGAAGGCGTTCGTGTATGTTGAAAAGCTGTGCAGGGAATGCCGTAAGGGAGTTCTCGAAGAGTTCAACCGCGGGCATGTTAAGATGGCGCCCAGTGAAATAGATAGGTATGTCATCTCCGCTGTGGAGAGATGGTTCAACCAAAGAGATAAGTCATTGAAGGTGAAAGCGGATCCAGGTAAGGTTCTCAGAGGACCCAGGCTGGGAGAGGTTCATCTAAGGTTTACAGGGTCTAACAAGGACGTCGACTTCGTTTTCCGAATCGACGTCGACTCATTTGTAACGAGGACTCAGAATGCCAAAGGGGAGCTTCAGGAAGCCTGTTACCTAAAGAATATGAACGTCGAAGTTAACAAGAAGGATTTCATATCGCGCAAAGTAGTATAACCATACCTTCAGAGTCAGGGGTTGGTTTTAAAGCGGGCCCGGAGGGATTCGAACCCTCGACTTCAGGCTTTCTCCATTATAGCCTCCGAAGGCTTTCGCTGGACTACTCCAGCTGCGCCCTATCCTAACTAGACTACGGGCCCACACTATTAACTGGCAGTGGAAACTAATTAACGATTTTGTGAATTGATACCCCTTGAAAGGCTTCTTTCCCCATCGTATCTATGGGTGCAAGGTCTCTTTAGCTGCCTTGACGCCGACTCCTGAGTTGGAAGTCTTCGTCAATGTGTTTAAGGCAGCTTCAATCGCTTCCACCGTGGCTAAGATGGCTTCTCCATCAACGTTGCCCATGTGCCCAACCCTAAAGACCCTTCCCTGAAGGGGTCCGAAGCCGCGTGTGATCACAACCCCTTTCCTAGCAACCTCGCTTCTGAAGGCTTGGTCTTCAACGTCTTTGGGATAGTAGACGGCTGTCACGGTGTCCGCAGCGTACCCGTCTTCCGCCACTATCCTAAGGCTTAGCGCATCCATAGCTTTCCTAAAGGCTTCAGCCATGACATGATGCCTTCTAAACCTGTTATCCAAGCCTTCGGCTAAGACGATCTTTAAAGCCGCTTCCAAAGCGTATATCATGTTTACGGGCGGGGTGGCGAAGTAGAACCTCTCAGGTTCATGCATCGCCGCAACCCAGTTCCTAACGTCGCTGAAATACATTCCCACAGGTTCCTTCCTATCACTGATAAACTCCATTACCCTCTTACTTAGGGCTAGTAGGGCTAGACCAGGCGGCGCGGCTAGGCATTTCTGGCTGCAGCTACAGTTTACATCGATACCCCATTCATCTGTCTTAACCTCCACCCCGCCCAAGGAGCAAACCGTGTCAACTATGAAGAAGGGTCCTTCATCACTGACAACCTCGCAGATCTCCCTTAACGGGAGGCTGACCCCTGTTGATGTATCCACGTGAACCGCGGTTACAGCCTTATAACGCTTCTTTCCCAAAGCCCTCCTCACGAAATCCGCCGTAATCGATTTCCCCCATTCTACGCCGAGGATATCTGGACAGCCACCGTGCCTCTTCACTATTTCAACAAGACGTTCACCGAACTGCCCGTGGACAAGGCATAGCACATCGTCACCTGGTTCAACGATGTTCGCCGCCCCAGCCTCCTGGGCTACAGTCCCGCTGCCAGCTAGGACGAAGACTTCCCCATCGGTTGCGAAAACCTTTCTTAAAGCCGTTAAAACCCAGCGAAGGATTTCACCGTATCTGGGGCTCATATGGGAAACAGGGGGCTTAGCCATGGCTTCTAGAACTGCAGGGTCGACGTTTGTAGGTCCAGGGATCATCAAGAGTTCTCTTCCCATTCAAACACCTACAGACCACCTTGTTATGCGTGAAACATATTTAAGAAGAACTACGCTAATCTCGACTTCGCCGAAGTTCCTTTGACCTAGGTAAAATGGGTGAAGGGGGTTCTAAACCCCTATTTAAAGCTTTAGAGGTAAAGTTATATAATGTAAGCGATGATTAGAGATATCTTTACCGGGGATTTATTTGAAAGACGCCAGTCATGTTCAAGACCTTAAGTTTAGGTTGATGACCGTAGACCTCCTTAGGCTTGCGAAGAAGCGTTTCACTTACCGTAAGCTCAGCCAGTTGGTTGGCTTACAGATCACGGTACTAAGCCGTTACGTGAAGGGGCATGTGCTGCCGAGCAGCGATAGGGCTTCTAAGATCTGGGATGCTCTCTCCGCCGTGGTAGGTTTGGAGCATGAGCTTTGGTCGAGGGTGAAATTCGATGAATTAGGCTACTTCGATAACACAGGTATTATAGGTAGCTCAACACTTCTCCAGATGGCTGCTCAAGACACGTTGGCTAAGTTTGCTGGAAAGAGGATTACCAAGGTCCTCACAGCGGCCGTTGACGGCATCCCCTTAGCCACCATGGTCGCCCAAGCAATAGGCGTAGACCTCGTTATCGCTAAGAAAAACAAGGATGTCGGAGTTCAGGAGTTCATAGAGGAAACCTACATCCCAACCGAAACAGGGCTTATAATGGCGTTATACATGCCTAAAGGCGCTGTGAAAAGAGGCGACGGTGTCCTCATCGTCGACGACATCATAAGAACCGGGGAAACCCAGAAAGCCCTAATAAACCTTGTGAACAGATGTAAGGCTGAGCCTGTAGGCATCTACGCCCTCGTAACCATCGGAGAAGACGTGAAAAACAAGGTAAACGCACCGCAAAACTGTAAAATTGAGACCGTCTTAAAGATCACGTCTAAACAGCTACAGGGACACTTTAAAACAGAAAATCCCGCCTAGAAAAGATGTATACACGACCATTCTATAATGTTTAAAGGAACAGAGACACTTCAAATTTTAAGTGTCCCTGCTGGGTTTATTCATGAACAATCACCGAGGTAAAGGTTACCCTTTTAAAAAGGCGCCTCGAAACTTGAAAAACCGCGTCTTCAAAATCGTTGACGAACAGCGTGCTAAAGCTCGACATCAAGGGTTAAAGGGAAAGAGGAAGCGTTGAAGTAAAGAAAAATCCATATCATTTATTTACGGTAACTGGTGTGTTTAGGTTTAGGAGGTGGGTGTATGAAAAAGTTAATGTTGTCCCAGCAGAAGAAGCTTCACTACACCTTAAGCCCGTACAATGAGGCTACGCTCATCGTGGAACCCGGGGATACAGTTCTCGTGGAAACGGAGGATGCTTTCTCAGGGCAGATAAGGGTTGAAGGCGATAGGAGGGACCTTCAGGCTATGCCCTACGCTAACCCGCAGACAGGTCCTATACGCGTAGAGGGCGCTTGTAAAGGGGATACACTCATCGTGGACATAAAGGATGTTAAACCGACGATTGGGCAGGGTGCAACCCGTATTCCATTATTCTGGTGGTACCTCTGTGAGCCAGGAGCCAGTTCCCTAACGCGTTTCCTAAACACGGCGCTTCCTCACGGTTCAAGGATCTGCCCTATCAAGGATGGGCGGGTTTACTTCAGTGAAAAAATCGCTCTCCCCTACGAACCCTTCATCGGAACCATTGGAACAGCCCCGGAGATCGAAGCCGTATCAAGCTTCCTTCCAGGACCCCACGGAGGCAACATGGATCTACCGGATTTCTGCATAGGTAATAGACTTTACCTACCCGTACGCGTGGAAGGAGCCCTACTCCACATCGGAGACGTTCACGCCACACAGGGTGATGGGGAGATCTGTGGAACCGCCATCGAAATGCCCGCTGAAACCACGCTGACTATAGATTTAGTTAAGGGGAAGAGCATAGGTTGGCCGCGTGTCGAGTCTCATGAGTACATAATGACCACCGCAGCTTCCGGCAGCGGTAGGACGCTAGAGGACGCCATAAGGGTAGCCTATATAGACCTAACCCTATGGCTGGAACAAGACTATGGGTTTAACCGCTGGGATGCGTATCAACTATGCACTCAGGTAGGTAGAGTACGTTTAGGAAACCTCTGGACGGTAGCTGCCAAGTTCCCGAAAAAATACTTAAACGAATAGATGAAAAAGGCTTCAACTAGGCTTAATTATAAGCCTACTCTACCTACTCTTAGCAACCAATCAGCTTCAACTGTTACAGAATGGTTTGTAGCTTCTCCAAGAAGTATCTGAAGTTGGCAAAGGAGACATCGGGTGGTAGACTATGGTCTGGGCCTGGGATATATCCGCCCTCTCGGATTAATGGTGCTACACGCATCAGCTCAGCGTCGATCGCCTTTGGACCAATCGCTAGAGCGTGCTTGTCAACGCCGAACCACATACGTAGGTCTCGACTGTGTTCACGGCGAACCTTCACAACGTCCATGCCGGACTGGGTTTCAAAGGGGTAGAGGATGTTGATGCCGGCTTCAAACCAGATAGGGATCAGCTTCGATACGTCTCCGTCGCTGTCTAGGCTGATGAATTCGACGTCTCGCGACCTTAGGAACGCTATAACCCGGCGATAACGGGGTAGCATGTATCTTCGCACCAGCTTCGGTGCGAGCAGCGGCCCAGCTTTGTAGGCCATATCCTCCCAGAAGCCGAATACATCTATGTCCGTATACCCTAGGACTTGATCCATGATCTCGATGATGAAGTCAGCAACAGCATCCATCATCTCCTCCACGAAACCTGGGTCTTCGTAGAACAATGTGCAAAGCTTTCTGAGGCCTACTAGGTTACGTAATGGTCCGAAGAATCCGCCCCAACGGTCTGCGATGATGATTAATGGGAAGTCGCGTTTCCGATACGCTGACAGCCTTGCTTTCCAGTCAGGTCCGATGCGGGCTGCGAGGTCTGGTTTCATACGTTCCTCCCGGAAGTGATGGAAATCCTCCGGGTTTTCCACGGGGAAACGGAGGAACTGTGGCATTGAGGAATCGCGGTGATCCCTCCGTTCCCGCATAAGGATGCCCTCGTGGTTGATGTAAAGCACTGTTCGGGCGTTTTCTTCAATCACTTTACGCTCAAAGGGGGGGTTGGGGAAAAACCATTCTCCGAGCCACTCCCAGTGGTCTCCTTGGAATAAGGGTTTGCGATGATCGTAGCCTTCCCGCTTCCAGCGTTCAACAGTTTCAGGCCACGCGCCGAAAAGCCGGAAAGGCACACGGTCAACGGGTTCATACCGCATAGTGGCTAGGAAACGTTCCCTTGGTGTCATAGCCTCCACCTCAAAGCGTCACCTTTCCCTTCTATAAGCACCTTCTGTTTAAAGAACGCTCAGCTGATTTGATTTACTTCAGCAGTAATATTGTGGATATCTATATTTATTTTAAGGCAATGATAGGTAGGCATCGATTGTCTAAACCATAGAAAGCATTATTTATGGAAGCCTAGGAAACCGTTCAAGATTAAAAATGCTGGGATGCACACGTACTTACCAGATGTGGAAGAAGATTTTCAACATCATTTAAGGCTGATTTAAACATCATTGTTCAGGATATTCCTCTACCTCATCGCTTAAGACAACTAGTTCAACCCCAACATCTTTAAACAGCTTCCTAGTCATTCCGCCTGCATGATACCTTTTTTCACACACCACCCGCTTTATCCCAGCGTTTACTATCATCTTCGCACATACGAAACAGGGCTCAAACTTGGTGTAAAGGGTGGCTCCATCCGTTGAAACACCATGGAGGGCTGCTTGAATAATGGCGTTCTGCTCCGCATGAACAGTTCGGATACAATGCTTTGAAATTTCCCCATTTTCATCTATGACATCATGGAGCATATGCCCACTCTCATCGCAGTGTAATAACCCAGACGGGGCACCAACATAACCCGTGGTGAGAATCCTCCTATTCCTTACGATGACCGCTCCGTTTCTTCCTCTATCGCATGTTCCCCTCGTTGAAACTGTTTTCGCTATCTCCATGAAATATTCATCCCAAGTAGGTCTTTTGTTTCCCATATTTTTCAGAATGTCTCTTCCAGCTTATTAAATGGAGCGCTCAATGTCTTCAAGTCTACTAGCATTTTTAATTCGTTACACCTATCAGCCTTAAATGGATTAGATAAGGGGATCATAAGATAGAGGAATAGGGGAAGTTGATGTAAAAACTATAGGGTTCCAGAGGGGGAGTGCGAGGATAAATGCCTGAACTGCCGGAGATCACTGTTATCGCTAGGCAGATGAACAAGGAGCTTGCAGGAAAGCAGATCGAAGAGGTGGAGATAAGGCAACCGAGGATACTCAACATGCCTGTTCAGCAGTTCCAAGAAACTGCGATGGGGAAGGTCGTTGATAGCATCTCGAGTAAGGGGAAATGGATCTTCGTAAAGCTGAACCCAGCGTATTTCATGCTGATCAACCTCGGTATGGGCGCTGAACTCCATCACTTCGATCTTAACCCAAAGCTTCCTGAGAAGCTCCAGTTCAAGCTCACATTTTCAGACGGAACAGGTTTCACCATACATTTTTGGTGGTTCGGCTACGTTCATCTCGTCCCTGGGCATGGTTTACCTGAGCATAAGTTGACAAGTGTAATCGGAGTCTCAGCTATGGATGAGAAGCTTACCTTCAAAGAGTTCCGAAGATGCCTAGAGGGTAAGAATATGGGTGTGAAGAACTTCCTTCTTGATCAAAAGCATGTATCAGGGATAGGGAACGTCTACATACACGATATCCTCTTTAAAGCCGGAATGCATCCGAACAGAAAGACTTCCACGCTTTCAGAGACTGAGGTGAGAAACCTGTACGAAGCGATGCGAAGCGTGTTGAACCGGAGCATCCAACTAGGTGGATTAGCCTACGAAACCGACTTCCACGGGAAGAAAGGAGGTTTCACGGCGGACGAGTTCCTGGTGGGCTATAAGGAAGGGAAGCCCTGCCCAGTATGCCACACAACGATAGATAAGACTAAGACTGGAAGCACTAGCTCCTACATCTGTAGCAGATGCCAAAAACTGAGTTAATCACCTTAAAGAGATCAGGCATCTCCAGTAAGGATGGTGGGTTGCTGAAAGCGGAGAAGCCCTTTAATTGAACCGGTACAAAGGGGAAGCCTTAGATAATCTTATCTTGTCCTACATAGAAGCCGTATAATTATGAAAGGAAGGATGAAAGCCGCTGTTTTATACAAGCCTCTGGACTTACGGCTTGAAGAAGTTGACATACCAGACATCGGATCCAGCGAAGTCCTAGTGAAGATGAAGTGTGTAGGGATCTGCGGCTCCGATGTCCACTTTTACCTTAACGGTAGAATCGGGTCCATAATGGTGGAGAAACCGTTGATTCTAGGACATGAGTGTTCAGGTGAAGTTGTCGAAGTTGGTCCAGGCGTTACACGCCTCAGGATTAGGCAGAGAGTGGTCATAGAACCTGGTTTTGTATGTGGAAAATGTGCATACTGCAGAGAGGGACGGTATAACCTTTGTAGAGAGATCAGGTTTTACGGAACTCCACCAGTTCACGGCGCCTTCGCAGAGTATGTAACCGCGGCTGAACAGAATGTCTACCCAATGCCAGGCAACATGTCCTACGAGGAGGGAGCGATGATCGAGCCTCTAGCCGTTGGGATGATGGCTGCAAA
>CAYNFI010000020.1:11186-28275 GCA_964396445.1 uncultured Candidatus Bathyarchaeia archaeon
TACCTGACCTTTCACGTAGGATTTCAGCCTTAAAGCTCGCTGAGGAGGAACACGAATCCTATGTTTTAGAGAAACTGGTACTTGATTTAAACGGGGTAGAGCCTGTACCGGCATATCTTGTACATCCTCATAAGCAGGGGGAAAGGCGACCCACCTTCCTATACAATCACGCGCATGGTGGAGACTATGTGCTAGGTAAAGACGAATTACTATTGGGTCGTAGTGGTCTTCAAAAACCAGCCTATGCTGAGGAACTGACTCAGAGGGGTTATTCAGCGTTATGCATTGATGCTTGGGGCTTCGGTGAAAGACGAGGTCGATCAGAATCTGAAATCTTCAAGCAGATGCTCTGGTCGGGTCAGGTAATGTGGGGAATGATGGTCTATGATAGCCTGCGTGCTATCGACTATCTAGTATCCCGACAGGACGTGGATGCTAACCGCCTTGGAACCATAGGGATATCCATGGGCAGCAGTATGGCTTGGTGGGTTGCAGCGTTAGACACACGGGTCAAGGTCTGCATCGACATCTGCTGTTTAACGGACTACCAAGCCTTAATCGACTCTCGTGGACTCGACGGGCACGGCATCTATTATTATGTACCAGGACTACTCAAGTATTTCACCACAGCTCAGATCAACTCTCTAATCGCACCTAGGGCGCACCTCAGCCTAGCTGGTAACTATGACCACCTCACTCCCCCTAACGGACTCGACAAGATCGATAAGGAACTACGGGAAGTCTACAACGCTGAGGGGGCGGCTGAGCGTTGGAAGCTTCTCCGCTATGAAACAGGTCACTTCGAGACCGCGGCGATGCGAGAAGAGATTTTAAGCTTTATCGAACATCATTTGTGATAACATGCAATGAGATGTGAGCGTAAAATGGGTGTTTGGGATAAGGCTCTTTCAGCTGCAAGAGGTGAAGAGCCGGAGAAGGTTCCAATAGTGCTGTTTACATACAGTATGGTTCTAAAAAGGTTCTGCGGAGTCACCGAGTATGAGTATTACCAGAACGTTAAGCTTCAACTTGAGGCTAAAATCGCTTTTCAAAGACGGTTTCCCCAGGTTCTAAACTTGTACATGGCACCTGAATACGGTGAGCTACACATCGTTCCAACCGCATTCGGCGCTCAACTGGAATGGATGAAGGATGCCCCTCCCTGGGTGAAGGAGTACCCTATAAAATCACCTGAAGACGTGGATAAGCTCGCTGAGTCAGGTATCCCTGAACCAGGTGAAGTGGAGGTTGCAGCTGTGAATCTTGGGAGATACGAATACCTGTACGAGTGGTTCCCTAAAGACCTTAGGGAAGAGTATGGTTACGTGGACGGATGGGTTTACCCGGGTTTATGCGTTGAGGGAGCGGCGCTTACGATGGGCTACGATAAGTTCCTCGTATGGATGCGGCGACACCCCGATGTGCTTCATAAATGGCTTCGGCTGGCAACCGACTTCGTTCTTAAATACTGCACTGCGGTAGAGGAAAGGGTTGGGAGATGCAAGGGGCTCTTAATCATCGACCACACAGCGTCGATGATGGGGAGGAAACACTTTGATGAATTTGTACTCCCCTACCTTAACAAGGTTTTCCAGAGATACCCTAAAGCTTTCCGTATCTGGCATAACGAGGGAAGCGTTGGGCATATACTGGACGCCGTGGATAAGATTAATGCTGAGATCTGGCATTTCGGCGCCTTCGATTCTCCGAAAAGATGTAAAGCAGAGACACATTTCTGCCTCATGGGCAACATTCATCCACCCACATTCGCTGAGAGCAGCCCTGAGCATGTTGAGGATGAATGTAGGAAGCTAATCGCTGAGGCAGGTGGTGGAGGTAAACTGTGGCTTTCAACCGGAGGAGGGATGTCGCCTAACACACCGCTGAGAAACGTAGAAGCAATGACCCAAGCCGTTGAAAAATATGGGATTTACCCATTAAGGTTAAAGTCACCCTGAAAAGCCTCGGAAGTAAAAAACAGTAACATGCAGCTAAAGGCTTCAAGTTAAACAAAGACGCTTCTTCTTAAACCGTGGATGCGGCTTCGCGGACGATGGGGATGATGGATAAGCTGTAGGGGCATCTCTTCTCACAGAGTCCACACCCATCGCATTCCTCAGCCTTCTCAGCCCTAGGCCTCCAATCCTCCTCAGTTTGAGGGAGAAGACTGTACTTGGACCTATACCTGATGTACGTCATGATGTAGCCTATGGATATGCCTTTCGGGCATGGGGAGCAGTGTTCGCACAATCTGCAACCAGTGTTCCTCAGGGCTTCCACCTCAGCGAGGAGCCTGCTCCACTCATCGTCCGTGGGCTGAGGCTCAGCCGCGGCTAGGTCCTCGTCTACCTCCTGAAGGCTGTACATGCCACATAGAACCAAGTCAACTCCCGGGCAGGCTAAGGGAAACCTAAGGGACTTCGCCGCTGGAGCTAAGGCTCCGTGACCTATAGGTCTCATAACCATGGTTCCAGCTCCAAGCCTTCGCGCCGTGGGGATGAGGTCCCCTAAAGCGTAGGGTTGAGCCATGTTAAAATGGAAGAGGACGGTGTCGAAATCCCCTCTAACCAAGGCTTCAGCCAGGAGGTCGGGTCTGTGTCCTCCAACACCTACGAACCCTATGCTACCCGTTTCCTTAGCCTTCAGCAACCCTTTTAAAGCTCCTTGAGGCGACAGTATCCGCTCAAGCTCCTCACTTCTGCCGAAGATAACCTCATAGAGGTCTATGTAGCTTGTTCTAAGGGCTTCAAGGCTTCCGGCAACCTCCTTTAAAGCCTCCTCATAACTGTGATGAATGGTCTTAGCGGCTATGAAAAAATCGTCCCTTCGATGGGAGATGGCTTTACCGATCATCTCCTCCGTAGGACCGTAGGGTCTACCGGTTTCGATGAAGTTAATTCCCTTGTCAAGGGCGTAGTTGAGAACTCGATCCGCGTTCTCCTGAGTCTGCATCCGGAGCACGTTTGTTCCACAGCCCACGGCGGAAACCTTTAAACCCGTCCTACCTAGAACCTTAAACCGCACACCCATCCCCATCCGTGTGAAACCATCGTTGAACTACCTTACTGTAATTCGATGATTCCTAAGATAGAAACGTGTGCATCTTAAACTTATAAAAGTGATGAAAAACCGAATCCCCATTCACCTACACCTTTTTCCAACCCTCTAAGGGATGTTAAGCACGTAACCATGAGATTTCATCCATAGCACGTTTGAGCTTTATCAACCACCGCCTATAACCATGTATTAGGGATGCTCTTGGGAAGCATAGTAAGGGCTTTCCTAGATGATGTGGCTAGGGCTGTAGCCGGGGTTAAGGCTTTAAAGCCTGAGGAAGCAGGTGACGCCTTCATCGTTCACCATGCTGAGGCTGATGGACTCTGCTCAGCGGCGGTTGTTAAAGGCGCGTTGGAAAGGGAAGGCTTCACGGTGAAGACTCTGTGCCTTGAAAAGCTCTTCCCAGAGGTTCTGGAGAAGCTTCATTCGAAGAGGGGAAGGGTTTACGTGTACACCGACATAGGCGCGGCTCATGCAGGGCGGGTTTCAAGCCTCAACCAGTCTAAGAACCTAACCATCATCCTTGACCACCATGACACTGAGCCCTCAACAGACCCACGGGTTTACAACCTGAACCCTGAGCTTCATGGGTTAAGCGGGGAGAAGGAAGCCTCAGGGGCTACTGTAGCGTATCTCTTCAGCCGAAGCCTCAACCCAGCCAACCAGGGTTACGCCCACCTCGCCCTCATAGGCTCAGCCGAGATCCCTGGACCTGTAAAAGGCTTAAACAGAGAAGCCGTTGACGATGCTTTACGAAACAGGCTTGTGACGTTGAGGAGGACGAAGTCCGGTGAGGAAGACTTCACCGTCCTAGCCCTGGGAAAGCCTTTATCATATAAGCGCTACGCCGTATTCCTCTCCGTTCTAGGCTCGGTAGGCTACTACCGCGGCGGCTCGGAGATAGGGGTTGAAGCCTGCCTTCGAGGTTTCAGCTCTGAGGCTGAGGAAGCGGCTGAGAAGTTTGAGGCTGAGCGTAGTGAGGTTAACCGAAGGCTTCTGGAGAGGCTTAGGCTAAGTGGGCTTAACCAACTCAGGCATACGCAGTGGTTCCACGCCTACGATAATTTTCAAGGTATGGGAACCAAGGTTATAGGAAGCTTCTGCTCCTACCTCAGGTTCCAACGCTTCATCAACCCCATGAAATACCTCATAGGCATCATGAACATGTCCCCGCTGATACCGGGCTTCGGACAACTCAGTAAAGACTACGTGAAGGTGTCAGCGCGGGCTCCAGACTCCCTAAGCCGGGCTATAGAGAAGGGGGAGAAACCATCGCTTTCAAAGCTTCTCCCAGAAGCCTGTCAAGCTCAGGGAGGCTTCGGCGACGGGCACTCAGTTGCCGCCTCAGGAGTATTCCTGAGAGGAAGGGAGAAGCATTTCATAGAATCCTTTGAAAGTCTTCTAGACTAGACCCGGAACCATCTGAGAGTTCACGGTGGCTAAAGCTCGTTAAAGCTTATTGTTATAGGGGGTGTATGAGCACACTCAAGATCTCGCACATTTTTTAAATTCGCATGGGCCAGAGCTGCCATCTACACCCCGATACACATGGTTAGTTGCTACTATTCAAGTTTTCCGCAAGTTTGATTAGGGGGAACAGGGTGTACCAACCTAAATGCAATCTTTGATGCATCAATGCGTGTGTTTTACAATTGTTTTCAACCTAGACATAAAAGCTATAAGCACCGAGTCGGCTTCAAGACACGTTTGGAGGTTTTGAAGGCGATGCATGAGATTCGCTGGCATGGAAGAGCTGGGCAGGGTGTTATTACAGCGAGCCGTATGCTGGCGTCAGCAGCTATTCTTGAGGGAAAGTATGCTCAGGCCTTTCCAGAGTTCGGTGCTGAGAGGCTCGGGGCTCCAGTGAACGGGTTTACCAGGGTTGCAGATGGGCCTATCAACGTTCACAGCCAGATATACAACCCTGAAGCCGTGGTTGTGTTAGACCCAAGCCTTATGAAAACTGTCAACGTGGCCGAGGGCTTGGTTGACAGCGGTTGCATGATTGTGAACACAAGGGAAGGCAAGGACGCTGTGAGAGAGTCACTCGGCCTTAAAGGTGTAAACATCCATGTTGTAGACGCGTCGACTATCGCCCTCGACGTTTTCAAGAGACCGATCTATAACACGCCGATGTTAGGGGCGCTTCTAGGGGTTCTACCTATAGTCTCCATGGAAACCGTTGAGAAGGTAACCTTCGAACGTTTCCCTGGGACGCTTGGGGAGCGTAACATGGAAGCCATAAAAAGGGCGTGGAAGGAGGTTCAGGAACGATGAGTGTGGAGAAACCGGGTTGGAGAGCTCTTCCAATCGCTGCGACGATACCTACGCCTAGTACATCCCGTAGTTATCGGACTGGGGAGTGGCGTACATCCAAACCCATACTGGACCCAGCCAAGTGTACGAACTGCCTCATATGCTGGATCTACTGCCCGGAGCCCACGATTAAGCAAGGTGAGAAACACGTGGAGATCGATTATACGTACTGCAAAGGCTGCGGTATTTGTGCATCGGAGTGTCCGGTGAAAGCGATTACCATGGTTGCGGAGGAGTAGGAAATGGTTCACATCTTAGGTTTAACGGGTGATGAAGCAGTAGCCTACGCGGCTAAGCAGTGTAAGGTGGACGTTGTATCCGCATACCCGATCACGCCTCAGACCATCATCGTTGAGCAGTTCAGCCGCTACGTCGCAGATGGCGAGGTTCAAACCGAGTTTATATGCGTGGAATCCGAGCATTCAGCCACATCGGCCTGTGTTGGAGCCAGCCTCACAGGGGCACGGGTTTTCACAGCCACTGCGAGTCAAGGCCTAGCCCTCATGCATGAGATGCTCTACATCGCCTCCGGGCTTCGATGCCCCATCGTCATGGCTGTGGCTAACAGGGCGCTTTCCCCGCCGCTTAACATCCATGGAGACCACTCGGACATGATGGGCTCAAGGGATTGCGGCTGGGTGCAGATATACGGTGAGAACGTTCAAGAAACCTACGATTTAATTCTCCAAGCCTTCAAGGTCGCGGAGGACCAGGAGGTTCTCCTACCTGTTACAGTGAACCTCGACGGCTTCTCGGTCACCCACTGCATGGAGAGGCTTGAGGTCCTCGAAGACGAGGACGTCGATAAGTTCCTGCCTCCTAGGACGGCTGGTTACACCCTTAACCCAGCTAAGCCTTTGACCATGGGTGCTTGGGCGACACCGGACTACTACACGGAATTCAAGCGCCAGCAGGTGGATGCCCTTGAGAAGAGCATGGACCGGGTTAAACGGGTTGGGGAGGAGTATAGGCGCCTCACGGGGAGGCGTTACGGTGTACTAGAAAGCTACGGTATGGAGGACGCTGAGGCGGCAGTCCTATGCCTAGGTAGCACCGCTGGAACCGCTAGGATCGTAGCTGAGGAGATGAGGGAGAAGGGTAAACGCGTTGGGGTCGTAAAGCTTCGGCTGTACAGGCCCTTCCCAGTTGAGGAGCTTTTCTCAGCGATTAAGAACCTGAAAGCCTTGGTGGTGATGGATAAAGCCTTAAGCTTCGGAGCGCCCTACGGAGCCCTATGCAGCGACACCCTAGCGGCTTTATACGGCTTCAAGGCAGACGTTAAGGTCTTCAACGCCGTGTACGGTCTCGGCGGGAGAGATGTTAGACCAGTGGATTTGGAAGTCCTTTTCAACGAAGCCTTGAATGTGGCTGAGACAGGGTTTATCGAAGAACCCGTTAAGTTCGTGGGGGTGAGGGAGTGATGGTGCGGTTAAAGGAACTTACCACGGAGGAGCTTTGGGGACCAGGGCATAGGATGTGTACAGGATGCGGTCCCGCGATAGCGGCTAGGATGCTCCTTAAAGCCACGAGGGGACCAGCTGTGGTTGTGAACGCAACGGGATGCATCGAGATCACCTCAAGCCCCTTCCCGTACACGGCTTGGGGTATCCCTTACCTACACGTGGCTTTTGAAAACGCGGCTGCTGTGGCAAGCGGCATCGAATCGGCGTACAAAGCCATGAAGAAGAGGGGTGCCTGGGAATCCAATGTCGATGTCATCGCGTTAGCGGGTGACGGGGGCACCTTCGACATAGGGATTCAAGCCCTTTCAGGAGCCCTCGAAAGAGGCCACGACTTCCTATACCTATGCTACGATAATGAGGCGTACATGAACACGGGGATTCAGAGGTCTGGGGCTACACCCCGTGGAGCCGCAACGACAACGAGTCCAGCGGGAACCGTGATCCCGGGGAAACCTGAATGGAAAAAGGATTTGATCGGTATATGCGTGGCTCATGGAATCCCCTACGCGGCCACCGCCAACATAGCTTACTGGAACGACTACATGACGAAGGTTAGGAAGGCTCTTGAGGTTGAGGGACCAGCAGTCGTCCACGTCTTAGCCCCATGCCCTCTAGGTTGGAGGTTTAACACCGCTGACACGGTTAAGTACGCCCGCTTAGCGGTGCAGACCTGCTACTTCCCCATCTACGAGGTTGAGAACGGAAGCTACAGGCTTAACATGAAGGTCTCTAAACCCTTACCCGTGGAGGAATTCCTAAAGGGTCAGGGTAGATTCAGCCAACTCTTCAAACCAGAGTTCAGGAAGGAAATCGACGCCCTCCAGAAAGGGGTTACAGAGAACTGGCAAAGAATCCTAAAGCTCTGCGGAGAAGAATAGGAGAGGCTTAGAAAAAGGTGGTCTATCAGCCTCTTTCTAAAACCGATAAGTCTACGCATTCCAAAGTATTACCGATTAAGAGATAGGGATTGTCCCTTGACTGGTTTAAAGCACCGATGGTTATGGACTTGGGACAACCGGATGGAATGGTATCCGGAGAAGCCGGTGCCTCGAAGCCAGAAAGGAGGTATTAGAAAAAGACCGTATCAAAAGAGTAAAGACGCGTTTCTCCTAGACTATAAGGCGCTCATCGATTACGCAAGTAGGCATCGATTTGATGGAGTAGTGATATTTGGTTTCCTCCGGGACGTACACGGTGGAATAAGATATTCACAGGAACTTTGCAGGTACGCGGAAGACAGGGATGTAGGAATAATGCCCGGAGTCGGTGTGTACCATTACGGTGGATACTTCTGGGAGGGAAACCATAGGTTTAACCTCGCAACTTTCCTACAGGGAAAACCCGGTCTTCGCGCACTGGATAAAGATGGGAAGAGGATAGAGGCTGTATGTCCTTCGAAGGAGGGTTGGCAGAAGTGGTTACGGCAAGGGATGAGATGGCTCTACGAAACCTTTGAGATAAAGGGGGTGAACGTTGAATCCAATGAGGAAGTGATCTGCCACTGCGAAGACTGTAAAAGGGCGAGGGAGGAATGGGTGGGAGACGACCTTGAATGGATGAAAACGGATTTTCTTACATTAAAGCCTGCCCTAGAGACTGCGCTTGAAATCGATCCAAGTTCATGGGTGAGCTATGCAACATACATAGGGTTTGATAAAAAGATCATGGAATCTCCGCCAGGCTTTGTGAAGCTTCTCCCAGACAACGCGATCGCGCAGTGGACTTTAACCTACATACTGGACGATTGGTCGGAGGGAGCGAGGCCCCCTACGAAGAGGAGCACAGCGTTGGGGCATTTTAACAGGAAATGGCTGAGGCAGCGCATACGTGTCGATGAGGTGCCTAGGCTCCTATCAGAGTGCCACTTATCCATCATACGGAACCTTTGCAGAAGGTCTGTGGAATGTGGAATGGAGGGAGCGTTGATATACGGTGAACATCCAGACTCAAACGTGCTCAACGAATTGAACTACCTCGCCTTTCAAGATTTCAGCCAAAACCCGGGTCTGAGCCTAGAGGAGTTCGCTGAAAAACGTCTTACCCCACTTTACGGCGGCGACGATGCGGCATCCGATGTGATGAAGATAATTCACGCGGTTGAAACGCGTGTATTAAACATGGAAACTGTAAAGGAAAACCTGAGGATCGCTAAAACTAGACTAGACAGTGTGTCAGATCGAGAGGCGTACAGGAGATGGGGTCAAATCGTCACGTTGTTAGAGGAACTCGTACACAGCGTCATCGTGAAGGAGGGTCTCCCTCCAAGTTAAACGATGCGGAAAATGTGAAGGTATGGATCATTCAAGATAGATTAAATAGGGTTTTTAAGCCAACGGTCGAGCCATGCGTAGGCTTTTTCACGGGCTTCCGATGGGAAGGTATGCCCGTCTTCGAAAAGGTAGAACTCCATCTTATCCTCAGCGCCTAGCAGCGTGTAGACCTCCCTAACACGAATGTACACTTCCTCAAGCCTTTCCCGTGTTACCCTTACCTTACCATCTCCCATCCTCTCTGCGATGCTGGAGGAGTTGTAGAACGCTCTAGGCGCTATGAGGGCTATGACTTCATGCATGTCGAAAGGCGGTTTCTTATCGCAGGATAGGAAGTTTCGGAGCTTAGGAATGTAGATAAAATCGCAGTTTGGGTTAAGTCTTGGTTTACGGGACCATATGAAGGGATAAGGTTCTCCTTGGAAAGGATACAACCCACAGTTGGAAACCGTTGCCTTTATACGTTCATCGAAGGCAGCCGCGAAGAACGCGCTGTGTCCACCTAGGGAATGGCCGATGCAGCCAATCCTCGTTTTATCAACCTCATCCAATGTACAGAGGAGGTCAACAGACCTCCTTACATCCCAGATGATCTTCCCGAGCGCGGACCAATCCGGGTGACGACGGTAGAACCCCTCCGTATTGTACCGCGCTAATCCAGGGTAAACTCTTTCACCAGCCGTTATCAGGTCGGGTGCTATCGTTATGTAGCCCCGATCTGCGAGATGATGGGCGTAGAAAAGCTCTTCTTTTCCGCTTATCCCCGCGGGTTCATCCTTGCCTTGGGGGGTTGTCTGGTGTATGCAGACAACCGCTGGACGGGGTTGTGTTAATTGCTTAGGGACTAGGAGATAGGAGGGGATTCTATCCTCGTGCTCCGAGGTAAAAGAGATCTTTTTCCGTATGTAGTTTCCTTGATCAGACTCGGCGAGCACCGTCATGTCCAAGGGTACATAGGAGGCGGGAAATGCGCCTAGGAGGTCTAGAATGATCTGTTGGGTCGCGGCTTTACGCTCCATCCATTCATGAACGCTTTTAATCCTTCTCAAGCCCTCTTCACTTCGTAGAACCAGCAGATCTTCGAACAAGCACGTCTACTCCTCGCCCTATTCCAAGGGCTCGTGTTCACCTTATATAAGGTGAATTTAAGCCTTCTGAGGGTGTTTAAAGAGCTGAAGCTTTAACCTGATCCTCAACTTATCAGGTTGTGGATAGTGGATGGGGTAAGAAGATTATGCTTTAAGCCTACGCGTGGGTGGGCGTTCGAAGTCAACCCTTAAAGTGATGCCTCTAACCCTCTGAGCCAGCTTTTTCACGGACTTAACATCTATGGGCAGCGACCTTTCCTTCCCGCTGAGGACAACCCTGATCTCCGTGCTCCCATCAGGCACCCATATAGTGTTGATGCTGACGATGCTGGCTGGGAAGAAAAGGTCTTCGAGGAAGCTCCTTAGGTCTCCCTTAGCTTCGAGCACACGGACTTTCCTCTTGAAGTCATCGCTTATGGCTCGGATGATCTTTCCCCCATGGCTCAGCATCCTCTGAACATCCTCGTGGTCCACTACTATGGCTAATACCCCGGCGGCTTCCACAGCCTTGTGGAAGGTGACGTCTTGGAGTACGGGGAACTTCCCCTCTAGGTCCATGAGAAGCCTAGCTATTTTAACATCTAAATCTGTAACCTCACCCGAGCGTATCTTTTCCTCGCACTTCGCGCAGAATATCCCGCTTTTTATATCGAATACGCAGAGCGGGGTTTTAACCAAAGACTATCACTTCACTCCTCGACGCCCTTCAACCTACCGCATACATCGTTTGCCTTGTAGATTGAAACCTTCCAGATAAATGTATTACGGTTTTTCACCTATACTTCATAAATGTCCCAAACTGGAATGTGATGGCTGAACTCGTAACCTTCTAAACATTATTTATGAGACTCTTGTTGGCAAGAGACGGTGGGGCATCTGAGCTAAAGCTTTAATATCCTCTGTCTGGGTTTTTATGAGCGTGGGGTTAAGATGGCTGAACCCATTTACTTACCTGGCGCCACAACCGTCGGCTTGGTTTTTAAGGACGGTGTCCTCCTCGTCTCGGAGAAAAGGCTTGCCTACGGCTCCTTCGTCTTAAGTAAGGCTGTGAAGAAGGTTTTCATCGTATCTGAACACATCGGCGCTGCCTGCGCAGGGCTAGTATCCGATATGCAGTCTATCGTCAGGAGTGTAGCGGCCCATGTTAAGCTTCTGGAGCTTGACACGGGTACACGGGCTTCCGTAAAGTCAGCGGCTAAGCTTATGTCCGCGCTCCTCTTTGAGCGGAGGCTCTTTCCACTCCTCACTCAAACCCTTGTAGCCGGCGTGGACGAGGAAGGTCCAAGCCTCTACGTCTTAGACCCCCTAGGGTCAGTTATAAAAGACGACTACGCAACCGTGGGCTCGGGCTCCGAGGTCGCCATAGGACTCCTTGAGGCGGGCTACAGGAAGGATATGGATTTGGAAGTAGCTAAGGAACTGGCTGTTAAAGGTATGAGGTCGGCGATGGCTAGAGACGCGGCGAGCGGAGACGGCATCGATATCCTAATCGTCACCTCGGAGGGAGTTAGCGAAGAGTATCTATCCGTTCGATGAAAACCCGTTCCAACACTGTACACCATCAACAAGCTATAAACACCCTTAACCCACTTCAGCTACTAAACCTATTCTCAGTAATCAATACTGTAAGGTGTGAGATGCTCAGTTGCTAACCGTCATAGGTGTTGACTTAGCCGGTGTCTGGGAAAGGGATACAGGTTTCTGCATCTTAAGGGGAATGGAAGCAGTCACATGTGTTATGCATAGGGATGAGGAGATCATCGTTGAAACCTTGAAGGTTAAGCCAAGCGTCGTCGCCGTAGACGCCCCTCTTTTCATCCCAAGAGGTAGGCAATCAATACAGGATAGAAGCGGTCCACATCTTAGGCATTGTGACAGAGACTTGCTGAAAATGGGTATAAAGTTTTTCCCCGTAACCCTAGGTCCCATGAGGAAGCTCGCAGAGCGAGGTATGAGGCTGAGAGAGGTTTTGGAAGGTTATGGCTTGGAGGTGGTTGAGGTTTACCCTGGTGGAGCCCAGGACTTGTTAAAGATTCCCCGGGGGAAGAAGGATGCGGATGGGCTTAAGAGGTGTTTAGAGGGTATAGGGGTTAAAGGGTTATCGGCGGCTGTGAGTATCCATGAATTAGACGCTGTAACCTCGGCGTACACTGGAAAACTCTACCTTGAGAAACGCTACATCGCCCTCGGAGACCCAGGGGAAGGATTAATGATCATGCCTAAGCCTGAAAACAGGGTTTCATCAACTAACGACTCATAAGGACTCGCAGCCTTAAAGGCTAGGAATGGTTGCTATGTACCGTTTCAGGAATAGTCTGAGTTAAGGAACTTTATCTGACTTAGCTAAGTCCTGGATCCTCTGAACACCGTCGATTTCCAAGATATAGTCCACCACGGTTCTTGGCAGGAGTTCAACCCATCCACCACCTTGAACGATTCGCTTCCTGATCTCGGTGGCGTTAAACTTCTCCCTGTCATAGAAGGGTATAGGCTTAACAGGAAACCTACCATCCTCGTGGAAAAGCCGTTTCGTCAAGGAATCGTTTGCGAAGACCACGTCGAACCTTGGTACGTAGGAGACTATGTGCTCCACCCATACCCCGTGGGTGTGTATGTCCGGTACAGGCAGGACCTCACAGCGTTCCCTAGGTATCCCTACCTCATCTAAAGCCTTACGGATCATAGTCAGGCGTTCGCCTGCTTCAAAAGGGTTCTCAGGTGTATGACTGTACTGGGCACTTCCAACAACGATCACCGCCTCAGCGACTTGCGTTAAGATCCATTTCACGGCTTCTAGGTGTCCTTTATGGAAGGGTTGGAAACGCCCCACGTACAGACCGCGTTTACGCACTTGAGACCTCTGCATCCCTCCACCGCCGTTAAACCCTTTAAAAACGTTTAGATGGGTTAGTAGTTTAAACCCTTCTACGCGATTAAAAGCTTAGTGGAGAACCGTTACTTCAAGGGTACGTACATGGACGCCCTGCTGGAACCTATACCTGGGTTTCCATGTGTAACCTTCTTATTTGTTAGAACGAACTCGCCTATGTAGTGCCCAAGCATCTCAGATGTAACCTGTACCGGGACGAAGTTTCTACCATCGTGAACGGATATAGTCATGCCGACCATCTCTGGGAATATGGGCATGTCGCGGCAGTGGGTTTCAATGGGCCCGGTCTTCCCCAGTTTCCTCATCTCCCTGACGATGGCTAGCAGCGTCCTCTGCTCTGGGGTAAGCCCCTTCCTCAGGGACCTCCTCTGCCTAGCGGGAAGGAGGTTTATAAAATCGTCGCTGGAAAGTGTCCGCATCTGCTCCAACGTGTATCCGCGGTACGTAAACTCCCTAGGCGTGGCTTTCTAACCTCCTACACTAACCTCTATGGTGGGAAACGCCGTGATATAAACCTTCGCGCCTTTTGAGGCTGTTCCAAAAACCTATCGTCGGGTAAGATGCACGGTAACCGGCTCGTAGACGGAAGCTATACCTTCGCCAACTCCCTCTTCCTGAATTTACCGCCTCGCCCGGTTTGCTTCGCCGCTATAAGTCCAACCTTCCTCCCCGGCGGCGTTGTCCTACCAACGGTTGTAGGCTTACCCGGATGCTGATGCCTTCCCCCTCCATGGGGGTGGTAGACGGAGATCATGGCGACACCTCGAACTGTCGGGTACTTACGCCCTCTAGCTCTCATGATGCGAAGCTTGTTACCAGCCTTGAGGAAGGGTTTATCGATTCGACCTCCTGCGGAGACAACGCCTATGGTGGCTCGGCAGTCATCGCTTAAGGTAACGACCTTCCCAGATGGGAGCTTAACAGACGTTCCCTTCTCAGTATGGGCTAGGACTACGCCGTACGTGCCAGAGGCGCGGATAAACCTTCCTCCATCGTTGGGTGAAAGCTCAACGTTGCAGACCATGGTGCCTTCAGGGATGTTTCTAAGAGGGAGAACGTTTCCAGTAACCGCGGGAGCTTTAGCCCCTATCTGTACCTCTCCGCCGACGGCTAAACCTTCACTTGCCACGGTGTAATACTCTTCGTCACCTTCAAGTTTAATCAGGGCTAAGGGTGTCCCACGGCCGGGGTCGTGGACGATGTCCTTCACCCACCCCCTAACATCCGCGGCTCCCTCAAGTTTCGAGGCGGATGGGTAAGCGGCTGGTGCAACCCTTCTATGGGTGGGAACCCTGAAGGGAAATCCTCCCCTACCCTTCCGTTGTGCGAGGATCCTTTTACCCATTCCATCACCTTAGAGTATTCCAAGCTTCACAGCTACGTCCGAGGCCTTAGACTCCGGGGCTAGTTTGACGAAGGCCTTCTTATTCCCTGAGGGAGTTATGAGGGTTCTGACTTTCCAAACCTTTACGCTGTAGAGCTCTTCAACCGCCCTCTTGACACCTGGTTTATCCGCCTCTCTGGCGACGATGAAGGTAAGCGTGTTCTGGGCTTCAATCATGGATACCGCCCTCTCCGTCATCACCGGGTAGAATACCACCTGACCAGTCTTAGACTTTGCCACTTCAATCAACCTCCTCCTCTCTGAGGTAGAGGCTGTCTAGCGCTTTGAACGAGGCTTCGTCCCACAGGGTTAGTCTCCCAATATGTGTTCCCGGCGCTAGAAGCTCAACGTTCAAATCCTTCACCTTGACAACGTCTACTCCAGGAATGTTCCTAGCGGCTTTCCCCACGCCTTTATCCTCGGATACCACGATTAACGGACCCTTCCCAACCTTGTAACCGCGTCCCCTCAACCTAGCCTTCCCACCTCTAACCTTAATCCCCCTCCTAACCCTAACAACGTCACTCCATAAACCGAGCTTCCTGAAGCCTCCCTCAACGTCCCTCGTATGCGTAAGTGATTGGACGTCTTCGGATACAACCATGGGTAGTACTTTAGCGCCGGTAACTTCGTGGCCGCGCTTCGCGACGAGTTCGATGCTGGCTGTGGCGGCTATGGCGGACCTTAAGGCGAGGAGACGCTCCTTCCTGTTAACTCTTTTCCAAACGTTCCTCTCAGCGGTTGGGGGATGTGCCTGTCTTCCACCAACGGTTCCAGGGGCGATGGCTGCGCGCATAGAGCCCTTAACCCTAGGAACCCGTGCTAAGCCTCGGCCGACTCCCACAGATTCAGCTGAGGTACGTTTACCCGCCATCACATCCCTTCCCTGGCTTTGAAGCCTGTGGGTCCGGAGGGCTTCGGCGACCTTCCTGACAACGTCGTCTCGGATGGTGAGGTCGAAGACTTTTGGTAGTGAAATCCTTTTCACCACTTTCCCCTCTAGGTTTTTCACACCTACAAGGGGTCTCCTAGGCTTCTGAGGAGCCTTAGCAGTCCTAGCAGGTTTTGCAGCCTTAGTGGTCCTCGCAGCCCGCGTAGCCTTACCAGTCTTACCGACTTTGGAAGCTGCCTTAGGCTTTCTTCGACGCTTCCCCTCTTTCTCCTCAGCCATCTCCTTACACCTTGACGAACGTGATCCTCGGTGAAGTGGTTGACTCCATACTCGGTGGTCTCGCGGGTTGCCTTAACTTGATCAGCCTCTTCGCCGGTCCTGGAACGCTGCCTTCCAGTAGCATGTAGCCTCCCCTTAGGACGCCGTAGTTTAGGAATCCACCCTTGGGTGTAACCTCGTCGCCTTTCTCGCCGATTCTTATTACCCGCTTGTTGTACTGGATGCGTTGGAAAAGCCCTGTCTGCCCAGACCTTGGAACTGTGTACATAACCCTTGAAGGTGTCCAAGGCCCAAGGGTTCCAATACCCCTCACCTTCTTCCTCGACTTATGCGGAAGGAGGTGTACACCCCAGCGTTTCACAACACCTTGAACACCCTTACCCTTCGACACAGCGGAAACGTCCACGTACTCACCTTCCCTGAATACCTCTGAGGGCTTCACCGCTTTTCCAAGAATTTCCTTCACGTAGTCAAGCTGCGCTTGGACGTTTCCTCCGCCAACCTTGATCTCGAAAAGCTCAGGTTTCTTCTTAGGTAAATAGGTTAAACGAGGCTGTGTACAAACGATGACTCTAAGCTCGGAAACCCTATTAACGTCACGTTCAAGGCCTTCGAGGCTTCCTTCCGTGTTCTCTGGAGGCGTGAATGCCCTTCCTAAATCCTTAGGAAGGTTCTCAGCCCAGACCTCGCTGAGACACCTTATCCCCTCCGTAGTCTGCGTGTAGGCGCGGACCCCGCATACAATAAGGGGAGGCGTGTCGAGGACGGTGACGGGTAGGAAAACCTCCTTCCCCTGTTGGGGTGAACGCGGGTTGTCTTCAACGGCGAAGGTATGGGTCATCCCTACCTTATAGCCTGCAAAACCGAGCAGCCGGGTTTCACCCTTAAACTCAGGCCAGAACCTAGTCCGCCCTATGAGGCTTCGAGCCCTACCCCTCGGTAGGTAAGCTAAGGAACCGTGCTTAGGGGCGTGACGTTTACGATGACCCATCCCATTCACCTCAAACCTTTACCTTAACAGTTAAGCAACGTAAGGGCTGGGACATTAACGATGTCAGCTTAATATAAAGGTTAACCTACGCGGATACCCCATAGTCCAAATAGGAAAGATGAAGTTTCTGCGTACTTATACATCCATAAAACGTCCAGAATCAATGTTTTTGCCGCAGTGCAGCTAATGGTTAGAGTAGAACCGACCTCAAGTAGAATTTGCCCCCGCTGGAGTGGAGGGCTAGCTCGAGGTTTACGCCTGAGCGGAAGGGGCCTCCTACTGGGCAGAACATGGTGAAGCTGATTCTGTCACCTGGGTTTAGAGTTCGCTTTGAGAGGCTAAGTATATCTCCGTAGAATGTGATGTTTGCGTTGACGGTGCCGTTGGCGAATGGGTTCTTAGCGTTGGGGTTGGCAGGGGTGAGTTCTGAAATATCGCAGAACCTTTCGTTGAAGAAAA
>CAYNFI010000020.1:28375-30789 GCA_964396445.1 uncultured Candidatus Bathyarchaeia archaeon
TTGGGGTTGGCAGGGGTGAGTTCTGAAATATCGCAGAACCTTTCGTTGAAGAAAAAGCCGTCTACTGTTGTTGGAGCTGAACCCGTATTCCTAACCACTATAGTGATGTTGAAGCCACCTGTGACTGGTTGCGAACCTATGTCCACGAGGTCCAACTTCTCAAGCTTTGTGAAAATGATAGATACGCTGACCATCCAGTATGTGGCGGCTATAACTATTGCTATAGTGACGGCTACAATGATTATCGTCGTGATCACCGGGCTTAAAGCCTTCCCGTTTCTACGCACCGACCTCAACATCGTTAAACCCTCTTTGCAACGTTGTTAAGACTCTACCTTTTCCAAGCCTGAGCCTCTCTTATAACTCCCTCCATACATAATAACGCTTTGCTCCCTCACTTGAAATTGAAACTCTCTTTGCCTCCGATACTACCCTAGGAACAACCTCACCTCCATAGGAAACAATTGTACACAGAAAAAACTGTCGCTTATCCCTTCCTAGGTAATTATCGAAGCTTTCAGAGTTGATTCCTCGGAAACTTTAAGTATCTCATGGGTTAAAGCCCCTGTCCGGACGCGGGGAAACATGAGGAGCGACGATGTAAAGAAGGGGTTGGATAGGACGCCGCATAGAGGTCTTCTAAAAGCCTTAGGGGTTACAGATAGGGATTTGGAGAAGCCCTTCATCGCCGTAGCCAACAGCTACACGTCAATAGTGCCTGGGCACATGCATTTCAAGGCACTGGCTGACGCTGTGAGGGAGGGTGTTAGAGAAGCTGGAGGCGTCCCCTTCGAGTTCAACACTATAGCTGTATGCGATGGTATAGCTATGGGACATGAGGGTATGCGGTATTCCCTGCCCTCCCGTGACGTGATCGCTGACTCCGTTGAGCTTATGGTTGAAGCCCACCGCTTCGACGGCGTCGTTTTCCTAACCAACTGCGACAAGGTTACACCTGGCATGCTCATGGCAGCGGCCCGCCTCAACCTTCCAAGTATCATCGTCACAGGGGGACCAATGCTATCAGGCATCTACAAGGGTAGGAAGGTAGGGATATCCGATGTGGCTGAAGCCGTTGGGAGGGTTAAGGCGGGGAAGCTCACAGAGGATGAGCTTAAGGAGATCGAGGGCTGCGCCTATCCAACCTGCGGCTCCTGCAACGGCATGTATACCGCTAACACCATGGCCTGCCTCTCCGAAGCTCTAGGCATGTCCCTGCCAGGGAGCGCGACGATACCCGCAGTTGAGGCGCGGAGAACCGCGACTGCGAGGATGAGCGGAAGGCAGGTGCTTAGGCTTGTAGAGCGGGACTTAAGGGCCTTGAACATAATGACCCGTGAAGCCTTCGAAAACGCCATCGTGGTAGACATGGCTTTAGGAGGCTCAACCAACACCGTTCTCCACCTACCCGCTATCGCCCGTGAAGCCGGTATTCACCTTGACATAACCGTATTCGATGAGGTCAGCAGGAGGGTTCCACACCTCTGCGACCTTAAAGGAGTTGGGGGTAACTACGATGTGGAGGACTTGGATAAATCCGGGGGGGTTCCAGCCGTTATGAAGGAGGTGCAGAGCTTACTCAACCTCCAAACCATAACTGTAACCGGGGAAACAACCTACGATAACATTAAGGCAGCTAAGGTAAGGAACAGCGCTGTGATTCATCCCTTCGATAAACCGATTCGCGGGGAGGGGGGAATAGCGGTTTTAAAGGGAACGTTGGCGCCTCTGGGAGCCGTGGTTAAAACCGCCGGGGTTCCGTTTAAGATGATGGTTCACGAGGGTCCCGCTAAAGTTTTCGAAGCTGAAGAAGAAGCCTTAACGGCGTTCCAAGAGGGACGTATCGATGAGGGTGACGTTGTGGTGATCCGATATGAGGGTCCTAAAGGGGGTCCCGGCATGCGTGAGATGCTCACCCTTACAGGCACCCTCGTAGGCATGGGTTACAGCGAGTCCGTAGCCCTCGTCACGGATGGGCGTTTTTCAGGAGCCTCAAGGGGACTATGTATAGGACATGTAGCCCCAGAAGCCGCTGACGGTGGTCCCATAGCCATTGTTGAAAACGGGGACCATATACAAGTCGACGTTGCGCGGAGGGCTCTAAACCTGGAGGTTTCAGATGAGAAGTTGAAGAAGCGTTTAAGCGCTTGGAAGCCCAAGAAGAAGACTTTCAAAGGCTGCTTAGCCCGCTACGTGGCTACCTTATCATCCTAGCAACGGAAATGACTATGGTGAAAGGGTTAAGGCTTCTACGGGAGTCCTCCCAAGGCCGGGGGTAAGTTGACTCATCTACCTCAAGCGTTTATCGAGAGCAGCTTTCTGCAGTGGGTAAAGATCGTAGTTTTCAAACTGAAACCTATCCTTCACCGTGTTGATCTAAGTCGTATCCTTTATCCTTCGTTAAAAAGGGTGAA
>CAYNFI010000021.1:0-7615 GCA_964396445.1 uncultured Candidatus Bathyarchaeia archaeon
TTTGGGGAATTGATAGAGGCCCTTGGCCACGAAAATGTTATTGAACTTGAAGAAGGAACAACGATAGAGTATCTTCTCTTAATCCTCGCCAAGAAGTCTGGTGGGTTAAAAGAAAATTTCCTAAGAGAGTATCATGATGATCAACCTAATATGGCTATACTCTTAAATGGACTGAACATTCAACTTTTAAACAAAACAAAGACCATTGTTAAAGACGGAGACACAGTAAGCCTCCTACCTCCTGCTGCCGGCGGGTAGCCAAAAAGATGCAAGATTGAACATTCTATTAGGAGGGACACCTTCTTACATTCCTCGATGAAAAACCTTGATTTTTTCCAGCACTTTAAGCCGTGAATAATTTGGGTCTAATTCTTAAAGCAGCTTTTAACTCTGCATTTTACCATCTAGGGAAAGGTATAGCTTAGGTTTTTAACAGAATAATCCGTGTTTAGGGTGGCCCCCTCTTCTTAAAAGCCCTAAGGACTATATCTGCAAGTTTCTCAGCCGTCAATGAAGGTTTCAGTGACGGGTCTATGCATCCTTCCTCTTTAAGACGCTTGGTGATGTAAGCCATCGTAGGGGTTTCCAATCCAACATCTGACAGGAGCTTCGAGTTTAAGAGAACTTCGAGTATAGGTCCCTCTGTGATTATGCTACCTGCCTTTAAAACGTAAGCTCGATCCGTGAGTTGAAAGGCGAGGTCCATGTCGTGGGTTGCTATTACCAAGGTTGTTCCCTCGACTTTGTGTACGTTGTTTAACAACTCTATAAGCCCACGTCGGCTTCTCGGGTCGAAGTTAGCCGTTGGTTCATCGAGGACGAGGACCCTCGGCTTCATAGCTAAGACGGTGGCTATAGCCGCCCTTTTTCTCTCACCTAGGCTTAGGTGGTGGGGAGCTCTTTCCTCTAAACCCGTTAAACCCATAACTCCTAAGGCCTCCTCAACCCTCACCTCAACCTCCTTCATAGACAAACCCATGTTCAGAGGTCCGAAGGCCACGTCCTCCCATAATGTAGGACAGAAAAGTTGGTCGTCGGGGTTTTGGAAAACAATGCCAACTGTTCTCCTTATTTCATGCACATTCTTATCATTAATAGGCATGTTCCAAACCTTTACAGTTCCCTCTTTTGGACTGTACAAACCGTTTAAGTGCATAACGAGGGTTGATTTACCGGCACCGTTTGGACCGAGGATGGCTAAACGCTCCCCTTTCAAAACTTTTAAGCTAATCCCTTTGAGGGCCTCTACTCCATCTGGGTAGACATACTTTACGTTTTCAAGCTCAATTAAGGCTTCAGTCAAGGCTAAAGCCACCGGATTCCAAGGATGTCAATGAGCAAGGCTGAGGTGCATAGCGTTCCAAGGACTAATCCAAAAAGCCAATCTTGAGCACTCCACGGTGTTCTACCGGATGCCTTAACGTTTCCCGGGTAACCCCGCGCCAGCATCGCTGTGTAAACATTCTCCCCACGCTCGTATGAGCGTAGGAAAAGGGCTCCAAGTATTGAACCTAGGGATTTAAGAATTGCTTTACGGCTTTCCCTACGGACACAGCGGGCTTCCCTTGCGAGAACCATCCTGTTCACTTCCTCGACGAGGAGGAAAATGTAGCGGTAGGTCATGGCTAACATGACTGTGAGGTTTTTAGGTACCTTCACCCCTTCCATCGCCTTTATGAGCCTTGAAACCCCCGTTGTGAGAATGAAAATGGTCATGGAAGCCACACAGACCCAAACCTTTAAAACGAAGAAAGAAAGGGCTTCAACCCCTCTGTCCGTGACCACAACACTGTACTGGCCTATACTCATAGTTGCCAGAGGAGTTCCATCGATAAGGAAGGGGAAAGGTAGGGAGGTCACGAGTGCGAAGAGGAGTGTGAAGAGGGTTGTTCTGAGAAAGAGATGCCTTAGAGGTATCTTTGAAACAATGGTCAAGGTAATGATTGTGAAAAGAAGTAGAAGTAATGGTGTGAAGCCTTTAACCACGGTTGCAGTGACGACCATTAGTAAGGCTGTGACTAATTTAGGTTGAGCGTCTACTCGGTGTACGATGGAGTTGATTGAAGTATACTTTTCCACGTACAGTATCTCTTGGAAAAAAAGTGCTATCTCCCTTATTTTCACCTAAGTCCCCCGCTTAGCCTTCCGAACCCACGCGGCTTTACCGATCAACCAGGTTACAACGAGGACGATGAGGAAACCCGTTAAGCCCGCGGTGAAGGTGCTTACATAACTGTTCGTTATGACGTCGATCGTGTAATCGGGCATTGGGGCATGCCATACCCCGGTCTCAGCCTTAACACCGAGGGTTTCCACAACCCGCTCTAATCCATCTGGGAAGGTTGAGGCTAGGGGAATGAGCATGGCAAGGGCTACGATAGTCGCTACTAAAGTCTTCTTAACCCACCGTTCCAACCTGTTTCACCTCACATGCGGCGCAAGCTTTTCAAGCTCCAACAAGTCGGGTCTAACCTTAACCGTGTAGGTGACGATGGATGATGTGATAAAGGCTTCACCTAAGCCTATGAGAGCATGCCATAAAGCCATAATTGGCACTGTCATTGCCACCCCACCGTAGGGTTGGAAGGTCGATGATACGCCTAGCTCAAACCCACATGCAACCGCGCCTAGCACGGTAGACGCCCAAGAGGCGATGGAGGTGGCGGTGATAAGCCCCTCCTTACCATGCACACCCATCCGTATTGCAGTGTAAACGTAATAGCTTAGGGCGCTTACAACACCCATGTTGAAGACATTGGCTCCTAAAGCCGTTATTCCCCCATCGCTGAAGAGGAAAGCTTGTATGACTAAGATAATGGTTTGGGAAATGATGGTGGCATAAGGTCCGAGAAAGATGGCTATAAGGGTTCCGCCGACGATATGCCCGCTTGTACCGATGACGACGGGGAAGTTCAGCATCTAGGCAGCGAAAACGCCAGCTGTAAGAACGGACATCAATGGGACATGTTTCTCGCCAAGCATTTGCCTTGCCTTACGGAAGGCTAGGACCCAGGATAGCCCTGAAACCGCGTACATGGTTATGTAGACGGGTGGGTCGAGGAAACCATCGCTGATATGTATGTTATATAGCCTCCTCGAGTAATACTTTTTCATTGAGAAATAATACTACCTTCTATTAAGGTTTACCATATTTTCAACCTTAAACCGTGTGTCCGCCACCACATCAGTTTAATAGGTTTGGGACGCGCATGTTTTGAAGAGCCAAACAGTGTTTCATCGGGTATAGGTGGTTAACATGGTTAAGAAGGGCGTAGTTAGGTTTAGCGTCTCAACCCCGCCGAACCTGCTTAAGGAGTTCGATGAGGTAGTTGAGGTAATGGGATACGACAGGTCTAGGGCTGTACAACTCGCCATGCGTAACTTCATAACGGAATACAGATGGACACATGAGGTGGATGGCGTAGGTTTAGGCGCGCTCGTCACCGTTTATGACCATGAGTACAGGGGATTAGAGGAAGCTTTAACTGAGATCCAGCATGAAAGTAGGGCGATTGTGAACTCATCGATGCATGTGCACCTGGATGAACGGCGTTGCCTAGAGATCATAGCCGTTAAAGGTGGCTTGGAGGTAATCCGTAACTTAGCGCAAGGTATTATGGGTAGAAAAGGCGTGGAGCAGCTTAAACTCGCCGTTGTCACAGGTCCGTAAAAAGACCTATCCTAAGCAACTTGAACACGGTAGCCTTGAGTTATTCTATGTCCGCTTCACTCTTATCTCCTTGAAGTGTGAGTTAAGGGGGTTTTTTAAAGTGGTTTGGCGAGTTCCCTTCCCTTATTTCCAAAGGCTGAGTAGTTCGAAGGTGTCGCTCCCCCGTACCATGTGTGAAGAATGAAGCCGTTCGCTCCCCCTTTCGCCGCCATCGTAATCGCTGCTTCGACATCATCGGGTGTTACAGGTGCATCTCCTACGATGCCCGCGATCAACGTGTGGTTGGGTCCCACCTCATCCCTTGCCTTCTTGAGCTCGTAATAGACGTTTACAGGTGGGAATCCTTGTTGTGAGAAGGCTGTGAAGGACGTTGGGCCCTCGTAGCCTACGAGGCGCTTAAAGATCTCCATAATGTCCTCATCAGGCACATCGGGCACGTTATCCTTTATGGTGATCAAGGGGTTTACCTCGTATGAGCCTGTACGCTTATTGAAGAAAATGATTTTAAATTGGTCACTGTAAGGCTTATGCCTCGCATAGTCCTGAGCTAGGGACCAGGACCAGGTCGGGGGAAGCATGTCTTGGGAATTGATGAACTTTGGGTCTACGGCTTTTATGGTTTCATGAACCTCCTTGAAAGCCCTCTCCGCGATTACGCATCGAAGGTTTAACCACTCCATGAGTTCAGGGCGTCGGAGGAGGTAGCGGACCATATCGTACTGTCCCCGGAACGTGTCAAAGATATCGTAGAAGACCTTAGTTGACGGTTCCATGGAGAGCTTCGTGGACTCTTTAACGGTTTTCTCGATGCGCTCCATATCAACGCCCTCTTCCTTCGCTATCCTTCGACAGTGTTCACAGAAGCACGATTCTGGGGCTATGTGGTGTAGTGGGTAGAAGGCTGGTGGCTGCCCGCGGCGGTTCGTCATCCTCTGATGCATGTCGATGTAGAGACCGTCGAACTCCAAACCGAAAAGCGTGTGGTAGTTCTCCAGAATATCCCTTATCGTAGCCAATGTGTAGGCTAATACATCGGGGTTCGATGGGCATGTCCTCAACGTGCTTCTGTTTCCAAGGACGTCTACGACAGCGGTTTCGGGGTACGTGACTTGAAGACCTGGCAAGCCGTATGCAACCTCGATGTCGAGGCCGATGTCCTCAGCTATTTTACACGTCTCTTTAAGTGTCGGCGATGCCTCCTCACCAGGCACCTGGATGGGATACCTCAGGTGCTTATAATATTCCAGATGGGGTGCTCCTCCCCCCACGACTAAAGTTGTTATGCCGCACTCCGCGTAGAACTCCATAGCCTCTCTGTAACCCATCTGTAGCATTTCGCTCTTAGTCGTTAAAACACCTAAGTAAGGCTTCACGGTCCTCCCACCCATATCCTCGTCAAAGGATCCTTCTTAACCTGGTTTCTCTTCGTGTGGAACTGAAGCTTTTTTTCACAATCGCGTATAACGATCTCGTCGCCCGCTGAAGGCGGGTTGATCCTGACCCAGCTGTATGTACCATTTTTATTCCTTAACTTCACGTTCCACCGCTCAAAGACCTCTGAGGTCACCTCCTCAACAGCTTCAACCTCCTCAGGTACCTCATAGACCATGCTGCTTGAATCAGAGTACTCCACGATTATCAGGTGTTTATCACGCATAGAGAGCCCCTAAGCCGTAGTCATTCGGGCTTTAACCTTTTAATCTTTCTGATAGAAGCGCTGATAACGCAATCGTCTTCACACATTCGAAGGTGTTGGGAGGTTGAAGATCCTCGCCGCGCTTTTCCCAAAGATCCACTCCTTCTCCATCTCACTTACGCTAAGGTCTTCTATACGTGCTACATAGGCGGGCAATAGGTCACCGGGACCGTCCGTTCCGAAGAGCGCCCTTTCAGCGCCGAACTCCTTCACAGCCCTTTCTAAGAGGATCTGGATCTTGCTCCCCGAGGTTTCAAGGTATATGTTCTCAGCGAGCCTCATGGTGGGGAGGACGTCGAAGTGCAGGTGCTGTTTACCCATATGACCCATGATCAGAGGTACCTCAGGGTACCTTTGAGCTATTTCTGCGAAGAGCAGCGGGGTACAGAACTCAGACCTTGAGGAGTGTGACAGTACTGGAGCGCGGTGTTTCGCGGCTACGTCGAATACCGTATAGACTATTGGATGGCTTAGGGGAAACGCGGACACCCATGGATGGAGCTTGATACCCTTAAAGCCGAGTTTCGTAAGCGCTTCCTCAGTTTTTTCTCCAACTACATCGGGCGGCTCGAAGACGTTTGGAACATACTGCCCTATCACCTTACCCTCTACGCGCTTCATGAGTTCAACTACGGCTTCGTTATCACCGTGGCGTATGCGCCATACTCTATCCACCATAGGTGAGATGTTTGAGACAGCGCTGTAGGCTACTGGATACTTTTCAAACCATTTCTGGAAACGTTCAACCTCTCGCTCAAGCATCTGCTCTTTTGTAAGCCTTGGAAGCTGGGCTGCGTATATATCGGAGCCTACGGATATGTGTTGATGGGCGTCTACTATAAACCACTTCCTCTCCATGTCACTTCACCGCCTTTCTCGGTTCTATACCGAGGATTCTGGCCATGGACTCTCCTAGAATGTCCCGTGCCTCTTCATCCTCGAGATGCCCTGAACTCCAGAGGTCGATTACCTCCTGTAGCTCTGAGCGCATACTCGTCGTAGGCCAGTCGCTTCCGTATACCACACGGTCTTTTCCTAGACCCCTGGGGGAGGTAACGCCGCCTATCGAGGTTTCAAGAATAAGGTTACCAACCTTCTTCGCCGAATCATAGACATGTTTATCGTTTCTAAGCCCGGAATGTGCCATGATGAAGGTTACATCAGGGAACCTTTCAGCCTGGTCCGCGAACTGTCCAGCAACGGTCCAAGGCTCTGTTCCCGAGTGGATGAGCACAGGGACACGATACCTCGCAGCCTTCTCGTAGACCCCTTCGAGGATAGCCTCTTTCAAGAGGCAGAAGCCATCTTGGTTTGGGTGAAGCTTGATTCCCTTGAAGCCTTCATCACGTATATAGTATTCTAGGTCTTCAAGGATGTCGGCGTTTTTAGGGCTTAGCCTTACGAAGCCTATGAGGCGACTTGGGAAACGCCTCACAGCCTCAAGCGCCCTTCGATTCATGTCCTTAAGCTCGTGGGGAAGCCCACCTGCGGAGACACAGGCTATATCCACGCCGCAGCGGTCCATTTCCCGAATTAGCTCTTCAGCAGTCCAGCGTCTATCCGTGAAGTAACAGGTAAGGTATGTAGCCCCGATATGTGTATGGGCGTCGAGTATAAACGGTTCCTCACTCATTCCGAACACCTTCATACACCTTGAGGTCGAATCGTCTACTCTTAACCTTTTAACTGCAAAGGCTTCAAGAAATCCAGTTACCTCTCTATCTCTAATATTTCCTAAGCTCCAGGCTCAGTCGGGGGAAATAGATAGAACTCATTTTTTATTTTGCGATCTACTTCTCAGGGATCACGGCTACTAATTCGATTTCAACGAATGTTCCAGGTGCTAAACCGGCTTGGACGCATGTACGCGATGGAGGGTTCTCAGGGAAGGTTTCCCTCCATATTTTATTGAGGTAACGCTCTCTATCACCTAGATCTGTTAGGTAAACCGTAGCCTTCGCAACGTTTTCAAAAGATGTTCCAGCATTTTCAAGAGCAGTTTTCAACCTGCTCAATGTGTTCCTGATCTGTGTTTCCACATCGCCAGGTGAACCTGTCATCCCACTTGTGAAGACGAGATTGCCTACAATCACCGCTCCGGAGACAACCCTCTTACTCATATAACCACCGTCCTAAGAGTGGATAACGCCGAATTTAAGTCATTCGTTCAAATATTCAACAACCAACTGCTTCCGCTAAGCTAAGCTAAGCTAAGCTAAGCTAGTTCTTGGAAAGCTCATCGAAGCTGA
>CAYNFI010000021.1:7715-26419 GCA_964396445.1 uncultured Candidatus Bathyarchaeia archaeon
GCTAAGCTAAGCTAAGCTAAGCTAAGCTAGTTCTTGGAAAGCTCATCGAAGCTGATTTTCCTAGCTTTTTCCACGATTTGGTCTATAAGTGCTTTGAGGGGTCTACCAGTTTTCTCCGCTAGGCGTTTAACGTCATCGTACTCAGGTTTTACTTGAAGAATATTACCATCAGGGTCTGTGGCAACCTTCACATCGACATTCTCCCTTAAACCTTCAACCTGGACTTCAACTTGCACATTCCTCCGTGTGAGAATGTGGCGTTTACACGGGTACACCCTTACTCCAAGGGTTCCCGTTTCCTCTATTAAGACCCGTGTTAAGCGGTCTACGTCACCGTAGTCAACGATGGCTTTTACAATGTGTCCAGGCCTGTTCTTCTTAGCTATAATAGGGATAATACTTACGTCCTTGGCGCCTTCACTCAGCATTTTCTCAAGAGTGTACCCTATAACTTCCCCTGTGATATCGTCTAAGTTTGTTTCCAAGACATAAACCTCATCGCTTGGTAAAGGTGTGAGGAGGGTGCCAAGTGTTATCCTTAAGACGTTCGGGGATTCCTCGAAGTCCTTGGCTCCGGCGCCGTAGCCTATGATTTGAGGCTTCATAGCTGGATAGAATTCGACGACTTGCCTTACCATGTTTACGAGGAGGGCTACGCCAGTAGGAGTCGCTAGCTCAGCCTTTACAGGTCCTCCAACCATTGGGAAGGCTTTCATACGAAGGATCTCGGCTGTTATGGGAGCTGGGCTTTGAGTGATGCCATGTGAGAACTTGAAAAGTCCCCCGCCTACAGCGACCGGTGTGGAGTAGCACTTCAAATCTTTAAAGAAGCCCAGTTCTTCTAAAGCCACTGTTACGCCTAGAATGTCGGCTAGCGTATCGGCTGAACCTATTTCATGGAGGTGGATCTCCTCTACTTCCCTGCCGTGAACCCGTGTCTCAGCCTCTATCAATGTGTCTATGCAGTCTAAAGCAAAGGTTTGGGCTCCCTTCGAGACATCTACGTGCTCGATAGAATTTACGAGGGCTTCCTTAAGCGCCGACGCCTTCCTATCCTTAAAGGTCTCCTCAGCCTCAACGTTAACCCTCTTCGCTCTGAACCCCCTACGGTATACGGGGGTTACATTAACCTTAAATCGGCTGCAGCCTTTAAGGTGGTCTTTAACCGATTCCATGGCTTCAACTATCTTAACTTCATCAACACCTAGGTCGAGGAGGGCGCCGATGGTCATGTCCCCCGATATCCCTGCGAGTTGGCAGTCTACAACCATTACGCGACTGGGGCTGTTCATGGTAAAGGATAATATAGTGTTGATTAATTAATCCTTTAGGCAGGGGTTGGGTTTTGCGGGATATCCTAGAGCGGCTTGTGAAAGGCGAAATTAAGGTTGATGAGGCTGAGAGGCTTTTAAGGCTTAATGCCATCGTTGAGGTTGAAGCCTTAGCTAAGCTCGATGTAAATCGTGAGGTGAGGAAGGGTATTCCCGAGGTTGTTCTCGCAGATGGAAAAGCCGCGGAGGATGTGGTTAGGGTCGTAGAAGAAACGCTAAGAGGTAAGGGTGCGAGTAGGGTTATACTAAGCAGAGTGGATAATGTACATATCGATGCATTGAAGAAACATTTCAAAAGCCGTAATGTCGTTGAAGTCGATGAGCGTGCCCGGGTCGTCGTCGTCAGGGAAAAGAGCTTCAAGGTTTGTAAAACAGGCGGGAAGGTCGGTGTTCTCACCGCTGGGACATCTGATATCCCCGTGGCTGAGGAAGCTCGTGTCATAGCTGAGGCGATGGGATGCGAGGTTACAGTCACCTACGATGTGGGTATTGCAGGTATTCACAGGCTATTTCCTCCGCTGAGGAAGATGCTTGAGGACGGCGTAGACATCATCGTCGCGGTTGCAGGTAGGGAGGGAGCTATGCCCTCAGTAGTCGCTGGGCTTGTGGACGTTCCAGTAGTCGGCGTACCCACGTCTGTAGGTTATGGTTTTGGTGAGAAGGGTACGAGCGCTTTAATGGCTATGCTTCAAGCATGTTCCTTGGGTATAGCGGTTGTTAACATCGATGGTGGTGTTGCAGCTGGAGCCTTAGCAGCCCTTATCGCTAATAGGGTTGCTAAGGCGAGGGGAAAAGAACTCCGTAGCAATTGCTTTTAGAAAGGCTTCGTTAATAACATCGTTTTCTAGAATGTATATTAGTGTTAATTGATACCGCGGTGTCTTATTTTCTTGGCATAGCAATGCTTATTCAAGCCGGCTCATTAGTTACTTGGACTGTTTCATCATACTTAATCATTATGCTCATAAAGTCATTGGCAACTATTACATTTTCGTAAACACTACTTGCTTGATTCTTTAAAAGTTCAACGTTTTCATACCTTGCAGAGATATGTGTTAACACTAGTTTCCGCGCATGAGCTTCCTTAGCCACTTCGGCGGCTTGGACAACTGTGCTATGGCCTTCGGCTTTAGCCTTATCCCTAAGTTCATCGTCGAAGGTTCCATCGTATATGAGGATGTCTGCTCCCATAGAGAGTTTTACAGCTGCCTCGCATGGTCTAGTGTCGCTGATGTAGACAACCTTGAATCCTCTTCGAGGTTGACCTAAAACGGCTTTTGACTCAACTATACTACCGTTCCTAACCCTAACAGGCTGCCCGGTCTGAAGCTTTTTCCATAGTGGTCCCTCAGGTATACCTAAAGCCCGCGCTTTCTCTGCATAAAACCTTCCGGGTCTATCCTTCTCACACAGCGCATAACCTAGGGTGAAGACGCTGTGATCAACCGGCAGGGATTGCACGGTGTACTCGGCTTCGTTACAGACCTCGCCGCCTTCCCTCTCTGCAACCGGGATTTCAAAGCTAAGGTGGAAGACAATGGATTCTAAGGTTGAGGTGATGAATTTCCTTAGACCTGGTGGTCCATAGATGTGCAGTGGGCGAACCCGACCCATCAAAGACATGGTCTGGAAGAGGCCTGGTAGTCCAAGCACATGGTCGCCATGCATATGGGATATGAAAATCTTCATCTTCCTCCCGAAGCCTAGACCAGCCTTAACCATCTGCCTCTGGGTTCCTTCTCCACAGTCGAAGAGCATAAGCTCCCCTTTACGGAGGAGGGCTGTTGCAGCCACGTTTCTATGTACTGTGGGAACGCTGGCTGATGTTCCGAGAAAAACGATCCTTACGCTCATTCACCCACCAGCCTCTAAGCCTTTGAGATCGATCTACCCCTCTTATTACAACTTTGTTCCACTCCCTTGCGTGCTGGGAGCGGACTACTCACTATATTTCCCCAACACTAGAATGTTTCTTGTCAAGCCTTTATGGACTCGTTGAAAATAATTTTCCATGGTTTTAAAACCAACACTCTCCGCCAACGCTGTAGCGTTTAAGGAATGAGGTGCAGCTAGGCAGATGAAGCCTCGTTGGGGGAGGATTTTATGCGCTTCCTTAAGGAAGCGCTGGGTTAATTCTAGGAGACTTAGTTTAAGGGTTGTTGCAGTCCTCCCGTAGGGTAGGTCTGTTACCACCCTGTCTACTTTATTGAAGGGGAGGTTTATGGCGTCTCCATGGATGAGCCCTAAGGCTTCAAGGTTGTAGCCTTTCAGGTTTTTACGGGTTCCTCTAACCATATCCTTCGCAACATCTAAACCGAGGACTCGGCATCGAAGGAACCCGGCTTCGATGAGGATGCCTCCTACTCCGCAGAAGGAGTCTAGGACAACGTCACCAACCTTAGCCCTACTGAGGTTTACCAGACACCGTGCAAGCTTCGGTTTCATCGTTGAGGGGTGGAAAACCGGTCTTTTCCATGGGCTTCTCGCCGTTAAAGCCTTGCAGATTCCATCACCTAGGGTGATTCCGAAGAAGAATCGTCCATCACTTAGGAGTCCTTGAAAAAGAACGTCGGGGTGTATTAAGTCTACATGTGTTCCAAGCTTTTCCGCTATTTTCGCCCCTATACTTCCCTCTAAATCTTTTCCGTGTAACTCAGAGGAACTCCTCCTAACCCGTTTCACCCTGACTGCGAAGCGCTGAGCAGACCCTACATACGCTTTGAAAGAAGTTTTTTCTAAGGATGCAAGGATCTCTTCTACCCTTGCACTACAACTGAACAGCTTCATGTAAGCCGTCTTCGTCATCCCGCACCGACGAAGGACAGCCTCAACGCAGGCTGGGTGCGCCTCGAGACACAAGACCTGTGTTTGCTCATCCATGATCTTAAAGCTGATACCCTCAGCTTCAAGAACCGCCTTAAGCTCCGCGGAGGGCAGGCTCGGATGCTCTCCTGAAAGGAGGAAGAAGAAACTCGTCAACACCGTACCTTAAACACCCTGATTACACCACTTGATATAGCTTTTTCGCTGGAAATCGGATGAGATATTTAGAAAAAATACCTTTATGGCGACTCTCAACAGTTACTATGAAGTCTGTGAAGAGGATTACAGGTGAGAGGACTCTTCTTAATACTCGTTGTTACCATTTCGGAAAGCTTTTAAAGTAGCGTAACCAAGCTCTTCCCAGTAATGTCTGAACCTTACTGTTAATCAAGGTTTACGCGCTTAAAGGCAGGGTAGAGTGACGTTGCGGGAGGCTATGCTCTACGAAACGATATCGGTGAACAAGGTTAAGTGTATCCTCTGCGCTCGGAGATGTGTCATACCTGAGGGAAGCATCGGGTTCTGCCGCGTGCGTAAAAATGAGGGAGGAAAGCTTTACTCTCTCGTCTACGGGAAGCTTTGCTCCGCAGCCGTAGATCCCATCATGAAGAAGCCTCTATACCATTTCCACCCAGGTTCTATGGTATTATCCATAGCCACCGTAGGCTGTAACTTCAACTGCCTTTTCTGTGATAATTGGGTCATAAGTCATGAGAGGGATATCAAAGGGTACGATATGTCTTCTGAGGAAGTGGTTCGGTTGGCTTTAGAAAGGGGCTGTCAAGGTATCAGCTACACGTACACTGAGCCGACTATTTTTTATGAGTTTGCCTACGACACCGCGAAGCTGGCGCATAAGCATGGCCTGTTCAACACCTTCGTCACGAACGGTTATATGACGGTTGAGGCAATTGAGAGGATAGCTCCATACCTGAACGCAGCTACTGTGGACTTCAAGGGTGGCGGGGACCCCGAGTTCTACAGGAAGCTCAGCGCAGTCCCATCGGTTGAACCCATCTATGAAGCCCTGAAAGAGATGAAGAGGAAGGATATACACATAGAGGTAACAAACCTTGTGGTCACAAAATACGGGGACTCCTTGGAAGGAATTAGAAGACTTGCATGCTGGGTAAAAACTAACCTAGGTGAGGACGCACCTTTTCACCTGCTCAGGTTCCACCCCGATTATAGGCTTACCGATGTACCCTCAACTCCAATACAAACCCTTGAGAGAGCCTGTGAGGTCGCTACCAGGGAAGGGTTATACTATGTGTACGCAGGTAACCTTCCGGGACATCGGTATGAGCATACGTACTGCCCGAAATGCCATGAGCTTGTGATTGAACGCTTCGGCTTCGACGTTACGCGTTGGCGTTTAGGGATGGGAAACACATGTCCAAAATGTGGGTACACTGTTGCTATTAAGGGTAAATACCACGGGGGTGGATCATCCTACCCATTGGATGTCTTTTAGAAGCGTTAGCATGGGATCAAGGAGCAAACTCCTTCAAAGCCGATACTTCTTCTCCGTCTGTCCCTAGACCTTGATGTCAGCTACTTCGATGTACAGGGGTTACTTAAGCTCTAATAGGGTATCTCCTGTATTTCTCAGCGGTTTTAAAGAGTAGTTTAGCTCTATCGCCGGGTATCCCTGGGTGGATTGAGTGGTCTGATGCGAAGATGTAACCGCCGCTGGGAGCTGCGTTTTCCATACACTCTATCACCTGTTCTCGGATTTCCTCAGGTTTTCCAAGGGGTAGGAGGATTGAGGCGTCTACGTTTCCGATAAGGCAGAGCCTATCACCGTACATCGTCTTCATTTCACGTATGTCCATCATAGCCTTCCGCTCCATCGGGTGGAAGCCATCGATTCCCATGTCTACAAGGTCTCCCATTATGGGTTTCACGTTTCCATCACAGTGGAGGAGAACCTTGACATCTCTTTTCTTAAACGTCTCAGTCAATGTTTTGAGGTGTGGGAGTACGTGTTTTCGGAATAGCTTAGGTGCTAATAATGGGCCGTGGACGTCGCCGAGGTCGTCGTTTAGGAAGATTATTTCAACACCGGCTTCTACGCAGCGTTCACCGATTTCGATGCAGTAATCGACTTGGGCTTTTAGAAGCTTACTTGCGAGATGAGGCTTGGTCATCACAGTTTTAAGGAATGGAGCGAAGCCCATTAACATGGAAGCGGCTGTAAAAGGTCCACCTATGGGGAAGGCGGCTGCGACGGCGAGGTCGTCGCCGACAATCTTTAAGACGGATTCTAAGTCCTTCAACCTACCTGGAGCATGGGGGTCTGGCATGCAGTATGCCTCTATATCCTCTGGGTTTCTTATCGGGCCTTCGAGGTACCAAGGTAATGCGATGTATTCCCGTGTGTACTTCCACTTGATCCCCCATTCGTCAACCTTAATGTCTGGTGGTAACCGTTTATCCATCCAGCCTTCAGGGGAACCAGGTCCGGAACATAGAAAGTCCAGGTTGAGGGCTTTATGGCCTTCAACGAGAACCTTCGGTGTAACCGCGTCAAGCCTGTATCCTAAGATGTTTTCAAATGACCTGTTCTCGTATACGAAGTCGAAGAGGGGAACGGCATCAGGCTCTTCCAGGTTCAAAGCTGCAAAAACCCTTTCCTTAGATGACTTACCCATTATACCAGTCTCCTACAACTGTAACACCGTAACTTGAACCCTTGGTTTTTCCTTGGAAGCTTTAAATAAACGTTTTCCCGTATAACCTCAACCTCTGTGTTGGGACCCGTGTTATGCCCTCAATCGACCGTAAGGACTCCCTTCAAATGTATCGTTTAAAACGTACGCTCGACGAGCTTGTTTCAAAGGAAGGACGTGGAACAGAGCTTGTCAGTGTATATGTACCCAAGGGCAGACCGATACCTGAGGTTATGAACAACCTTAGGCAGGAATACAGTACATCGGCGAATATTAAATCGGATCGTACAAGGAAGAATGTTCAAGGCGCAATCGATAGGGTGATGCAGAGGCTTAAGTTCTTCAAGGAAACCCCTCCCACAGGTTTAGCCATTTTCTGCGGCGCCATTCCCCAGAATGGACCAGGCTCAGAGAGGATGGAAACATACGTCGTCATACCCCCTGAGCCTGTCCATATCTCCTACTACGGTTGTGATGCAAAGTTCTTCGTTGAACCTCTCACAGAGATGTTGAGGGAGAAGGAGATCTACGGGATCATGCTCATCGACTCCAGTGGAGCCACATACGCGTTACTTACGGGTAAACGCTTGGACATCGTGAAGGAGATTACATCCGGTATACCGGGTAAGCATAGGGCTGGGGGGCAGTCGGCTAGGAGGTTTGAACGCTTAAGGGAGATGGAGGTTAATGATTTCTTCAAGCGGGCGGGTAGGCACGCTGACGAGGTTTTCCTTAAGGTTATAAGCCTTCAAGGCTTAGTCGTCGGTGGCCCGGGACCTACAAAGCACACGTTCACCGAAGGTGACTACATCCACTATACCTTGAAACAAAGGCTTCTAACCGTTCTGGACACGGCTTACATAGGTGAGCAAGGGTTAAAGGAGGTTACGAGGAAGGCCCCCGAGATCCTTAAGGGTGTACGCCACCTCAGGGAGAGGCAGCTTATGCAGGATTTCCTGTATGAGGTTGGTCACGACACAGGCTTAGCCGCCTACGGTGAAGAAGAGGTGAGGGCTTACCTTTCAAAGGGGATCGTTAAAACCCTGCTTTTATCCGAAGCCCTGGCAACGCTAAGGGTTTCAATCAAATGCAGTGCATGCGGTTATAAAGAGCGAAAAACTATTCAGTCACTCCACGTAGACTCCTTTGAACAGGAAATCCTTGAAATCGCGTGCCCAAAATGTAGAAACATGACGCTCACGATCGAGGACAAGGTGGATATAATCGATGAACTCGCTGAGTTGGCCCAGAAGACCAACGCAGATGTGGAAGTGATATCCACGGAGACAGAGGAGGGAGAGATGCTTCATAAAAGCTTCGGCGGGGTAGCGGCTGTTCTCCGATTCGCTCCAGGGTGATGTCTTAGAAGGGGTTTAGGTAGGATTTAAGGAGGTTACGGCTAACCTCCTCCTCAAACGGGTGTAGAAATTGCTCTCAGTCCTTAGGAAGGTTACAGTGTTCCCCGATCGCTTTACCTCAACTTCCCGAGGTGGGCTTAATTTCTTCTCAAACTGGCCGTCCACGAGGACGATGATGTCCCTCTGCTTTAAGGTCTTAACGGATACACGGCAGTCCCAGGGGACGATGTATGGCCTAAAGTTAGCTGAGAGGGGACAGACTGGTACGATCACGATGGCTTTAAGTCTTGGGTCGACGATGCCTCCGCCGGCGCTTAACGTGTACCCTGAAGACCCAGTGGTAGTAGCTACAAGAATCGCGTCAACTCTATCCCTTGCTATCGGGAAACCATCTAAAGCAACCTCGAGCTCAGCCATCTGAGAAGGGGTTTCAACCCCGATGCGGACCTCGTTTAAGGCATCTGGTAGACCGGTGTTGTTCGAAAGCATGAAGCACTCGTCTTTGATGAAACGCTCATCGAGGACCTGGTCTATTGCCAGTAGTGCACGTGATGGGTCAACATCAGCGAGGAAGCCTACGACACCTAGGTTAACGGTGAAGAATGGAATATTCCTCCTCACAGTGTGGACGGCCCTAAGGATCGTACCGTCGCCTCCAATGACCACGGCGAGGTCAAGGTCGGCTTCATCTAAGGAAGCCTTTGAGCAACCGATTCTAGACGCCAGCTGAGGCTCGCAGATCGGTCGAACTCCCCGCTCTTCTAGGTGTTTTACCAGGTTTAACGCAAGGTTCACAGCTTCAGTTTTGTCTATTCTGGCAATAATACCTACGTTTTTAAACAAGGTTAGTGTCCTCCGAAACGGTCTTTAACGCTCGATGACAGCCTTAAGTATCCTCTGCCAATCCACGTAATCCTCAACGGTTTTTAAAGCCAAATCGATTTCCTTAACGTCGTCGGGCTTAATCCGTCCCGTTATGTGCGCGAGTTTCTCAACGGTAGTGTAGGTATCATAGGGAACTAGGAGGACTGGAACCCCCCTTTCCTCAGCCCTCGCTAATACCGTGATGTTCGGGTAGAGGTTTCCCGTAAGGATAAGCATGGATGTGCTTGTTTCTAGAGCTGCCAAGGCGATGTCCGACCTGTCACCGCCCGTGACAACAGCTTTATTTAAAGCTCTGCGGAAGTATGAAAGCGCGGATTCCGGGGTCATGGCTCCTACCATGAAGGCTTCGATAAGTTTCCCCATGTTCCTCTCACAGGCTAAGACTTCGCCGCCGAGGCTTTCATAGACTTCAGCCGCTGAGGGCGCGGTTAAGGCGATGTTATAAGGGATAACGCCTAAGACTTTCACACCCCTTTTCTCGAGAAACGATGCGGCTATGGTTCTCACTCTTTCAAGGGAGCTTATTGGAACGTTGTTGAAGACAGCGCCTACGCAAGGTGCCCCCTTCTTCCTAAACCACTCCTCACAGCTCAGCACCTCGTCTACAGCGGTGTCTTCGTCGAACCGTGAAACGATGAGTGTCTTCGAGCCAAGCTCCCTAGCTAAGGCTGGAACGGGTAGGTCGATAGCTGCTCCGTGGCTGGGTTTACGCGCAGACTCGATGATCATAAAGTCCCTGTCGCGGCTTGCCTCCCTGTAGGCGGCTTTAACGCTTCCTAGAGAGGTTACAGGTTCTTGCGCCATGAAATCCTCTAGGAAAAGCTTTGGAAGAGTAACGTGGGCAACTGCTTCAAGGGGTAGGTTTATGTTGAGAACGGTTTTCATTAAAAGGGCGTCCTCGTCTACGACCTTATCCCCAACCCGAGTCATCTCCAACCCTATAGGCTTGAAATACCCAACCCTATAACCCTCCTTCCTGAACCTAAGGGCAAGTCCAAGACATAACGCTGTCTTTCCGCTAAACCCTGTCAGAGATGAAACGTAGAGGCTTGGGACACCGCCCATGTATAACACCTGATTAGACACAATGATTTCCACATCGACGGCTAATGAACCTTTTGGCGATGAAGCACGGTAACGATCCGTCTTTTACCGTGCATACGCTTCATACAGGCTGCGAACTATGCATGCCCCAACTCGTCTCCCACCGATGTACGAAACATAAATATCGAGTAGGAGACATTACGGATCTCAACAATACTGCAAAGTGGTGTTTTCTATTATGAATGGCGAAGCCGATGCATCGTATAGATGGGTGGTTCTCTTAACCACAACGCTCGGGGCTTTCATGACACCATTAGACGGAAGTATCGTAAGTGTCGCATTACCCTCTATAGCGGCGGCACTCGCTCTGAGCTACCTTGAGGTCTTATGGATTCCAACAGCTTACCTCCTATGCTTGGCATCGTTGCTCCTGAGCTTTGGGAGGCTCTCCGACGATAGGGGACGTAAACAGTTTTTCACAGTCGGTTTTACCATCTTCACCGTTGCTTCAGCTCTCTGCAGCCTTTCCCAATATGGGCTTCAGTTGATCGCTTTCCGCGCCGTTCAAGGTGTCGGCGCGGCGATGATTGGGGCGACTTCATACGCCATCGTTACTGAGACTTTCCCTATAGAGGAGCGTGGTAAGGTTTTAGGCGTGAATACTATGGCTGTTTACACCGGACTTGCGGTAGGTCCAACGCTCGGAGGCTTGCTGGTCCAAGCCTTAGGCTGGAGGTCCATCTTCTACGTGAACATCCCCATAGGTATCGTTGTTATACTTGTCGCAGCTACAAGGCTTCGCGAATTTCCTAAGGGTCGAGCGCTTGGCATATCCTTCGACCTCTCAGGTGCCTCCTCGTTTTCAGCGGGGCTTTCCCTCGTTCTCATAGGGTTAACGTTGGGCGGAGGTTATCGTTACACTGAACCCTTTACCTTAGGCGCTCTCGTAGGCGGGTTAGGTCTCTTAACCCTTTTCATCCTCGTCGAGTACAGGCGGGGCAAGGATGCTTTGCTGGATCCAAGCTTCTTCAGAGGGAACAGGCTCTTCGTAGCGGCGAACATTACCGCACTGTTGAATTACAGCTCCTACTACGCGGTGACGGTCTTCATCTCCTTCTATCTTCACCGGTTGATGGGCTATAATCCGAGTGAGGTTGGTCTGATCCTGATCGCTATGCCCTTGCCCATGGTTGTTCTCGCCCCTGTCAGCGGATGGCTTTCAGACCGATTTGGTTCACGGATCTTTGCATCTGTGGGAATGGCACTAATCTCAGCTGCGTTGTTTATCCTAAGTCTCCTTAATTTAGGCTCGTCTGTTATACACGTTGTGGCTGGTCTCCTGATATTAGGCGTGGGCATGGGTCTCTTCTCTACGCCTAACGCAAGCGCTGTCATGGGCTCGGTGAAGGGAAAGCGATTAGGGGTAGCGTCGGGAACCCTTGCAACCATGAGGTTTATGGGTCAGTCGCTTAGCATAGCCATTATGGGCGCCGTCGCCGCAACCATAGTTCCACCAGAGGTGCTTGAAGCTCTCTTCGGGAAAACCACCGGCTATGGTGTTCTCGCCGTCGAAGCCTTCATACAGGGCATGAGCAGAGCCTTCTCAGTAGGCGCCACCTTGGCTCTAATAGGAGTCCTCACATCAATGGTAAGGGCTAAGGAAACATAAGATGTATGTATAGTTGAATTGGAACCATGTATCTCACCTTAACTTCCTAATTAATCGAACGATCACAAATCCTGCCATGATGCATTCGAATAAATTATCTTAGTGTTTATAGGATACGGATGACTCTACCACCGAGACTTGCGTTATCGGCTCTGTTTTTGCCCAAGAGCCGTTTAACTTAAATTCTCATCCAAAGTGTAATTATACGGTGGTAAAAAGCCTAAGCAGGCTAAAGTGAGGTGAGATGGTTGAACAAGGCAGAAGCCGTAGAGATCGGTAGGGTAACCCACTTTTTCTCAAAGATAAGCGTGGCGGTTGTTGAGCTTAAGGGCACAGTCTCTATAGGCGACCGTATATGGGTTAGGGGAGCGATTACAGACTTTCAGCAAGCCGTTGAATCGATGCAGATCGAGCATCAGGACGTTAAATCCGCTGGTTCTGGTCAAAGTATAGGGTTGAAGGTCGCCGCCCGCGTTAGGGAGGGTGACCTTGTTTTCAAACTAACCTAGTAGGGTTAGAACGTTGATTCACGGGTTTGGATGGCGGTAGCTAACTGGGTCCCGTTTAAAATAGACCCTCATCCTTTCCCTCATTTTTTAGAGAGTTTCTAGCAGATCATAGTAACTGGTAAAAGAAATATTATGGTTTTCCTCTAGCAGTTTAATTCACTTTCGACAGAGTACCGTTTACTAAGGCGGACCTTATGACAGTAAGCATGTAGATTGGCTACGATGAAAGGCATGAAGTTTAAATACATGCGGACAGAGCATCTGCTTGTGATTTGGTTTGAGTAAAACTGTTATGGAAATGTGTTTCGATATCAAAGGGCAAACGGCGGTAGTAACCGGTGCCTCAAGCGGCTTAGGTGTCGTATTCGCTGAATCGTTGGCTGAACATGGGACGAATCTCGTAATCGCTGCGAGAAGGTTTGATCGACTCGTTAAAGTTGCTGATGAATTAGCGGGTAGATTCGGTGTTAAGGTTGTACCCGTAAAAACGGATGTGAGTCAAGAGGAGCAAGTTATCCAGATGGTGAACACCGCTGTTGAGGAATTCGGTTCACTGGAGATCCTCGTGAACAACGCCGGCGTCGCGTCTTTAAGTCCCTCCGTTGACATGAGCGTAGACGAATGGAAACATGTTCTAGACATCAACCTAACCGGCGTCTTCTTATGCGCGAGAACCGCGGCTAGGGAGATGGTCAAGAAAAACTATGGGAAAATAGTGAACATCGCCTCCATCTATGGAGCTGTAGGAGACATCTTTCCAACAGCGCCTTACTATGCCTCCAAAGGAGCGGTGATTAACTTGACGAGAGCCTTAGCCATAGAATGGGCGCCTTACCACGTAAACGTGAACGCCATTGCACCAGGGTTCTTCCCCAGTGAAATGACTGCGCCAATCTACCGGGATGAGAAGACTATGAAGTACATCCTTTCGAGAACACCGTTGGGGAGAACAGGGGAACCATTGGATTTGAAGGCGGCGCTCACATACCTCGTCTCACCGGCATCGAACTACGTAACTGGACAGACGCTGTTCGTTGACGGAGGATGGACCGCGCTCTGAACTCCATCTTGGGTTTCACGGGGTAGGGGTCTATGGAAAAACGGAGCCTTGGTAGAACAGGTGTGAAACTATCGGTTGTCGGTTTCGGCGGCATCATGGTTATGAACGAGCCTTCTTCATCAGCAAGCCGTATGGTGGCCCAGGCGATTGAGAGGGGTGTTAACTACTTCGACGTTGCACCGACCTATGGAAACGCTGAGGAGTGTCTTGGACCCGCTCTTAACCAGTACCGGGAATCTGTATTCTTAGCGTGTAAAACCGAGAAACGAACGAAGGACGAAGCCGGAGCGGAGCTACGTCAATCGCTGCAGCGCTTGCACACCGATTACCTCGACCTCTATCAGCTCCACCGCGTGGACCCACTGGAGGTAGACCTCGTCATGGGTGAGGACGGAGCGATCGAAGCCCTCGTGGAAGCTCGGGAACAGGGGTTGGTGAAGTACCTAGGTTTCTCAGCCCACTCCGAGGAAGCGGCGCTCATGCTCTTGGACCGATTTAGGTTTGACACCGTGCTCTTCCCGTTCAACTGGGTGTGCTGGCATCAAGGTAGACTTGGTGCTAAAGTGCTGGTGAAGGCTCAGGAGAAGGGTGTAGCCGTCCTCGCCCTTAAAGCATTGGCTAAGAGGAAGTTGAGGAAAGAAGAGGAGCGGAGATGGCCTAAGTGCTGGTATGCCCCAGTGGAAAACCCTGATGAAGCATCATTGGCTTTACGGTTTACCCTATCGCTGCCAGTCACAGCCGCTGTGAGCCCAGGACACGCTGAGCTTCTACGGTGGGCCTGTGACGCCGTTGATCAACTTAAACCCTTGTCTGCACAGGAACACGCGTTACTCGCTGAGAAAAGTCAAGGCCTTGAATCTATCTTCCCATAGTAGCACGCCTCAGATACGATGTGCTGCCTCCTATGCGATTCCTCCTTTTCCCCTAGGCACCTGACTGAGGAGAAACCTGCCTTCGAATGGACCTATGTAAGCCACATGTGTTCTTCCATCGCTTGGGCTACGGCCTCTATGTTTTCAAGGGGTATCGGGGGGTGTAATTCTGCCACCATCATCAACCCGCCTTCCTTCATGGATAGGGCTTCAACTACGCGCCTCACATGTTTCCTGATGCTTTCAGGATTCCCAAAGGCTGTTACGTATTGGCGGTCTACGTCTAGGTCTACGCATGCAACGTTTTTACACGCAGAACCTATAGTTTCTAAACCGTTAACCCGGTCCTGTATGTTTAGTATGTCCACTCCGGCTTCAATCAGCTGCCCTGCAACCTCGATTACGTGGCCGTCGCTGTGAAGGCGTACATGAACGCCTTTCAACCTAGCCATTTGGAAGATCCGGTGATAAGATGGAAAGATGAATTCCCTGAAAGTCTTCGGGCTGATAGGCATCCTTTGCTGAGTGCCCAGGTCGTCTCCGAAAGAAACCACATCAAGTCTCCCAGAGTTCAGGAATAACTCCAGCAGCTTCAAGTTATACTCTGTTAAAGCCTCTACGAGCGCGTAGATCTCAGGAGGTTTAGCCATGAAATCCCTTAGAAGTTTAGTGTATCCTCTCAGGTAGTAGAGTCTCTGAAAGAAGAAGCCATGAGGCATACCCGCCGTCACCAATTCTCCGCTGCTCCGAGCCTTATCTAAGGCTTCCAAGATCGTTTCCCAGGGTGTAAGCCTGTCAACGCCTTCAACGGGAATCCCTTTTTCAGGGTCTGGTAATTTAAATCCCTTCATACTCTTCCAGTCCTCAAGTGGGTGTTTAACCACCTGGCCTTGGAAGCCCTCTATGAGAAAGCTCCAGACGCATCCTAAAGGGTCCGTTATGACCTTGTTAGACCTTAGGATTCCAGTCTTTTCTCCGTACTTGATGTTACCTGGTTTAAACCCTGGGAATACTAAAGGGTGTTTTAACGCTATGGACTCCATTTTTTCACGGTGGGTATTCCATAGAGGCCACAATGCGCCTATGCGGCATGGTATGTACTCCGGGTCTCTAAACTCGACGGCTCTCAGGTAATTGTCTTTCCATGAAAGGAGAGGCTTCCTCACCGTAGTTTTCACCTCACAGCTCCTATGCTTAACAGGATTAAAATCTGATGTTTAAATGCGTTAACATCCTCTTAGTATTCTACCTATTAAACTTCAGATACATCCTTCCCCGCATCATTGACGCATTCAGATGAAAAACTTTAACCCTTGATCTAGCTTGATGGCTTGTTCGCTTTTAATTTAAATGTATGACAGCCATGTTCATTTGATGAACCTTAGCTCTTTTTTCCTTCACGGTTGAAGGGATTTTTTTAAGTGAGATTCACTTCACTAAAGCTCGTGAGAGCCATGTACTGATGGGATGCCTTTTTTAGCTGATAGCTTGCTGTATAAGTATCGTAACTAAGTTTGCCTTATTTTCTTATACTTTTCCGAGGATGACGATGGATGAGGTTATGTAGGCTGCTATGAGGCAGATGGTGATTATTGTGAGGATGTTCCGCATACCTTCGTAGGCGGAGTTCTCGAAGAATGGTAGGAGGTAGAACCAGAAATAAAGTATGAGCGCCGCGAAGAGGACGGTGTTTATGACGAAGGAGACCTTCCTGACATCCATGTAGAAATACACCTTTGATAGAAACTAGTGGGTAAAATACTTAAACATATGGGTTCTCAAGTGAAAATATTGAACAGGTTTCTTCCATGCGTGAATACCCAAAGGGTAGGTTGAAATCGATGGGGAAATGATTAGGGGGGTTATAGCATACGTTTTTTCAAAGCTTCAGGGTTTACCATGTTCTGAGGTGTTCTTCCCTCGAGGACGCTGATAACCTCCTCGACGGCTTGAAAGGATACTCTTCTAAAGGCTTCTTTAGTCTCGTTACCCATGTGGGGTGTTAATACGACGTTCTCCATTTTAAGAAGCGGGTTGTCAGGTGATGGCGGTTCAAGTTCTAGAACGTCTAAGCCAGCTCCCGCAAGCCTACCCTCCCTAAGAGCCTTAATGAGCGCAGCTTCGTCTATGATAGCGCCCCTCGCGACGTTTACTATGAAGGCTCCCTCCTTCATCAAGCCTATCTCCCTCTCCCCTATCATACCCCGCGTCTCCTTCGTGAGAGGAGCGTGGACCGCCACGATGTCTGAGCTACGGAGTAAAGTGTCAAGGTCTACGCACTCTACACCAAGCTCCTCAGCTGCTTCAGGTTTCAGGTAAGGGTCGTATGCCAAAACGTGCATGTTGAAGCCCCTAGCCCTCCTAGCGACACCTGAGCCTATCCGCCCTAAACCTATGATGCCTAAAGTGGCTCCGTGTACGTCGCGGCCGATAAACTTCCTCCTTAACCCCCACTCCTGCGCCCTAACGGCTCGGTCTGATACGAGGATCTTTCTCGCGACGCAGAGGATTAAAGCCAAGCTGAGGTCGGCGACGGATTCGCATACGGTGGGCGCGATCGTCACGACTATACCCGCCTCTGTCGCAGCCTTCATGTCAACCCTGTCAAGTCCTACGCCGTCCCTGGCGATGATTCTCAGCTTCTTCGCTGAGCGGATAACCTTCTCAGTGTAGGGGTCGCCGCCTGCCCAAACAGCGTCTACATCCCTGAGGTTTTCGATAAGCTCCTCCTCGGTGAGCGCCCTTCCATAACGGTTAAGCTTCACATCGGCTTTGCTTCTGAGAAGAGCGAGGGCTTCAGGCATGAAATCCTCATCGATCAACGTTGTCACAAGGACCTTATGCTTCATAGTCAACTCCCGGTAAGCTATCTGCATCTTAAAGATAAGCATTTTCAACATTACATATTTGAAGAGAGACCAATTTGTCCATAGCTGATACAATGAAACTATACTTTAGAGTCTGGTCTTATACGTAAAGTCCATATGGTGTGGGTATTCTTAACCAGCCTAAGTGGAAATTGTCAGTGTAAGTGCAGGTCTAACCTTGGGCTTTTCTTTACGATGGTGTTGTCACTCGAAGTAGGCTTCGCCTTCCGTGAGGTGTTTCCTCACAGCTGCTTCGTCGAATTCAATTCCCAGCCCAGGAATGTCTGGAACCTTAGTGAACCCTTCCTTGATCATAGGCTTCTCAACGCCTTTCACGAGGTCCTCCCACCATGGGACATCGGCCATGTGGTACTCGAAGGCTATGAAGTTCATAGGCATAGCCGCGGCGGCGTGGACGTTGGCCATGAAGGCTACGGGTAAACCGTAGTTATGCGGGGCGATGAGTACGCCGTAGAGGTCGGCGAAATCGGCGATCCACTTGGCTTCAGCCAACCCACCTACGTCGCATATGTCGGGGGCTACGATGTCAACAGCATGTTGGTCGATGAGGCTTCTGAAGCCCTGTCTCAGGTATACCTGCTCCCCTGTAAGGATGGGTGTGGAGGTACTGGAGCTGAGTAAGCGGTAGGCTTCAGTGTCTGTGTACGGTGTGCCGTCGCCTGTAAGCAGGTCCTCCGCCCAGAGTAGGTTGAAGGGTTCCAGAGCCTTCGCTAGGCTTATAGCAGCTGGAAGTGTCTGCGTTGGACCGCAGTCTAAAGCTAAGCCTACCTCGTCGCCGAGGACCTCCTTAAGGGCCTTTACAACGGCAACCTCAGCTTTCAAACCGCGTTCCGAGGCGTGGCCGCGATGGTACACCGGATATTCCTCCGTTCCGTAAACGCCGCCTGGAACGCTGAGAAGCTGTCCTCCATGGAAGCCTATGTCGAATTTAAGGATGGTGAAGCCCTGAGGTATCGCCTTCCTCACCCTCGCCTTCTCAGCGTAACCCTCGGGACTGTAAGCTGAAGCTGGGTCTTGAGGCTTCAAGGGTATACCTGAGCCGCAGTCGCAGTAAATCCGAACCTTATCCCTTATCTTCCCGCCGAGGAGCTTGTAAACCGGTAGACCCGCCGCCTTTCCGGCGATGTCCCATAGCGCCATCTCGACGGCGCTGACGCTGGCTCCCCAAGGCTTAAAACCTCCCCTGAAGCGGACCCTTGTCATCGCCTTCTCGACGTTGGTTGGGTCCTGCCCGAGGATTAAGGGCTTCAAGTCGAGTACATGTTGCTTTGGGCAGTGGGCTTCCCCATAACCTTGGACCCCCTCATCCGTATCCACGCGGATTACCCGAATCCCATCGATAACCGTAGTCTTCAGGTCCGTTATCTTCAAATACCTACACCTATAGCGACGGTTTCATGAAGAAGGTTCTAATTAATGTTTCCATTAACCTATCCAAGCGGTTGAAATACGACTTAGACATAATGTTGTATAAAAGCATAAATCGTAGGCTTATTTTCTAAATGAATTTAGGTGACACTGGTATCCCATCATGTGAAGCTTGATGATTCATATAAGTAACTTGTTTTCTTCGTTCTTGATCAACTCAGTGAC
>CAYNFI010000021.1:26519-29856 GCA_964396445.1 uncultured Candidatus Bathyarchaeia archaeon
TCAGGAGGCATGTTCGATGACAACGATGATTTACAGGGCACGGGGCGGATTATCGCCTCAGCCTGCGCAGCGGATCAGTATGGATGGGATTACCTGCTTCTAGGCAACACGTTATGGGGATACTATTTCGTGGACGAGGGGCTTCTCGATAACAACGCGAACTCGGTTGAGGCAGCTCACGCGTACACTTATCCACGTGTAATCGCTGTACAGCCAGACTCACAACCACAGCTCTACGACAACTTCCCAGGCGACTTCATACTGTAGTACCACGATTTTTTCCTTATTCCAATATTTACTCTATTAACGTAGAGCCCCGTCGCTAATGGAGCCTCCATTATGAGCTGAGTTTTTTCCCCTTAAGTGGAGAGCGATGGCTTCTTCCTCGCATACATCACTGCGAGCCATGCGCCTATGCAGGTTACTGCTATAAGAGCTATAGCCGTGAGGAGTTCCCATGTGATGTCTGTCTCCAGCTTTAAGCGGATGGCTTCTACGTTTCCACGCGTCACCCTTAACTCAGCTGTGATGTTGTCGACTTTGGTGTTGATTGTATCAACCTTGGTGTTCAGCGTGGCCGCTGCGGCTTCAACCCTGTTTAATGTAGCATTCACAACGCCTATATTATGTCTAAGGCGTTCTCCTTGGGCTTTGAGGTCTTGAAGCTCAGCTCTAGCCGCTTTCAACTCATCTGCGAGTTCACTGAGGGCTTCCTTAACCGCCGCGACATCGGCTTGAAGCTCGTCCAGCTTTAAAGCCTCAACCCTGGCTACTATGGTTAAGGGTCCGACCCTGTTAGACTTATACTCCGTCCAGTCGCCTCTAACCAAGGTGCATACCCATAGGCTGGCGGTTGGTATGTAGAAGGAGCCGGCTATGGAGCAGAAGACCTTAGCGGTTATGGTGAAGTTTGCGGGAGGCATGATGAAGGTTGAGAAGTTTATGGTGTCGCGGGTGAAGTTCAGCGTTGTATTATACACGGGTCCGACGAGGAGCGTCCCGTTAATGGTGTAGTCGGCTTCTAGGATCTCCATGAAGGGGTAGATGACTGAAGCTGAGATCCTCACCGCGTCTACTTTACTCTGGTTAACGTACGCCGAAACTTTAAGCGTGAAATTTTCCCCCTGTTTAATCGTGTCAGTTGGGGGTTCAACGGATTCTATCACCCAGTTCTCATCGCTACTTATGCCAGGGGAGCAGCTGTGTCCTACGGCGACGATGGCGAGGAGGCAGATCAATGCAAGAGCTTGGGTTCTACGGCTCATCTTGATCTCCTAGCCTTCAATAAGGTTATTCCCCTATTTCTATTCTTCGGGGTTAACAGTGAAAGATTCGTTGTATGGTTGGTTATTGGGAAATTTCACCACAGATTCGCTTAAGAACCTTGGATTTGCGTTTAAACTTACGTGAGGTGGAAATTGCACACATCTTTAGATCGTGTTTCCCCCCCGTTTTTCCATACAATATATAAATATTTAATCGTTTGAGTCATACCCCTCAATATTTCTTTGAAATACTGAAAGTACCTCGCATCGGACCTTAGACTTTTTAATATGTAGAAAAACTTGACCTTTCCCGTAGCTTTTTAACAATGTTATTCCTATTCTGTTTAATTAATTTTAGTTAAGTGATCCCTGCGATTTTTAACGTAAAAAATTAATGGAACCTGTTCGCTGAGGATGGGTGTGGTATGGAGCGTAAGTCCTCGTTTTGTTTGCTCATCCTATTAACGTTCGCAATACCCCTGATTTCGCAGGGTATCTCACATACCCAGCCCTTTCGGCACTTTGGTGGACATATTATACGCAGCTCCTAATGGTTGTAGTGGTCGCGGTTGTCGTAGTGAAGTATACTCGGACGTAGACATGGACTTGACTTTCACTCGGATGGAAATAGAGACACTTTTTCACCGGTTCTTGGATTTAGGAGGTGTGTGAACCTTTAAATGCTGAGTTTTAAATTGTTGCCAATGTGGGTAAACCGAGTGAATGACTACTGCTGCTCTATCGACAAGTGCTCTTTGACTTGTGAATACGCGCCTAAGCCATAGATATAAGCTTACGCAGCGAGGTTACCGGCTTAAACCTTGATTAGATCGATTTTAAAGCTTAGCATTTTAGCTTAAGGAAGGCTGGGGCTTATCCGATGAGCTTTTTTCAGGGGAAATTTTCTACCAGCTTCGCCTTGATGTTATGTTCGGATGCGGGAGCATTCTTTAACGTTTAATCCTTATATATCTAGTTTAACCTCTTTACCATGATGTCTTAATGGGGTACGTGAAAGTTCGCGGTGTTGTAGCTAACCCTTTGAAGCCTAGATTAAAGGCTGAAGTGGAGTTCATAGCTGACACTGGAGCCATATACTCGGTCCTCCCTATCAGCCTAGCTGAGAAACTCGGGTTGAAGGTTATGGAGAAGCGAAGATTCAGAATTGCCAGCGGCGATGTCGTTGAGTTCCCCGTTTCTGAGGCTTATATAATGGTGGAGAAAAGGGGTGTCACGTCGCTCGTTGCCTTAGGCTCTGAGAAGACACCGATACTTCTAGGTGTAACCACACTTGAGCTCCTAGGTCTACAGGTGGACCCTATCACTGGGAAGTTGGTACCGCTTGAACTTATGATACTTTCAATGAGATGAAACCAGGCCCCCATAAGCCTTCTTAGTTGTAAACTCAGGTGAACACTACGTCATTTCTGGAAAAAAGGGCTAGATTGGAATTTGGCTTTAACTTCACGCGTTACAACGTCTTTTTTCAACAAGGCATCTCCAGCCTAGGTTATAGACTCTCAACATTCGTCCATGAATTCCCGCGAAGGTCTTGTCGTAATGACTATCGACGGCGGTTAAGCCCATACCATAACATGTTTCAGCGTATCGACATTCTTTCCAGGCCTTAACCTTACATACGCTGCCCTGAGGGTGGCTCCAAACACATGTGTTTCCATGACAATCCTTCACGTTTTTAAGGTGTTAGCTTCAGGGAGTCCAAGGAGTTTCCTGCTTCGCTGTAGGTGGATTTGGAGGTAAAATTCTCCATAATAGGTATTATCCTCCAGGTTTTCTCTGACGATAGGCTTAGTGGAAAAGGTAAAAGAGGTTATGGAAAACTTATTTGGGGGCGTTGGCTTATCCTTTTAAAAGTTTCAACGCTTTATCTAGGGCGTTTGCATGGGTCATGTATGGGTTCCCATAGGCGTGTTTGACCCTGAGTCTAAGAAGGCTGTTAAGATCTATGGCTTAGTAGATACCGGCGTTACGCTTACGGTTATTCCTAAGAAGCTGGCTGTTGAGCTCGGCATTGAACCCGTGGGTGAAACGGTTGTTGAAACAGGTGCTGG
>CAYNFI010000022.1:0-29040 GCA_964396445.1 uncultured Candidatus Bathyarchaeia archaeon
CGCCATACTGGGTATCTTCGTGTACATGGTAGCCTTCAACACTATGTATAGTGAAGCAGCTATGGAAGGCATATTATCCCAACAGTCAACAGGAATCTTCTGGTGGGCTTTATATCGTGACCAGATGACGGTCTCCGCAGACCAGTATCCAGCGCACTTAATATTCGCACAGGGCACCAACGACGCGCTTTTCGCGGGGACAGCCGGATACGTCTCAGCAGCGTTTAAAGTCGCAAGTATAACAGGAACGAGCAATAAGGATGTATTCAAGTCCATGATGGTCAGCGTTGTTGTGGCAAACATCATAGCTTTACCGTTGATTGTCTGGTCTATCTACACGTTCGGTCACACAAGGATACCTGTAAGGGGTGGTGGGAACTACGCCGTTTCCTTCATCGCACCCGCAACTGCTAAGACTTGGCCAAAATTAGACCTGACTTGGCCATGGACAATCGTGGGCTTCGCAATCCTAGGTGTAACGACATTCCTAAGGGCAACGTACGCATGGTTCCCACTTAACCCAGTAGGTATGCTACTGATGGCTGCGACTACGGTTCACAGCTTAGGCGTTGAAATGCCTGCTATCATCGCTTGGATTCTGAAGCAGTTGACGTTAAGGATCGGTGGAACTAAAGTCTACGAGAAGTACGGTATGCCAATAGCCATCGGCATGATCATAGGATTCACCTTCTACTCTCTCGTATACAGCAGCATCGCCATCTACAGGCAGTTCATACCCTACTAAACGCCACAAACACCCTTATTTTTTCTTTTCCTTCTTTCCTTTTTATCGAAACCCAGCGGTAAGCCGGTTACTACAAGCTATGTAGAATCCATTGATTACCCAACTCATTCCCGTTAGGTTTTAAATAGGGCATCTCAACGATCCGCGGCGAGTTATCTAAAAGAACTTTAGGATCTCTGATACGCGGTCACATCGGAGATCAGGAGTAAAGTTTAAGTCGCTATCGTTAAGGGTAGTATACTTTTCTTGATGGACGAGAATGGTTTTAAGCCCAACCTCCCTCGCCCCTACTAAATCACTGACTTCGTCGGCTACGAAGACGCAATCCCTCGGTTGTAGCCCTAGGCTTTGAGTGGCTACGAGGTAGATGCGCCTATCAGGCTTCCTTACTCCAACTTCGTATGAAAGCACGATGCATTGGAAGAATGATGTTAGACCTAAGGACTCTATAACATCAGATAAGCCTACGGCACAGTTAGACACTAACGCCAGCTTATACCTCTCCTTCAATGTAGATAAAACCTTAAACACACCATCATATAGCTTAAACGTTTTATCCACATGGCGGGTTCTTGAACCTTGAAGTTCCCGGATTAGGGCTTGGTTTGCAGACATGTCTAACTTGTTCAAGAAAAGCTTCCAGAAATGGTAGAGGCTTCTCACTTCCCCCTCAGTACTACTCCTATACGCGCTATCTAAAAGAGGAAAGAGATCTTCCAATGTTTTCACGTATCCATACGCTTTAAGAATTGATAAGAGCTCTTCTCGGTATCTTCTATCCGCCTCTTCGTCAACGTAGGCTAATGTATTCCCAAAATCGAAGAGTACACCCTTAATATCTGAGACTGAATTTACCATCTCCTCTCACTAACCTCCTCGATCAACCTAATAACCATAGCAGAATGGTACCATATGAATGGTGACATTACAATTGTATAGGTTTGAACATCCGTCGAAAAGCTTAAATTCCGTGGCTGATTAAAAACTTGATTCATGGTATCCCTTAAACTGCCTCATTCATCGATGTTCTACACGTTGTTAACAGCAACTCTCTTAGCATCAGCCCTGTTTGGGAACTTGATCACATTTTCTACTCAAAGCGCGCAGGGAAGTCCTGACTTCTACGTCTACTACGCCTACGCACCCCCCACCGTCATGAACTGGACTGCAGTCGACCCGACAAGAGGCGTGACCATCTACAACTACACCCGTTTACCCGCTGAACTCAGCATCATCGGCGTCGAGGACCAGACCCGCGTAGAAGTCTACAACCTCGTGGATAAGAGCCTAATCACCTCCTTCACCCTAAACAGGATGCAGCTTAGAACCCTAACCCTCGGCAGCACAGCCACAGGGGTAACCCCGCCGCCCGAGGTTGAAGGAAGCTACGTGAAGGTCGTATCCGATAAACTGGTCTCAGCGCTCCTGACAGGCGGCGGCTACAACGAGATGTCCACCTACTACCCCAGCACAGACGGCGGATACGCCGGTAAAGAGTTCATATTCAAACCAGTAAACGGAACCTGGGAACCCCAGATCTACGTGTGTGAATATGAAACAAGCATAGTATGGGGAGTGGAGAACGCCCATGTCACAGTTTACGACGCTGCAGGCGCGAAGGTAACGGAGTTAGACGTCCCCGCTAATGCGTATAGGATGGTTAAGTTGAGGCCAGACTCGGTTTACAGGCTTGTTTCAACGGGTCGAGTTATGGTCTCGGGTATATGCCGTGAATCCTTAATGTACGCTCCCTCAGCTACAGGAGGTTTTATAGGTAAAACCTTCTATGGGTGCTTAGGCGGCGTTGGAGGCAGCGACAAGTGGATTGGAACCCGCCAGTCCTTTATAGTGATAGCCTTAGAGAACTGCGAGGTAAATGTCTACAATTTGAATAGACCCGGGTGGCAGATCGCGCTTCAAGGTCCAGATATTAAGAAAACCTTGAGGGCTGGGGAATACTTGTTAGACACGAGCTTACTGCTTCAAGTACCAACGAGGATCGATAGCACGGGTAAAATCATCGTCATCTTCGGAGCCGGCGGATTTGGATGGGGCGTTGTTGGAGCTCAGCAAGTCTCTACACTTGAAAATATTGGTGACGACGTGAAGACGATGGTTGTGAAGACGGGTGAGGAGTTCAAGTTCTACGCTCCTACATCGGCGGTCGTGTTCTCCCATGAGGACGCTGATGTCATGATCGATGGATCTACGTTAACGATGGACGCTGATGATTACCAAGTCATCCTCGGCGGTATGCACACAGTCCAAGCGACAGGTCCGTTAACGGTTGAGGTACTCTCCGACGTAAACCTTCTTATTTCATTCGTCGGTTCACAGTATGTCAACGCGGAAATCCAACGTCGTTTCGACAGCTGGGCCACGTACCTAGTTTCAACCCGATTCCTCGATGTCACGTATCAGCAACCCCCACCCGCCGGCAGTACCACCGAACTTCTAATGTATATCGCGCCTTTCATAGCAATCCCAGTCATAATAGTGGTAGTGATCGTTGTTTTGATGCGTAGGCGATCTCGAGCTAAGGGGCATAAGACAGATGTGCAATCCTCGAATCCCTGAAATACCAAGAGGCTTAGAGTAATAGAGTATCGGTGAAAATATTAATACAAACTTGAATACGGCATAACCCTTTTTTATTACCTCTCTTTCCATCCACTTAGCATCCTCTCTGTAAGTTATGAGGAAAGGGAGAAGCAAAGATATGGGTGATAGTCTCCTTGGAAATAGTTGAATAGGCTATCACTAGTGAGGTTTCAAGCAGCTCGAAATACCTATATCATCGCGTGAACTAAATTTACAAGGGTGTGTAACTATGCCTAAGACAGAGGAGAATTTAAAAGCAGCGTTCGCGGGGGAGAGCCAGGCAAACCGTAGGTACAGCTCCTTCGCTGAAAAAGCCGACCAGGAAGGATTTAAACAAGTAGCTAAGCTTTTCAAAGCAGCCGCGTTTGCGGAGGCACTTCACGCGAAGCGGCATCTCGTCATGCTCAAGGGTGTGAAGTCGACTGCTGAGAACATGCTCGCCGCGATTGAAGGGGAAGGTTATGAGAACAGGGAGATGTATCCCGGATTCGGGAAGGACGCGGCTGCAGACGGTAACAAGGCTGCGGCTGTGAACTTTCAACAAACCGGGAAAGTTGAGAAGGTTCATGAAGAACTCTTTAAAGCAGCTTTGAAAGCAGTTCAAGAAGGTCGGAAGATAGAGGAGAAACCCTACTTTGTCTGCGGAATCTGCGGTAACACGGTTGAAGGTGAGCCACCGGAGACATGCCCTATATGCGGCGCATCGAAGAGCATGTTTAAACGAGTCGATTAACCAGCCGATTATAACAGGCTTCTCCAGTAAAATGCAGGAGACACAAACCGTTTTTACCTAGGTTTAGGCTGCCTTACAAAGACCAATCGAATTATCTTTATGGTAGTGATCACTCCGAAAGTTATTAGCCATATCACGCTGAGTTTCGTTCGATTATGAGCTGCGAGGTTAATATATTAAGCTATAGTGTTTAAGTTTCGAGTTTATATTTTCAATATTGAGGGGGTTTGTAGAGCTACATTCCAGCTCTTACAACGTGAGCAGTCTATACGCCTTTTCTTCAATGTCAGCTATCTCCGTTATGAAATTGGACGCTTCCTTTTTATCCTGTCTCAACGCTGCCGCACACAGCTTCATAATATTCTCACCAGATCTCTTAAATAACGTCGATGCCTCAACCCAGCTACTCACCTTGTACTTTTCTCCCAAGGTATGAAGAACATCAGATTGCCAAAACCGCATCCCATGACTGTTCTCGAAGGTTTTAGGCAGCAAAGGCGGTGTAGTCGCGTAGGTTACCATGTGCTCAAAGCATTTTATATTCTCCCATTCAAGGATTTCAACTGCGAGTTTACCCATGGCTGGGATGCCGAAAAGCTTTACTGGAGGGTTAAGGAACCGTTCAGCCTTATATGAAAAACCCTTCTTCGCTACTTCAAACTCAGACGGTATCACTTGAGGAAGGGTGAATGCTCTAATAGTGTTTCTTTTACTCATCCCCGGCACATTAACGTTTAAGGATTTCTCAAACTCATCATACGGTATGCTCTGAGCAGTCTTAAAGCTACAGTCATGAACGTAAACAATTTTTTCCTCATCATCGTATCCAACAACGAGAACGTAATGAATTGGTACATGGAGTTTTCCGTAGATACCCGTGTAGTAGCGCAGGTAGTACATGTCAAGGGCTCCAGCCACAACCGGTTGCCCGTTATCAATAAACTCTTTCAACCTTGGAAAAGTGTTCCTGAACGTTTTCCCCTCGATCATGGTTTCCTTGAACCCGATGATTTTTCCAAGGTCTTTCATCAAATACTTGGGATTCGCGCCCCAATAAACCATACACGGTGGGTCTGCTCTTTTAAACCGAAGGTACGTGAAACCCGCCATACCACCAACAACGGAGAGGAGATAATCTGCATAATCCGCCCTTTTCCACGCTAAAACATCTTCCAACCCATTCACATAACACGTGGATTCACATACTCTATGAGGCAGCTCAAGTAGCCTTTTCAACTCATTCATCCCATTCCATTGAACGGAAGCATAACGAGCAAACATATTCACACCATGAAATAAACATAACTACGGTCCACCCAATGACCAGAACCAGCATCAAGGAATCCCATGTAAAAGCTAGGTGAGATGCTACTTGCAGGGTCAACAGCGATTAATTGATCGTGGGAAATTCAATTGGACCATTCATTGAAGCCTGATTTTAGTAACAGTAAAACTTTTCTGGGAAACGCATGGTAAGGGTGCATCAGAGGCAGAATGGATGGAAAAGAAAAACAGCAATATATCCTACCTATTATAATGTCTTAGGAAGGTTACCCCGTTGAAGTCAGTCGCTCAAAAGCTTCTGAAAAATATCCGTGACCGGAAACTTGAACCGAAATCAAGCCGTTTACAAGCGGCTCTTTCAAGGTCGGGAATCCCAGACAGGGTACCGTTCATGGAACTTTTCGCAGATGGGGAGGTGATGGCGGCAGTCCTCGGAAAACCGTTGAACTATTTCTCCAGGGAACTGCAGAGTATGAAAGAGTGGGAAGAGCGGATGTTGGCGTTAATAGAGTTCTATGAAATTCTAGGCTACGACTATGTTCGAGCGGACACAAGGGATTATGAAGCGACAGTGAAGGCTTACAGGGAAAGTAAAGAAGCCTTGGCTTCAGGTAAAGTTGGTACACGGGCGTACAGGTACAACGCCTTAGATTCCGCATCTGAATTAAACCGAGGTGAACGAGAATGGGCTAACGAGGGTACAGCGGTAATCGCGGACTGGGATGATTTCAAGTCTTATAGATGGGAGGACCCTGAAACCATCGTTGAAGAGGGAAATGGGGGACTGGAATGGGTGTGCGACCATGTCACTCCAGGTATGGGTGTTGTAACCGCCTACGGCGCGGTTTTAGAGCCGGTTATGTGGATGATGGGAATAAAAAATTTCTACGTGAGTCTTTACAAACAACCTGACCTCGTTGACGCCATGTTCAAGAAAATCGGTGAGCTAAGCCTCACCCGTTTCAAACTAACCGCTGATACAAGCCGGAGGATCATAGCTTTCTGGGGTTCTGATGACTGGGGCTACCGGAATGGGCTGATGACCTCTCCAGCCATGATGAAGCGTTGGGTTTTTCCACTTCATAGGAAAATGGCGGAGATCGCTCATTCAAAGGGCTCCCTCTACATCCTACACTCCTGCGGCAACCTCAAAACTATAATGAGTGACATAATAGATTACGTCAAAGTAGACGCCAAACACTCCTTCGAGGACACATACCTTCCCGTAACCAAGGCAAAGGAACTGTACGGCAAACAAATCGGTTTAATCGGAGGGGTGGACATGGATGTTCTATCCAGACGCAGTATGGCTGAAGTCCGGGATTACGTAACACACATCCTAAAAGTCTGTAAACAAGGCGGTGGATACTGCTTAGGGAGCGGAAACACCATCGCTAACTACGTTCCACTTGAGAACTATCTCACAATGCTCAATGTGGGACTAGATGAGGGATGGTATAATTAATAAAAGAGTTTATGAGGATTTTCCTGTGAAGAATCGTGATGTTTCCATAGGGCACAAGCGTTTATAAGGCAACTGACTTTTCGCATCGTAAATCGCATGTTGAATAGAAAGTCTACGTCCAACCTTCTTCTATTAAAGCGGGTGCCGTCCAATTCGAGAAAGGATCATAGTAGGCAATTGGCAGATACTGTGTTTATAATTCCACCGTTAAGGTTTTTTCAAAACCTTCTTCCTCCCTGAACTGCATTCTGTAGAATGAGCTATACATTCCGCCTTTTTTCATTAGTTCTCGATGGGTTCCTTTTTCGATTATCCTCCCCTGATCTAAGACTATGATTTCATCGCAGAGCCTTATAGTTGAAAGCCTGTGAGCTATTATTATTGCTAGTCTATTTTCAAGAAGCTTTTTCAACGCGTTCTGTACGACGAGCTCAGTGTACGGATCGATGCTTGAAGTAGCCTCATCTAGAACTAGAAGTTTAGGGTTCATTAGAAGCGTTCTTGCGAAGCTTATGAGCTGCCTTTGCCCTATTGAAATATTCGATGAACCCTCTTGTATGATGTAGTCGTATCCTCCAGGGAGTTTCATTATGAGTTCATGCGCATCCACGGTTTTAGCTGCCTCAATAACCTCCTCATCAGATGCTTCAGGTCTTCCAAACCTTATATTGTCCTTTACACTCATGGGAAATAAGAAAGAGTCCTGAAGAACTATACTCATGTGTCTACGGAGAGAGGAAATCCTAATATTTTTAATATCATAACCATTAACCATGATTCTTCCATTAATAGGGTCGTAGAACCTTGCAAGGAGGTTTATTATCGTACTCTTACCTGCGCCTGTTTGTCCAACTATAGCCAATTTCTTTGATGTCTCAAGGGTGAAGCTGATGTTGTTGATCACGGGAATTTTAGGATCGTATCCGAAGGTAACGTCATCAAACCTTAAATTATCGATGGTGTCTATATTTGCCGCTTTATCTAACGGTTGGTCCTCCACCTCCACGTTTGTGTCGATTAGGTCGAACATTCTTTCTATAGCAGCCATTGCTGACTGATATTGATCGTATACGGCTATGAGGTCCATAAGAGGGTTAAAGTATGCGAACTGGTACTCTATGAATGCCACGAGCGTTCCTAAAGTTATCTCTGAGTTTATAACCATTAATGTACCAAACCAAAGTATTAGAGCCGTTCCAATTATCCTCATGTAGAGGACGATGGGCTGGTATGAAGCTGAGATCCTTATTGCTTCTAGGCTTGCATCAACAGTTCCATTCTGTACCGCCTCGAACTCTTTCGCAGCCTTCTCCTCCTGTACAAAGGATTTTATCACTTTTATACCAGAAAGATTTTCTTGGATCCTAGACGTCAACCCCCCCGTGCTTGAGAGGACTCTTCTATAGGCTGTCCTCGATAATCTTCCAAGAAGCCATGCTAAGCCTACGGCGATGGGAAGAATTGCGACAGCCAGTAAAGCAAGCTTTACGTTAAGGATGAATATTATTATGAAGGACCCTAAAATTGAAGCTGTATCCGTGATAATGCTCGTCAATCCCATTCTTAGAAATATTCTAACAGTGTTCGCGTCATTTATCGGTCTGGACAATATTCTACCAATCTCACCTTCAGAGAAATATCTCAGGGAGATCATCTGCAGTTTAGACGTCATTTCATCCCTCATTCTCGCAACAACATTTTCACCGGCAATCCTCATATGGTAAAGCTGAATGTATTGAAGCCAGTAATTGCTTAAAGTTACAAAAATAAAGAGTGGCACCCACCAGATGAAACCTGAAAGATTTCTAGGCTGGATTATTTGGTCTATTGCAACCATATGGAGGTAAGGAGAAAGTAGCCCTGTTAAGGCGCTTAGAAGTATAGCTCCTAAGCTTATTGCGATGTTTCGTCTGTAGAGCTTAGCGTAGCTGTAGATTCTACTCATCAGAACTCTATCGGGAACTGTTCTTTTCCTCGACTCTTCATATTTTGAGAAAATTCCAAATGGGCTTGACATCTACTTTATACCAGCCTCCAGAATTTCTTCGGGAGCCTTCTCCAGGAACTGCGTCTCATATATCCTTCTGTATATTTTTCCCTCAGTCATAAGATCGTTATGTGTCCCAAACTCTGCGACCTCACCATTTTCCAGAACCATTATTCTGTTAGCGTTCTTTATGGTTGAAAGCCTTTGAGCTATCATGAAACAGGTTCTACCCTTCATGACCGCCACGATGGCCTCCTGGATCTCTTGCTCAGTCTTAGCGTCGACGAAGGAGAGAGAGTCATCAAAAATTAGAATTTTTGGGTTTGTTAAAAGTGCTCTGGCAATAGTTATTCTCTGCCTCTGTCCACCTGAGAGCGTGATACCCCTCTCACCAATAGTAGAGTCATAGCCCTCTGGAAGGGTCTCTACGAAGTCATGGATCCTCGCGATCTTAGCTGCACTTATAATCTCATCCATAGATGCATTAGGCTCGCCAAAAGCGATGTTATCCTTAATCGTACCTGTGAATATGAATACATCCTGCAGGACAAGGCCTATCTGTTTCCTTAGTGATGAAGTCTTGAAGCTTCTAACATCTATACCGTCAATCAATATGTTCCCAGAGTCAACATCGTAGAATCTTGGGACAAGATATATTAAGGAGGTTTTACCCGAACCCGTAGCTCCGAGAATAGCTATTCTCTCACCTGGATTAACTTTGAAGCTTATCTTCCTCAGTACAGGCCTATCCTTAACGTACCCGAAGGTTACGTCTCTAAATTCAACTTCACCCTTATCTATCATAATCTCTCCAGCATCAGGTTTATCCTTAAAATCTATGGGCACATCCATGGTTTCATAGACCCTTTCAAGCCCGGCTGAAGCATTTATCCACATACCTGAAAGCATACTCAAATCACGTAGTGGAAAGCTGAGCCTCATCATGTACCTAGCGAAGAGTAGAAGCTCCCCTATAGTTAACATAGATGATGGTGAAGCTATCAGGTTACCACCATAAAGGTACACCATCGTGATCCCGAGAGTTAGGATAACTTGCGAGGAAGGCATATACTTAGACTGAATCTTACCAGCCGTGATCGCTGTGTCAACAAATATCTGCTCAACCTGTTTAAATCCATCCTCCATCTCATTCTCTCTTTGGAAGATTCGCACAACCTTCATCCCCAGAATGTTCTGCTGGATATACGCACCGAGCCTACCTAGGATGAGCATCATCTTCCTGAAGAGGGGCATAGTTCTAATCCAAAGTTGGGTTGCAAAGTAGAATATTAAGAGCATAGGTATGATGACTATCAAACTCATGGATAGACTGATAGAGTATAACACCGTAAACACGATCGCAACTGTGAATACAGCGTTTGTTACTGTTCCAATCCATGTTCTGAGAAAACCCTCTACAGCCTGTAGATCTATTGTAGCCCTTGAGACAAGGTCCCCCACAGCGGTAGAATCATGAAACCTGAACGACTTGCTCTGGAGGGAGGAGTAGTATTCAGACCTAATATCCCTTATCATTAACTGTGCAGCATATCCCTGTACATAGGTTATAATGAAGATGACTATTCCAAAAACCACTACTGCGAGCACTATTTTTAGCACTAGCTCAAATAGCAGCTCATATTTTTCCCCTAGAATAACCATGTCGATTATCTGCGAGGTGTAGAGAGGCTCAAGTACAAATAGGTAAGACCTTAAAGCAGATAGTATACCTATTAAAATGAGAAGATGAACATACGGCATATGGTATTGAAGAAGTCTTTTAAATGCACTCGTAGAACGTGAAATATCCGCCTGTGTTTTAATATTCTTGACGTATTCAAGGGTTGGCTTTGCGACACTCATTGGCTACACCATACAGGTTGTCGACGAATCACCTGATATTTTTAAGCAAATTTCATCCTATTCGGAGGATATAACCTTTTATGTGCTATCTTATGGAGTTTCTTTACAGACTTCAAGATTTAAGGCTTAAATTTAAAAATTGTATTATCCGCTGTGAAAGTTCTAAAGAGTTTTAAAGAAGGGATTGATAATTATGGTAGTGGATAGATATTTAGATTAAAAGCGAATCCTATTCGCTTTTCTTTTTTTTAAAGCCAAAAAATTTAACTTAAGCCTGTGTGTTGGGGTTGTTATCTGCGACGATTGGACGGTTGGATTGAGTGGGTTTCCATAAGATTACATCCCAACAGTTACTTTTAGCTTTGTGTTTAGTGGGAGCGTTTGCCATTCTCAGTTCTACAATGTCAAAAAACCCGGTTCTGAACCCTTTTGCTGAAAGCTTAGGGACGCCTGAAGCCTTTATGGGTTTTGTTGCAGCAGCTTCAACTGTTCCAGGTATTTTAATCAGTCTTCCAGCTGGTTCATTGTCTGATATCCTTGGGAGGAGGAAAGTTCTACTATTCTCTTGTGTTATATTTGCATCCGCGCCCTTTCTCTACACTCTTATTGATTCTTGGTGGCAGCTGGTCCTCGTCCGTTTCTATCATGGATTCGCCACGGCAATTTTCATACCTGTAGCAAGAGCTGCCATAGCTGAACATTACCCGTCTAAAAGAGCGGAGAGGATATCAACCTTTACTTCAGCAACGATCGTAGGTCGAAGCATTGCTCCTTTCCTCGGAGGTTTCGTATTATCGATCACCGTCTGGAATTACCATACGCTCTACCTTATCGTTGGAGTTGTAGGCGTCACAACTCTTTTTATGGCTTCAATGCTTATGCCGGGAGAAGATAAAAAACCAAGGATTCAATCAGCTAAAAATCCATCAGAAATGCCCTATGAAAAAGTAGAACTCAGGCCAACTCATGAATGGGTCGAAGTTTTACGGGATTTTCGAATAATAGTTGTAGCCACCATTGATGCCGCAACTTACTATGTTTATGGAGCTGTAGAGTTCTTCATTACAGGATACTTGAAGAACGTTGCTAGCCTAGATGCGTCTCTAATTGGCATAGTAACAGGTATGCAGATAGCGCTGATACCAATCCTCGGTCCTTTCATGGGAAGACTTTCCGATAGAATTGGGAGAGAAGTACCAATAATCACAGGTCTAATAATCAGCGGTCTTCCATTGTTTGTTATCCCCTACACAATTCAGTTTCTCCCTCTCTTCTTCATCTCGATGATCTATGGGCTTGGATTCAGCTTGATCACTTCATCGACACCTGCTTTTGTAAGCGATATTACTAAAAGAGGAGCCCACGGAGCGACTATGGGTCTGCTTGCAACTATTATGGATATCGGACAGACATTAGGACCTATCGTCACAGGCATCATTCTTTCAGTCTTCGGATATTCAGGCTCCTTTACATCTTTGGGAACAATACTTCTAGGTTTCTGCATATTCTTCATTATCTTCCGAAGACTATTCTCATCATAGGCACTCTAAAAGCATGATAAAAGTATACGTATTTTGCTTATAAAACCCCTTAGCTTTAAACGATAAGTCTCGGAATAATCCATTTAAGGGTTTCAGAGTGAGCGGGAATATTTGGAGATGTAAAGCGCTAAACTGGTTTGAAGGGATGTTATTAGACCCCGCGGAGGCTGAGTTAACCGGAGGTAGACCCATTTGGGCTCTTCTCACCTTATACCAGGCTGTGGAAAAGGCTTTGAAGACGGTATACAACGGGAAACATGAGAGATTTCAGAGAGCACATGATTTAATTGAGCTTTTTCGAGATCACGACTTTGAACCTTTCGAGGCTAGTGCTTATACCTGCTACCGTGGTATTAAGTAAAAAACATGGAGGGGAGTCGTAGATGTCCGCGGATTACAGGAGCATGAGAGAAATAACAGATAAAGATTACAGGAAGTTTGTTCAAACATATGGGGAAGTGGAAGTCGAGAATGTTAAGATTCAGCTGGGGCAGTTAAAACGTGTAAAAGAATGTCAGCCAAAGTATTTCCAGCTTGAAAGAACTAATACCTGGTCCTTTCCAAAACGTGGGAAATGGGCGACACATCGCGGAGACTTCAGGGGAAACTGGCCGCCGCAAATGGCGCGAAACCTCATTTTAAGGTATTCGAAACCCGGTGAATACGTTTTAGATCAGATGTGTGGGTCAGGCACGACGTTAATCGAGTGTAAGCTACTGGGTAGAAATGGGATAGGTGTTGACGTTAATCCTAATTGCATAATGCTGACCCGTGATAGGCTTACTTTTGAACAGTTCCTATATACCCCCGACCTTCCAAGAGTAGCAGTTAGAACCTATGTCGGAGACGCGCGAAACCTCGATCTAATCAACGATGAAGCAGTCGACCTCATCGCTACACACCCTCCATACGCTAGCATCATTCCCTACTCCCGAGGCGGAAAAGTGCCTGGAGACCTCTCCTCCGTTCACAACATCGATGAATACACGGCTGGCATGAGGGAGATCGCTGAGGAGAGCTACCGCGTATTAAAGCCTGGGAGGTTCTGCGCGCTCTTAGTCGGTGATACAAGGCGGCGTAGACACCATGTGCCCATAGCTTTCAGAGTTATGCAAGCCTTCCTTGACGTCGGCTTTGTAATCAAAGAGGACGTGATGAAGTATCAATGGCGGACGAAAAAGACTCGGGAGAGGTGGGAAGGACTGGCTAAGACCGCTGAGGAATGCTGGGTTGACATTCCCAAGGAAGGTAGGAAGGGCAGATACACGGATTTTCTCCTCCTCTACCATGAGCATCTCTTCATATTCAGAAAACTCGGGGAGGAAGAGGATCCGCAGAAGTTTAAAGAAAGCCGGAAATGGTGGAGTGAAGGGTGAACGCGTTGCAGCCTAAAGGCGATTTGATACATTAATGTTTTCATGCGCAGTCTATGGTGTTACGAAGCCTAATATAGCTTTCAAAGTTGAAACTCTTAAGCAGGTAATCGAGTGATAGAATAGGCTTTGGAAAAAACTAGTTCAATAGGGTTTACAAACTTTTCACAGTCGAGGAGTAACTCTGAATGGAGGTCTTTGAAGACGATTATCACTTCCATAGGAAATAAGATAAAAGTTTTATGAAGATACTCTCATCGCGGAGACCGTTCCTAGACATTTAGAGAATAAGAGAAGTTGATGGATAATACTGCGTTGAGCATGGAACACTGATCTATGAGATTGTGATGAAGCGACATCTCTATTGGTGAGTGAAGAGTCTAGGCGCGATGTGTGAAAAGGAAACGGCGATTATATACACGGACGCTTTTCATGTACTTGGTAACGATACTTCTTTAACCTGAGGAATTAAATCATCAAGCTTATCGATTAATGCGTCGCCTTGTTGGAGAAGCCTCTGCTTGATGGCTTCGACGTACGCAGCGATACTTACGCCTTGGTCTGGGAATATGGAGTAAATTTTCTCACCGAACACCACTGCTTCATCGGCGAAGCCTTTGATCTGTGCCTTTAACTCAGGGTTAATCGAGACGGCTTCAGCCTCTATTTGGGAAACGATTCTTTTCACCTCAACGGCGTACCACGTGATTTCACCGTTTTCAGGTGAACGCAGCATGGCGGATTCAACACGTTTCCTCCACTTTTCATGCCAGCCTCTATGAAACTCCGTAAGCCTTAAGAGCAGATCCTTTATAGGCTGCGGACGGACATCTTTGAAAGGGATTTCCTCCGACCTTTCTAAGATGAAGAGGTAGCTGTTCCAGTATTTCTCAAACAGTTCAGCCTGCTTCTTCTTTGTGACAACGTGGCAAGGTCTGGACTGTGGTTCAGTGTTGTAGAGGTAATGCTCAGCAATGATCGTGGCGTCGCTTGTACGTGGGTCTAAACATACGAGGCTGTGTAAAGGCATAAGCGTATACATCCTGATCTCCAGCCTACTTCTCTCAGCGTCAGATAACTCTACTTTAATTCTATGAAGTATGCCGAGGGATGCGATTATAGCGTCTACGAGGTTGGGCACACCGAAAACACCCTCCACCTCACTGAGTAGCGGGAAACTAGGGTTTAGCACTAAGAAGGTGATGTGGACACCCTGTTTAAGCAATCGCTCAATGGCATCCTTATGCTGTCTAGTGACTGTGTCTAAGGCTGGTCCTAGGAAGATTACCTCGGATTTCGCTTGGCTCAAGTATTTATCAAGCAGAGGCATTTCCCTCCGCGGTAGCATCCCGATGGTATACCCTGATGAAGTAAGTTTCGACATATGACTATAATTACAGAGAGATCGCTATTTAAACCTAGCTTAACAGTGTTCACAGACCTAGATTTACCCCGGAGAAAACAAAGAGTTACGATAAACCGTTGAAAAAAGGCAGTCGAAAACACTTCGTTAAAAAATGAAAAGTACCTCTGTTTAAGTCTACATGGTGGCTATTAGAAACATCTCTATGAAAGCCGCTAGCAGGAGGAGCACGGCGCATATGGCTATAACCTTAGCCGCGTTGGTTAGCTCAGCTTTAAACCTACTCTTAGAAGCCATGTAGATAAGCCAGAGGCTTTCAGAAACCGCGATGCCGTAGGATATGTACTCCAGCCACGCGAAGGGAAGCACGATTATTGTGAAGACGAGGAGCAGGGGATCTAATCCCACCGAGGAGCCTACAGCGGCGAAACCCCTACCCGTATTCCAAAGGATGAAGAAACCGTATATGGGTCCAAAACCCGGCGTGACCATGATGAGGAAGTGCATGAAGTTGACCCCGAAGATTAGTTGCACACCGGCGTACTTCACCGCTTCCTGCAATTCATCTGATTGTCGAATAAGCTCTTGAACCTCAGCATTATTCAACTCGGATACGGCGCCTATGAAAGTCGCTGTGAAACATAGAGCGACCATTATCACTGCGACGATCACCCGGCTTCGTAGAGCTCCAATCCTCCTTTCCTTAAACGCCTCGATAATTCCAGATTTCGCGTATCTTGTCCTCGGAATCAAGGGTGCACCGCAACTAGGGCAGAACCTAGCATGAGCATCGTCAGGCGCCTTTGTCCCACATTTAGGGCAGTACGGCAATGAAACCACGGGGAGATTAACAACCTATACGAGGAGAAAAACCTTCCTATTTCATCGAGCATGCTTACTCCCTTTTAGACGGCTTTAGCTGGTTTTTAAACTTAAATAAAGAGCTGAAAGAGATTAATATGATGGGGTTAAATTGTTTAAAAGACTAAAGGATACGTTGGATTACTACTGGGCTCAAAACAGCCTTTTCAGATTTGCAGCTATAGCCGCAATCCTCGTTCTCATAACAGTAGCAGCCTTTCTCACATGGTACATCTTCAAGGATTACTCGCTCATAACAGTCATTGTGTTGTTAGTACTGCTGGGAATCGCCTATGGAAAAGGTTATGGCAAACGTGGCGAAAGTCGCCTCTCCACGGCTTTACACCCCGAGCGAAGTTTTAGAGGAGCCGGTTAAAGTGCCCTTCACACCCTACCACCTAGGCCCAGCCTTCCTCATAGACGCCATAGCATCGAGGAAGCTTGACCCATACATGCTGGCTGTGTCGAGCATAGCCTTGGACTTAGAGGGTTTCCTAGTCTTAACACTCGGCCTGAGGTATCCACTTCACGGATACGCTCACACCTACCTTGCAGCCACCCTTGCCGCGCTTGCGCTAACCTTCGCCGCGGTCTCCGTTAGAAGGCTTACAGGTGGAAGGCTTAAGCTGCTTATAGGTGGAGAAATGAGGTTAGTGCCCATCCTAGCCTCAGCTTTACTAGGTTTGTGGCTTCACGTTTCCTTGGATGCACCTCTTTACCCCGATATAAGACCCTTCTATCCTATCCAATTAAATCCCTTGTACGACCCTTCACCATCCTCCTACATCGACATCTACATCTACGACGCATGCGCTTTATCCTTTCCCCTAGCATTAATCGCGTATGGACTCCGGATGCTCATAAGACGGTTTGCTAAGGATTAAACGCGGGTTGTCAGCAAGGTACATCGGAGGAGCCTATTAAGCTCCGGAGTTACGTTCGTTTATGTAGAAAGTTTGGGAGCCGTGGAGAAAAGTTGAAAAGGGGGACCTCTGGCTTATTTATAAAGCCTTTACGCTACTAATGGGAAGCCCTGTAAATACGGAGAATACGTTATGTTTAAGCTTGTAAGTCTCGAGGATACGGTGAGGATCCCCCCAGAGAAGTTCGGTCATCCTCTGAGGGACGTAGCTGTGGAGCAGCTGCGGTTGAAGTACGCGGCAACCGTAGATGAAGCCTTAGGCTACGTCCTCACTGTCACGGATATCAACGTTGAACCTGTAGGGAGGATTATGCCCGGAGACGGAGCTACGTATCATAAGGTCACGTTCTCCCTCCTAACTTTCTACCCTATGCTTCACGAGGTTATTGAAGGCGAGGTTGTTGAAGCCCAAGACTTCGGCGTCTTCATCAGGATCGGCCCAGTGGACGCGCTGCTCCACGTGTCCCAGGTTATGGACGACTTTATAGTCTACGATGAGAGGCAGGGGACTCTCATGGGAAAGCAAACCCACAGGATTCTGAGGAAAGGTGACATCGTGAGGGTACGCATCGCCGCCGTCAGCCTCGCCAGAGGAGGTACAGCGGGTAAGATCGGAGCCACAGCTAGGCAGCCTTTCCTAGGTAAACTGGATTGGATAAAGGAAGATCTGGCTAAGGCTGCAGCGCGGGTTGCGGAAGTAGAGGGGCAGGAGGCAGCTTAGAATGAGCATGATGGCGTGTAAAAAATGTAGACAGCTCTTCCCATCCGTTAAAAGAGCAACCGTGATCTGCCCAAACTGTAAGGCGAAAACCTTATCAGAGAACTGGTCTGGGCTTGTGATCATCCTAGACCCCGAAGGCTCCGAAGTCGCCAAGACCATGGGCTTCGAAAAAGAGGGAGCGTACGCTGTGAAAGTGGGGCGGTGAACCCCGCTTCCGTGTTAAAGCCCTTTAACGACGGTGTCGACCCTTTCATCAAGTAAAGACCGCGCCGTAGAAACACCTTTTTTCCGCTCTGTTAAAACGTTCCCCCATTTTTGAAGCCTCAAAGACCTTTCCTTAAGCATGCGTTTCACTTCCCGTTGGTTTGGGCCGCCTGTGACCTTCCGCGCTTCAACGCAGTTCACTGGGTCTAGGGCTGCTCGAACCTTAACTTCGCCTAGGTTTAACGGCTTCCCGAGCACTTCCATGGAAACCACGTCTAAGTATCCACTCGTCACCTGTGAAGGTTTCACACCCTCCTGAAGCGCCTTCTTTACGAGAGCGCCTACTACCATATGCGCTGTCCTAAAGGGAAGCCCGGTTTCTCTGACAACCGTGTCAGCCAGCTCCGTTGCCGTGGCGAAGGTTTCCGTTACCCTTCTCAGCATAACATCCTTCCTAAGGGTCAGGGTTTCTAACGTCCCGTTTATGACTTGGAGGGTTGCCTTCACAGAGTCAACCGCGTCCCAAAGCCTCGGAGTGACCTCTTGGAAATCCCGGTTGTAGGTGAGGGGAAGACCCTTCAACATGGTTAGAACGGCTAAGAGGTCTCCTTGAACCCTTCCCGTCTTCGCCCGTGTTAACTCCATGATGTCAGGGTTCTTCTTCTGCGGCATGATACTGCTCGTTGAAGCGTAGGCATCGTTGAGCTCCACCATACCAAACTCAGAGGTACTCCACAGTATGAGTTCCTCAGCTACGCGGCTTAGGTTACAGGATAGTATGGATAGGGCGGCTAGGGTTTCCGCGGCGAAGTCCCTGGAACCCACGGCGTCCATGGAATTCTCCAAGAGCCCATCGAAGCCTAAAAGCTCCGCTGTGCGGTGACGGTTGATGGGAAACCCTGTTGTGGCAAGGGCTGCCGCGCCGAGGGGGCTGAGGTTAACACGCGTAAAGGCTTGCTGAAGCCGTTCTAAGTCACGGCTTAGGGCGTCGAAGTGGGCGAGAAGCCAATGCGCGAACGTAACGGGTTGAGCGTGCTGCGTATGCGTATAACCCGGCATAACGGTATCCACGTTCTCCTCAGCTCTTTTCACGCATGTGCCCAGTAGCCTTAGAAGACGCTCCATCACCTCTATCAAGTCTTCCCTCAGCCTCAGCCTTATACAAGTGACAACCTCATCGTTCCGCGAACGTCCCGTGTGGATACGTCCCCCTACATCCTCGCTCAGCAAAGCGATAAGCCGTGACTCGATGGCTACATGCACATCCTCCAAGTGCGGACCCGGCTTAAGTCCTTGGAAGCCCTCATCCTCGACCTTTTTCAAGGCTTGAAGGATCCTCGCCCCATGCGTGGACGCGATGATCCCTTCCTCAGTGAGCATAACTACATGAGCTAAATCAACTAGGATGTCCGCGTGGAAAAGGCGTTCATCATCCACTATGGATGAGGAGTAACCTGCGACTTCGGGTGGACGTTCAACCTTTAGACGCCCACGCCTTAGAATGTCACCCATTCAAACATCCCACCGTGAACTTAAGCAAGTGAAGGAACACCTTAAACTTAAGCCTTTACGGAGAAGATTAGATCCCACCATAGAAAATTAGCGGCTGATGAGACGAACGCTGAACGGCGCAATCAACCTTGTCATTAAACTCAAAGGAACACCCTTTCATCGACTCATGAGACGCATGTTTTTATAGAAAGATACCGTGGCCTAGTTGAATAATGATCGGAACAGTTAAAGCATTCCTGAACTTGGAGTTCTCCTACCCGTTGATGTTTTCAGATTAGGCGCTGAGAGTTGCTCTTGATGCCTCAGCCATTTCTGGGTCCACCTTTGAAGACAGGTTTCTGAGCAGAAAATGTATAGTTTATTCACGCAACATGTTTTCCGCGTGAGAGGTTTACCTCTGATAAGTCTCCCGCATACTTGACATATCATTTTATAGCCACTGCACACAGAATCCCTATAACTATGTTATAAAAGTAACGATGCCTCCACCTAAACAACGATACTGGAGCTTGGATAACCTGTGGAAACCATGATTAAATCCTAAGGTTTTCTTCTATACGAAATATATTTTCAAGCGACTAGTATGGACTAGATAATTGTTCACTTAACACTTCCCCTCAAAGGAGATGGTTTCATCATTACGTTTTAAGCTAAAGCTTAACAGTTCGGAGAGGGGTCAATGTGATTATGCCGCTGAGATACTCTGAGGCACCTGATGTAAAGAAGCTTATCGAGGAGATCGTGGACAGCCTCTGTTTCTACCACGTGGTTCCACATTCTGTATTCTGCGTTAGAAGTAAAGGGTCGAAGTCAAGGCGAACCATCGCTCGTATCCATGGTTTAGGGAGTATCTGGCAGAAGACTCTCCGTCTCCAACCTTCCTACATAATCGAAGTTATCTCCGAGCGCTATGATAGACTAACTGAGGCGGATAAAGAAAAGACCATGATCCACGAGCTTCTACACATTCCTAAAGGATTTTCAGGGGCTTTTAGACCACATAAGGGCTATGTTGATCGAACAACCGTGGAACGCCTCTACAGAACGTTGCTGAAAAATAGAACTATTGAAAGAAGAAGGCTATAAGTTTCTTTGAACAGTTGTTTTTACTAAAAGCAACCTCGTAGCAACGATTATGGATAAACGTGAACAATGCTTCGAAGGCTTTCCTCCCTTCGGTAAAACCGTGGCTTTAAGCTCCACTCATAGCCTTCATCTTAACCTTAAGGTAGTGGAGGAAGTTCTCGTAGGAGATGTCCGGTGGGAACGCGTGGTCTAAGCTTGGGATGTAGCCGCCGTCAGCTACTAGCCCCGGAACCTTACTCATCACTTCGCGTTCTATGGCTTCCTTTCCCTTAGCTATCTCCCGTTTATCTATACCCCCGCTTAAAGCGAATTCATGGCCGTATTCCCGCCTTATCTTCCACGGATCCATGCCTGCCGCTGCCTCTATAGGCCATACACAGGTGATTCCCGCGTCGATGAACATGGGAAGGATGGGCTCTATGTTCCCGTCGCTGTCAAGCCAGATGGAGGCGACGCCGTGCTTACGCAGGAATTCAGTTACGTATTCGTAGCGGGGGAGAATGAATTCTTTGAAAAGCCTCGGGGACATAAGGGGTCCACCTTTCTCCGCGAAGTCTTCGAAGAAGTTACAGAAGTCCACGTGTACGTCATGTAACGCTTTATGCGTTACCTCCACGGTGTAATCGGCTATGAAGTCCATGATCTCATGAACTAGGCTGGGGTTTGTGTAGAAGGCTTTGGAAAGTCCTACGGTTCCCATCCAACGCCGTGCTAGGCTGTAGAAGCCTATGGTACCGTTTGGGAGGAGGCAAACAGGGAATTCCCTTTCATCGTTAAAGTAGGTTACAACCTCGTCCCAGTCGTCTGGGTAACGCCCAGGCGCATGGGGGTCATAACGCTTCTTCAAAGCTTTAAAGTCCTCCCGGGTTTTCACTGGGAAGTCTATGTAAGTATCCATCGACGGCCTGGTTCCCCGCACCGTTCCCTCCTTTAAAGCCCTACGTACAATGCCGTCCTCGTCACGGTATACAAGGTAACGATCTGTTTCCTCGTAAACCACGGTTTCGAATGGTGGTAAGGCGAAGAGTTCGAGTGGTACACATGGGCGTTTCTCAACGCCGAAGTACGCGTGTTCGTAGAATGGGCCGTTGAAGGTTTTTTTGCCAACGCGTAAACCCAACTCGTCGTATTCAAAGTCCCATGGATACGCTTCCCTCGGCATACCCTCGTTCAACCAGCGTTCCACGGTCTGCCCCCAGTAACCCATCTCAAAGTTCGGAGGACGGTCTACAGGCTCGAAGCGCATACACCTTAGAAACCTCTCCCGCGTATTCATCGTTCTCGCATCCCCATACCTTTAACCCTGACGTTAACCTCAGTTTCACAGAAGCTTCTTAAACGTGTTTATATAGCTTTCCAGCTGTGCTACATGGGCTTCCACAGCGTCGGTCAACTCCTCAGCCACCATCGACAGGGGCTTATCCATGTAGGGCGTGGCTTTCCCCTCGGTGATACACGCTTTCTCAACCCTTTCCACGAGACCTCTCGGCACGGCTTCTATCCCAGCTAAGGCGCCACAGATAGAACCGCATAACCGCGAAATCGTGTCTGAATCCCTGCCTAAGTTGGCTCCCCCTATGAGGGCCTTCTCTACATCACCGTTTGAAACCAGGATCATAGCGAATGTAAGCGCTAGGACTTCCACAGGGTCTATGGCATGGTAGCCAAGGCATTCATTGTAAAGGGCTTCCCTCACCTCGAATACATCGCCGTAGCCACGGGCGACGCTTACAGCCTTCTCCACAGCCTCACCTACGGTTTCAGTTCTAAACCTTACACCGTATTCCGGGTACAACGACATCTTCTCGGAGACGATGAGGACGCTCTTAACAACGGAGTCTACGGTTGCATCGGCTTTCATCGCCTCCGCTACAGCAGCAGCGACTACGCCTGCGCAGTCAGCACCCAGAGGCGGCTGCTGGATCGACGCGATCTCACGGGCATCAAGCACAGCTTGAACCGGGTTACCTGCATTGAGGATTCCTACAGGGGACATGAACATGAGGCCGCTTCCCGTGACCACGTTTCCCTCCCAGGCAAGCCTCGGAGGTACTCCCTGCCGGATCTTTATGAAAGCCGCGCGTGTATCCAACCAGAAATCTTCTGGATTCAGAGGAGCCTTAAGCCATACATCCGCTAAGTCATCCGCTGTAACCCTGCCCTTCTTAGCAATCGTTGCTTTTATGAGGAGATGCTCCATACGCGTATCGTCGGTGACATCGCCTGTGTGAACACCGTCGATGAAGCCGGTGACCATCCCGTACTTCTTTTCAACATCTTTGTAGTGCATACCTTCAAAGGGTTTACCTAAAGCATCGCCTACAGCGCCACCGGCTAAACAGCCGTAGATCTTACGGTACAACTGAGAACCCTTCATTGTTACCATCTGTGAAGGAAACGGCTTGTAAGGTATATAATATTATCTTGCGTTAGCTTAGTGTCTCCGAGGTACGTCCATCCATGAGGGCTTCTTGGTGACATATTAGTGATCCCGTAAACATTTTAATAGCTTCAGCGTTTCGTCACAGTTTTGCTTTTTTATTCCTCTAAATTCCTTCAAGGAAAATAGGGACTTTAACATTGATGTAAACGATGCCTATTCTCTCACGAACGGTTTATAAGAATCACAAGCGACGGTTCAATGGAGACTCTATGTTATCACGGGGAGAAGCTTTAAACCTTGTTAAGGCAAGCGTGAAGCGTAGGAACATCTTCTACCACGTGCTGGCGGTTGAAGCCATAACTAAAGCCCTCGCCAGACACCTTAATCAAGACGAGGAGCTCTGGGGCCTAGCTGGGTTGCTCCACGACTTAGACTTCGATGAAACAATGGTAACACCTGAGAGACATGGGCTGTTAACCGCGGATAGGCTTCGAGACCTCGCTCCGGAAGCGGTCATCAGGGCTGTGAAGGCGCATAACTACGAACACACGGGTGTAAAACCTGAAACCTTGCTTGAGAAGGGTTTGTTAGCCTCAGACGCTGTCTCCGGGCTTATCGTCGCCTGCGCCCTCGTTATGCCCCAGAAGAAGCTCACCCAAGTCAGTGTTAAGACTGTGACGCAGAAGTTTAAGGATAAGGACTTCGCGAGGGGAGCTGATAGAAACCGCATAGTCTTCTGCGAGGAACTCGGTGTTTCAAAGGAGACGTTCTTCGAAGTCGCCTTAAAAGCCCTCCAAGAGATTAGCGGTGAAATAGGACTTTAAACCTTCAACTAATCAAAGCAACCTAATGTTCAGCGTTTTTCACCGTATAAAAGATGGTTTTATGGGTTAATTGTTTCCTAACTCGGTTTGGTGTTGCGTGCATCGTTTGGCACGAGTTTTTCCGGGAGAACTTCGTCTAGGCTTCCTGAACGGTAACCTTGAAGGTCTATTGTTATATACCTAAACCCTAAGGCTTTTAACCGCTCCGCTACACGGTCCATCCTCTCCTCATCGAAGAAAAGCCGCCGCTCGCTTGGGTCGACCTCTATACGGGCGATGCCGTTGTGGTCGCGTACCCGAAGCTGCCGTACCCCAGTCAAGGATTGGATGAAGGCTTCAGCCTCAGCTACTCTACGTAAACTCTCAGCTGTAATCCTTTGCCCGTAGGGAAACCTTGAAGCGAGGCAGGCCATGGAAGGCTTCTCCGCGGTTGGTAGACCTAGGTGCTTCGCCAGCTTCCGCACCTCATCTTTTGTGACGCCAACTTCGGCTAGCGGGCTGTGTACCCCTTCCTCCCTCAAGGCTAAGGCGCCGGGTCGATGAACTTTAAGGTCGTCAGCGTTGGTTCCGTCAACGATCGTGCCTAACCCCAGCTCTGCGGCAACCCTCTTCAGCTCAACGATCAACTCTTTCTTGCATATGTAGCATCGGTTTGGTGGATTAGAGGCAAACCCGGGATTAGCCAACTCGTTAACGGTTATAACCCTATGCCTTACCCCAAGCTTCTCAGCTACACGCCGTGCCTCACCCAACTCCCACGGAGCCAGCGTTGCGGATTCCGCTGTGACAGCCACTGCCTTATCGCCTAAAACATAATGTGCCACCGCTGCGACTAAGGAGCTGTCGACGCCGCCAGAGAAGGCTACTAAAACCCCAGGCTTCCCCTCAAACCACTTTTGCAGGGCTTTGAGTTTCTCTTCAATGCGTGAGTCTAGGTGCATAGGCCACGTTCAGCTACTCTCTATAACGATGTTATAAACCTTTTGCAGTTTAATAGACTTAGTATAAACGTGGGATAAAAGGGTATAACACTAAGGTACGAGAGACACGTGCCTATCGCTTTCGCCAAAGAGGCTTTACAGTCTTAGGAAATGGGTTTAAACCTTTATTAGGGAGTGTGAGGGGAAAACCGTTTCAAGAATCATGTGGCGGTGTAACGTACTTGAGTGCCCAGGGGAATGTTGATGAGAAAACGGTTGTTTCAGCCTACTCCGGAGGCTTAGACTCAACCTTCGTAATCATCGCCCTCAGGGAGAAGTACGGGTTTGAGAACGTTGTACCCGTTATCGTAGATGTTGGTCAGGGTGATGAGGAGGTTCAGACGGCGTGGGAGCGGTCGGGTATACTCGGGATTAAACCCGTCTTCTTCGACGCTAAGGAAGAGTTCACTCAGGATTACATATTCCGCTGCATCAAAGCTAACGGTAACTACGAGGGTTACCCCGTCGGCACATCCATGACCCGCGTGCTGATCGCTGAGAAATGCGTTGAGGTAGCTCAGAAAGTCGAGGCTTCAGCTATCGCCCACGGCTGCACGGGTAAAGGCAACGACCAGTTCCGAATTGAAACCACTGTTAAGTACCGTATGCCTCACATCAGATGCATCGCCCCTGTGAGGGAGTTCAACCTTACAAGGGCTGAGGAAGAAGTTTGGCTGAGTAAGTACGGGATCTACCCAAAGCCTAAGCGGGGTAAGCTCGGCGGCGACGTTAATATGTGGTCGCACTCCATTGGAAGCGGGCAGGTAGAGGACCTCCAAAGCCATTACCCCGAAGACTACATATGGGCGGTAAGCCCCGAGCAAGCCCCTGACAAGGCTAGGGAGGTAACCATAACCTACGAGCGAGGCGTCCCAGTTCAGGTTGACGATGTGAAAGACCCGGCTGAGGTCATCCTCTACCTCAACAAGGTAGGCGGTGAAAACGGTGTGGGAAGAATCGATATGCTTGAGGACGGCATGCTTGGGTTAAAATCCCGGGAACTCTACGAAGCACCAGCTGCAACCATCCTTCTGAAAACCCATGCTGACCTCGAACAGCTTACGCTCACAAAGGATCAGGTTAGGTTGAAGCGGGATGTTGACAAGATCTGGGCGGAAATCGTCTACCACGGTATGTGGGTTCACCCATTACGGAGGGACCTCGACGCCTTCATCGACTCCACTCAGCAATACGTCAACGGTGTATGCCAGGTCAAGCTGTATAAGGGTAACGCTGACATCGTAAGAAGGGAATCCCGTACATCCCTGTTCTCACCTGAGATGCGCTCAGTCAAACGCGCAGGCTTCGACCAGAGGGACTCAACAGGCGCCGTGAAAGTCCACACCGTCCAATACCAGTTACTTGGAAAACTTGAGCGATAAACCCTACTCTAGACTTAGCTTATACGCGTCGCAGTTTCTTCACGTTGCGTTGAATAAAAAAACCTCTGTAATCCATAAAAAAGAAAAGCAGATAGGTAGTAGATCTGAAGAACTGATTCCTATTTTTTTCCGGGTTTCGAAAGCGATTACTTCGACTCTGGTCTCTTCGCTGGCTCCAGTATCTTCGTATCCCCAGCCTCCCGCAACAGCCACGCAGGTATAGGTTCAGGCGTCATAAGTTCCATAAGCTTCTCCCACAGCTTCACCCAAGCGGGGTCAGCGTGGTTACGCATAGCGTCGAAGTCCCCGTAGCTGGAACACTCCCAGAAGTATGCGCCCGTAAATGGGCCGAAGCCTAGGACGTAGAAGTAGGTTCCTAGGTATTTCCATCCCTTCGGTGCATGTTTACGGAAAGTGGCTTCGTTCTCCTTGATTAACTTCTGTAACTCGACGCCCTTGTTTTCCTTAGAGTTGAAATTGAATACGTATAACACGTAGCTCACCTCTAACATAGGTTTTATGTCACCGAACTTAAGGATTGCGTAAGTGTAACTTCCAATGTCCCAGCGCGTAAACCCCTTTACCTCCTTACCTTTTGCTAACTAAGCCATGGGAGCTGCTGATAAGAGGTGCCCCTTTAGCGAAAAATGTTTAAATAATTTCTAAAGCCCTTTTCGAACAGGGGAAACTATGCATCGAATAAGGTATAGACGCAGGGCTCTTACAAGCCTTACACTGCTTCTCCTATTCATCACATCAAGCATCCCATTCAACCCTGTGGAGGCTAAACCTGAAAACGCGTTTAAACCCAACGAGCTGATCGTAGGCGTTAAGGAAATCACGGACCAAGCACTCACCGAGATTATAGCCAATGGAGGTACTGTCCTAGAGCTTCTCACCCCAATAAAGGCTATACGCGTACACATCGGTGCCTCTGTGGAAAACGCCTTCGTCACCGCTATAAAGGGCAAAGCCTGGGTGAGCTACGTAGAGCGTAACGCCATCGTTAAAGCCGTCTACGTTCCGAGCGACGCCTATTGGGGCAGTTTATGGGGTATGAGGAATATTAAAGCTGACCAAGCGTGGGACATCCATAAAGGGTTAAGCACCGTGGTTGTCGCCGTTGTAGACACGGGTGTAGAGTATACGCACCCCGACCTCGCTGCACATTATATGGCAGGAGGCTACGACTGGGTAAACACAGACAAGGATCCACTCGATGATAATGGGCATGGTACCCACTGCGCGGGTGTAGCAGCAGCGGTCATGGATAATGGCATAGGCGTTGTCGGAGTAGCCCAGGTCTCCGTGATGGCGGAGAAAGTCCTGGATTCAACGGGTTCAGGGACGATGGCGGATGTCGCCAATGGGATAACACACGCCGCCGATAATGGAGCAAAAGTCATAAGCTTAAGCCTCGGAGCCTACTTCCCCTCGATAACGCTTCAAAACGCATGCCAATACGCTTGGAACAGGGGCTGCATCCTCGTAGCCGCCGCGGGAAACGATTTCACATACATGCCTTTCTACCCCGCTGCCTACGACACCGTCATCGCCGTAGCGGCCACAAACATACGTGATTCATCCGCCTCTTACAGTAACTTCGGCGATTGGATTGAACTCTCAGCTCCCGGCGGTGATGGAAGTTACACAAATGAATGGATACTGTCCACCTACAAGGGAGGGGGGTACGCGTGGGGAAAGGGAACCTCTATGGCTGCTCCACACGTCTCCGGGTTAGCGGCGCTCGTATGGTCGTATAAGCCTAGCCTCACAAATCAGGAGCTATGCACACATCTCTACAACACCGCTGACGACCTTGGCTACGCTGGGAAAGACATCTACTTTGGATACGGGCGGATCAACGCTTACAGAGCCCTCAACGAGCTGGGACCCATCGATAAACCACCCACATGCACGATCATTGACCCGGTAAACGGACAGACCATCAGCGGTATACACCGCGTTTTAGTCAGCGCAACAGACGACCACGAAGTGGCTAAAGTTGAGTTAAGGATAGATGGTGGAACGTGGATAGACATCACAGCAAATTATCTCGAATCCCATTATTATTATGACTGGGATACCACCTCCGTATCTGAAGGCTCACATACACTGATTGCAAGAGCCACTGATGCCGCCAGCCAAACCACAAACAGCCCTCAAATCACCGTAACTGTAGATAATCAACCTGATAAAACAATGTATGTTAAAAGCATCGACTTCAACCAGAATAGGCGGGTTTGGCTTGACATAATGGTTACCATACACGATGCAACTGAGGCTCATGTCCTTGGAGCAACTGTTCAGATGAATATCACCTATCCTAATGGCAAAGTTAAACAAGTCTCTGCTGTGACTAATAACGCTGGAGTTGCAACCTATCGGATCAACCGTCCAGTGAAAGGCACTTACACGGTCACGGTCGTAAACGTCGAGCATGTTACATTCATTTACCAGCCATCCGCTAACAGGGAAACAATAGATTCCTACATCGTCAAATAATCGGTTGGATGTACGGTTCCGTGGAAAAAGGGTCTTTCCCAGCAGAGGCTATCTCTTGTACGTTGAATCTAAGTTGCTATTCCATAGTTTAAGGAGTGTAAATCCCTTCCGACAATTTACATCAGTTGGTTATCTATTTTTTTAACGTTGTATTTTCTTCCTTTTTCAAATAGTAGGCTAATCTAGTTTGGGAGAAGCCTGATGGATTGTGGACCGGTGTCAATTTTAATCAAAGTAAACCAGCAATAGATGCTGTAAACGCATCCTATTATAATGGTGAAGACCTGTTCTAAGCCGCTGCGTCCCGTTTGGGTATGACTTAGGTTACTGTTCGATACATGCATCCTACTGGAATATGGGTTACAGGAACCTCTGTGAAGACGTTTCGAATATATTCGGCTAGCGAGATCATGCCCGGTTCTTCAGCCGTAGGATGGTTAACCAAGATCAGGGGTACACCCATGTCCAAAGACCATTGCCCCGACTCCCAAAGCCTAGTGCCATCATCTGTAAGCAAGAGAACGTCGGCGTTCATATCGTACATCTGCCGGTAACCAGTGATAGCGCCGGTGCCTAAAGCGATTCGTGAAACCCGGGTGTCTAAATCTCCAACCACATGGACAACCTCTTGCCCCAAAGGCTTCACCTTCTCCAAGATTCTCTGAGCAAGTTCTCTTAACGGGATACCGTGGACTTCATGCACCT
>CAYNFI010000023.1:0-26398 GCA_964396445.1 uncultured Candidatus Bathyarchaeia archaeon
TGAAGGATATGCGGGACTCGTTTATCATCGATGCCCACGTTCATGTAGGAAGCACGTATATGATGTGCTACTTCACAGACCGTAGGTTCACAGCCTCCGAGCTTATCGCGGTGATGGACCGCTGCGGGGTGAGTAAAGCCTGCGTCTCCGGGGGCGGGCTTCCACACGAGGTAAAGAAGATGAATGAGGAGGTTTTAAAGGCTGTGAAGGCTTACCCGGATAGGATCATAGGCTTCGTCCGCCTCCAACCGTGGTTCGACGATGTGTTAGACGACCTCGACTTCTACATCCGCGACTGTGGCTTTAAAGGAATTAAGCTTCATCCGATGCAGGATATGGCATGCCTCCTCATCGAGCCCATGTACGACGCTATCTTTGAGAAAGCCGCGAAGTACAGGGTCCCCATACTCATCCACTCGGGAACCGTGCCTTGGACTATGCCTGGGCAGTTCGCAGACCTCGCCCTCATGTACCCCGAGGTTAAAATCATCATGGGACACTCCTGTCAAAACCTTACCTACCAACACCTCGGCGCCTCAGTTAAGCGGGCGCCCAACCTCATACTTGAATCCTCCACCTTCGGAGGGGGCATAGGCAGCGCTAGAACCCTGGGTAAAGACAGAGCTGTCTACGGGTCAAACTGGCCGGCGATGAGCATGCGGGCGGCTTTACGCTACGTGGAAGACGCAGGGCTCACAGATGAGGAGCGCAGCGACGTCTTAGGGATGTCTATGGCTAGAATCCTAGGGATCAACCTGTGAGGTGACGGTGATGAGTGAAACAGACGCGCTTATGGAGCAATACTTCATCGTAGACGCCCACGTCCACCTCGGCCACGGATGCTACGGCGTGCAGAAACCCGCTAAGATAATAGACTACCAGAGGATCGATGGTTTGATGAACTGGATGAGTAGGTACCATGTATCCATGGCCGCGGTGTCAGCTATCCCACCGATGGTTTACAGGGTATGGAAAACACCCTACGGCGGGAACGAGGAGGTTATGGAAGCCATGAGGAGGCACCCGGATAAAATGATCGGGTTATGGGTTCCCAACGTCTTCGAGGAAGCTGACATCGTTAAGAAGAGGATCGATGAAGCCGTGGCGGTTCACGGTTTCAAGGGAATGAAACTCCATCCCTGGGTACAGGCTTTCCCAGCCAACCACCCAATCGCCTACCCCGTCTTCGAAGCCGCGGCGAAGCACAGGCTTCCCGTAGAGTTCCACTCAGGGACAGCTCCCTACACGACGCCGCTTCTCATAGCCGACGTAGCCATGAGGTTCCCCGAAGTCCCCGTCATCATGGGGCACATGGGGAAACATGACATGTACCATGACGCGATCCCGGCGGCGAGGCTTTCGGACAACGTTTACCTCGAGTTCTCAGGAAACGTCATCCTCGCCCAGTGGGAGAAGGCTGTGAAGGAGCTAGGTCCACACAGGCTCCTATTCGGAACCGACGGAGGCAACGTCGCAGCCTACTTCCTCTCAGTCATGGACCTCGAGGTCTCCGAGGAGGTTAAAAGAATGATCCTGGGTGAAAACGCGCTTAACCTATTCAGACTGAAGCCGCATATGGGCATTCCCTAGAAGGCTCCACGCATCTAGGTTAAAGACAGTACCGTTCCATCCCGCGATGAGATAAACCTCATATAGGTTAGCTCTGCTTACAGCCTCTAGGCGTAGGAAGGTGGTTTATGTGTTCGTGAAATCCGTTTGGACGCATCCCCCAGGGGAGTTTAAGGAAGGGCCATCCTCCATCGCACCTGTATACAAGAGACTGCGGGATTACGGGTTCAACATCATCTTCCCCTTTGTGAAGCATAGCAACGGCGCCGTAACCTTCCCAACCAAGGAGCAGGGGATTTACACACCTCCACCTGGATGGGATGAAACTTTCCTAGAGAAGATGGTTGAGGAAGCCCACCGCGTGGGCTTAGAGATCCACCCCGTCTTCGTGGTCTTCTGTGAAGGAACCTTCAAAGGCTGGGATGTCCCCTCGGAGCCCGGTTTATGGCTTTCCCAACACAGGGACTGCGTCCAAGTCGATAAGAAGGGTAAGGAGATCCTGAGATGGTCCTGTCCAACGCAAGAAACAGTGCGGCGTCACGAGAAGCAGGTCATCATGGAGGTTGTTGAAGGCTACGATGTGGATGGCGTGCAGCTCGACTATATCCGATACCCCGAGGAGGGCTTCGGATGCTACTGTAACCACTGCCGCGCGGAGTTTAAGGCAACCTACGGCTTTGACCCCGTTGAGGTTGAGCAACTCGACAGGAGACAAGCACTTTGGCTGGATTGGCGGGCGCAAGGGATTACAAGCTTCGTGAAGGAGCTTAAAGCCGCTATCTTAGACACGGGTAAGAAAGTGGCCCTCTCCGCCGCCGTCTTCAAAAACTACCCCTACTGCTACATCCAAAACGGGCAGGACTGGGTTGACTGGGCTTTGAAGAAGTACGTGGACTTCCTCTGCCCCATGACCTACGAGTATAACCCCACGGTCGTAAGGTACACCGCCCGAAACCATAGGGCAGCGGTTGGAAAAGACGCTGTCCTCTACGAGGGGCTTGGAAAAGCGTCAAGTCAATCTAGGCTAACGCCCGAGGATGTGGAGGAGCAGGCGCGGATCTACGTTGAGGAAGGCGCCAATGGCTTAACGGTCTTCGCCTACGGCGCCATGACAGAGGAAGACTTCAAGCGCCTCCAGAAGTACTACTAGGAAGCTGTAAAAGGCTGAACGCGGAGACAAGGGTTAAACCTAGAGCCAACCCATCTTCAGACCACTTATGTCCCTCCCATGTTTGTAAAAAGGGTTGACTGATAAAACCCGGGCTGGTGATGGCGTTGAATAAGATGGCTTGTATGACCGCCACGTATCTGCACGAGGAGTCTAAGGTTGTACCTCAAGGTCTCGCATTCTTCGATCCATATGCACGTGAAAAGTTCCTACCCGACTTTAACTCTATAAATGACCCTAGAAAGAGAGCCATCGCATACGCGGAGTTTATGGACGACTTCGTGATAGGTTGCGGTGATGGAAGCCTAAAGTCTAGGACCGTGTCCTCCGGCGTGGATTACGTCATCGTTGAACGTGAAACGGGGATGAGGGTAAAACAGCATAGACTTGGAGAAGGGCATCGGGCGTCTTGGCGTCCAACCCTTGTAAGCGACCGGATGAGTATCCATACCCTACACGATTGGACCGAGATCCTAAGCTACCCAGTCATGAGGAGAGAAGACCTGACGGGGTTAGCGCTTCCAGACCCGGATGACCCGGGAAGGTATTTGGGGGTTGAGGAGAACGTTAGGTACTTCACGGAGCGTGGCTACATGGCTTCCGGGAGCATCACCGGCTTCTTCTCAGGGGTTTGGTACAACCTGTGCCCCTTCAACCTTTGGCTCGCGAGCCTCATCCGGGACCACCCCTTCGCGAAGAGGCTTGTGGATAAGCTTGGCGACTTTAACTGCAGGGCGGCGCAAAACCTCTTGGAAAAGGGGGTACAGTGTATCACGTGGTCTGATGACCTAGGTTATAAAAGGGGGACATTCATCGCACCAAGGGTCTATGAGGAAATCATCTATCCATGGCATCGGCGTGTAGCCCAACTGGCTCATAAGTACGGGGCCTTCGTAGAGATGCATGTGGATGGAAACATCAACGCCATCATGGACCTGCTCGTGCAAGGAGGCGTCGACGCCATCAACAACGTTGGACCTGGGGATAACATGGACCTAGCCACCCTTAAGGCGAAGTACGGGGACCACATTACGCTCAGCGGAGGCATGAGCCGATACACGGCCCAGATGACGTGGGAAGCGTTGCGGGCGCATATCATCGACAGGATTTCCATAGGAAGCCCGGGAGGAGGCTACATACTAGGCCAAGAAGGGGGCATAACCCCGGATATGAGCCTCGAGAACTTCAGCTACCTTTTGGCATGCAGCAGAAAACATCGGAGAAACAGACCATAGCCTCTAGGAGTTAAACCCCCTGTCTTTAAGGGTTTCCCTCGCCACATTAACCCATTCCTTAATCTTCTCCAAGGGACCTGTTTGAAAAGCCCCGGCGTCGATGTGCATAGCGGCATCGCCCCCGACTTCCAAGGTATATTCGAGGATTTTAGCCATATCCTCAGGTGTCCGCGTGAGGACATCGGCGACTGGATGCATCCGCTTGTAGAAGACCACCTTTCTACCCTTGAACTTCTCGATGGCTGTTTTAAAGTCTGTCCAGGGGCTAACGTGGAGGTATTTCACCCCCTTAAGCCCAGCGATTTTATCGAGGAAAGGGGTTAGGTTGCCGCAGCTGTGGTAGTTGCTGATGCCCTCCTCGTAGAACTCCGCCAGCCTCCGCTCGTATGGGTAGATGAATTCCCCGTAGATCCTCGGGGATATGACGAGGGCGCTTACCTCATCGTTTCCCAACCCGCCGCTTTTGGGTAGGGGTTCTCCGAGGAACTTCGCCCTTTCCCCTTCAAACCACATCCTGTACTCGGTTACAAACTCCATAACCTTATGGACGCGGCTGGGGTTCCTGTACGTGTCCAAGATGAGGTTACGTGTCCCTCTTAGGTCGTTGGCGAGACCCCATAGACCCCTCCAGCACCCTGGGAAGCCTACATCAACCTTGCCGTCGACAACCCGCTTCATAGCCTCATAAAACCTGTGAACCTGAGGCATAACCCCGCTCCCGTAGAAATCCCAGTCTCTCAGCCGGTCAAGGTCCCCCTCCTCCTTCACAACAGGGTCCTCCTCGCTTCTCCCAGGCCAAGGGTCCGTGTCCACCCTGAAAACAGGTTGAACCCCGAGGATGCTCGCCTCTAAAGCGTTCCCGAAATCCACCCCGACACCCACGGTTAGGATCGAGTTGTCGCGGATTTCCCTATGCCTCAGAAGCTTGGCTTGAAGCTGGAACTCAACCATCTTCTCGGGCTTCGAATGGTATTCAAGGAGGCTGATGCTGGTGGGCTGGATGTAGAAAACGTTCGTCATCGAAACCGTAACCGGTATAAACCGTTCCTCCATCGACGAAAACCTTCGCCAACCCTCCCTTAGCTTCTCATAACGAGGGTCTTGACAGGCTTTCTCAACCTCCTCTAAAAGCCTAGGTATCTTCAATCAACGCACCTAACAGGTAACAAGCATAACATTACTGTGCATAAAAGACTATCGTAACCACTGCTACTCGAAGCTCTTCACAGGATTCAACGTGTAGACACTCATATGCGTGGGGAAATCCTTAAGTTTAAAGGATAAACACCGTAGGTTGACCGTTATGAGCCTCCCCATCCCAGATGAACCCATACCATTGACTGACGCTAACTTCGACGAGGTTGTGCAGCGGTACCCATTCATCATCGTTGACTTCTGGGCTTCATGGTGTACCCCCTGCCGTATAATTGCACCTGTTATCGAAGCCCTCGCTAAAGCATATGCAGGTAGAGTGGTCTTCGGTAAACTCAACGTTGATGAAAACCCGAGGACCGCTCAGAGATTCGGCGTGATGGGTATACCCACGCTCCTCTTCGTGAAAAACGGGGCTGTTGTCCACAGGATCATAGGCGCAGCGGCGAGGCAGAACATTGAGGTACAGATACAAGGCTTCATATGAGGCAGGTTATCGCTTAAGCTACTTCTGAAGCCTCCTCGCAGCCATGATTAAAGGCGGCGCTACGACGGCGAATATAACCGTGTTCGCGAATGTATGAACTATCGGGGGGTAAGGCATCCAACCCGGTATGGGTATGAAAGTAAAGTATATGGCCATCCAGACATCTGGGTAAAGCCCTGGATAGGCTAAGTAGAAACCCACGCTTCCGAGGATGTCGTAGATAAACGTGAGGATGAATCCCCAGAGACCAGCCTCTAGGGAGAACCTTCTGAGGCTTATTTTAGGCGGAACCGACCCTTTACCGCGGAGTCCTCCAACCAACCCATAAAGTCCAGTCAGGGCAGCGGTGACGGCGAGTAACATAGGTGAGATATACGTGATCGTAGCCGCTGGACTTACCCACGGGTAGGGGAAAAGGTTCCATATGATGTTTGATAAGACGCCTACAACCGCGCCTACATGCCATCCGAAGCAGAAGCCGCTGACGAAGACTATGATGCTCATGAACTCAACGTTTGGGAGGTATGCAGATACGGCTCCATGCGTGTAGGCCATGGCTACAGCCATGGCTGTGAAAACTGAAACTAGGGATATGTAACGTGTTCGGGCGACGTGTAGTCTCTTCTGCTTCTCTTCCATCAAGATTCCAACGCTGGATAATTTGCCATGTATGGATATTTAAGCTTTACCCAACAAGGATTGAAAGCCATACTGTGAGTCATCGAACTCCATAGGCTATGAAAGCCCCCTAAAATATTTAAGCTCGATAACCTGCATTTCATTTCCAAGTAAGTCCAACAGTTTGGGATAGGCGCTTAGGAAACAGTTTGCTCCGGTGGTTCAATGTATCTTATGGGTGTTGACATAGGTACAACCGGCTGTAAAGCCATCATCTTCTCCGCTGAGGGACGTGTAATCTCATCGGTCTACGGGGAGTATAGGCTCCTCCATCGTAGACCCGAGTGGTCTGAGCTGGACGCTGAGGAGGTTTGGGCTACGGTTGTGAAGGTGGTCAGAGCGAGCGTTCAAGGGGCTAAGGTTGAGCCCAAGGCCATCGTAGCCCTATCCACCTCAGTACTCGGGGAAGCCTTCATCCCCATCGATAGGGAAGGTAAACCCCTGTATGGAAGTATGACCACGTTCGACGCGAGGGCTGAGGTTCAAACGGCGCGGTGGGAGGAAAACTTCGGCGCTGAGAGAATGTTTCAAATCACAGGTCAACCCCTTGCAAGAACGATCCCCATATACACGCTGCAGAAGATTCAGTGGATCAAGGAATACGAGCCAGCGGTTTACAGGAAAGCCTTCAAGTTCCTATGCTGGGAAGACTACGCGAACATGAAGCTCTGCGGAAACCCCGTTATCGACTACTCCGTAGCCTCGAGGACGATGATGTTTGACATAAGGAAGAAGCAGTGGTCACGGGAAATCCTCGATACAGCTGGCTTAGACGAAGCGCTTCTCCCTGAAGTTGCGCCGTCAGGAAAGGTTGTAGGTGAAGTAACGACTGAGGCAGCTGAAGTTACAGGCTTAGCTAAAGGCACCCTCGTGGTTACGGGGGGTCACGACCAGCCCTGCGGCGCCCTCGGCGTCGGTCTCCTAAGCAGCGGCCCAGTTATGGACGCCACGGGAACGGTTGAATGCGTCGCTGTGGTACAGGATGAACTCACGTTAACAGATGCGATGAGGAGGCAAGGCTTCTCAGTTCAAAGCTACGTCATGCCTGAACGCTACCTCCTATTCGGGTTCAACCCAAACGGAGGCGTCGTCCTAAGATGGTTTAGGGATAACTTCGCTCAGGTTGAGCGGGAAGCGGCGAAGGCAAAGGGTTTAGATGTTTACGATATACTAATGGAGGAAGCCGGTAAGGCGGCTCCAGGAGCTATGAAGCTTTTCCTCCTCCCATTCTTCGAAGGAAGCGGGTGCCCAAACTTCAACAGACAAGCCAGAGGTGTACTCCTAGGCCTTACCCTAGCTCAGAGTCGCGGCGAGGTTATCCGAGCCTTCGTAGAGGGACTTACCTTTGAGTTTAGAAACATCCTCGAAGCCATAGGTGGACATGGCATAAGGGTTACGGAGCTTAGAGCCATAGGAGGCGGAGCTAAGTCACGGTTCTGGCTTCAGTTAAAGGCGGATGTAACGGGGAGGAAGGTTGTGGCACCGGATGTAACGGAGGCAGCCGCGCTGGGCGCAGCCATACTAGCGGGTGTTGCGGCGAAAACCTACACCAGCATGGAGAACGCTGTGAAAACGGTTTACAGAGAGAAAGCCGTCTACACCGCTAACGAGGCTACTCAGTCCATATATGAGAAGCATTACGGAGTCTATAAGAAGCTCCACCCAGCCTTAAACCAACTCTTCAAGGAACTTGAAAACCTTTAACCATCCTTCCCTCCTAATCCGAAACCTCTTCACACAGATGTAAATGCAGAGAGATTTCATGATAGCCTTCCACTAGGGGAAAAATGGTTAAAAGATTTTTCTCATAAGCTCCCATAAACCATGAAAGCCTTAAATTCTCTACGCTTCTACTCATCTGGAGAAGGGTCTTGATGCGCGGCGCTATCCTGTGCCTCATCCTTATACCCCTGCTCTTCATCGCTTTACCCAACGAGTTCACGGTTTACGCAACGCCTACTTGGCTAAAAACGGGTACATACGTCAATTACCAGGTTAATGTAACCGCGGTTACAAGTCAGGGAACCAGCGCCTTCTCCGGAACCGTTTCATGGCGTGTCGAAAGCATTAACGGAAGTATTGCGGCGATTAGGCAGAAGGCTGGAAGGGATAGCTATACTCTGGAAAACGTTCTCGAAGTTGACGCAGATTCGCGTCTCGTGTTAACGATCGACGGTCTACCTGTAAACAGCGTGCGTACATACTTCTGGGTAAACGCGGACCCGGAGAGAAGAATCGGCAGTCTAGTGGACGTAGAAAACCTAACCTGTGTAATTGAGGGTGAGGATCAGGTGACCGTATCCAACCTCACGCGGAGTTGCTGGTTTGCAAACGCATCCTTTACCATGGAGAACGTGACTGGAGCTGTGGGACGGTGGTACGATAAGGAAACCGGGTTACTACTCAGGGTTTATACAACAATGATACTCAGCGAAGCTGAACCCGTTGGGATCGAGGTTGTGATGATACCTACAGCCACCAACGCGTTTTCTAAAACCCTTGCCTTACGGGGTCCTGTGGATGTCGAGAGTTGGGAACTCCTCTTCTCCTCCGCCTTAGTCGCTTTCCTCTCAATAGGTGAGAAATACATTCTACGGGGAAGGTAGGTAGGCTTAACCCTGCGCCCTAGCGTTAAGGGAGGAAGGATTGGATGAAGAAAATCGTATCCTTAGCGAAAACTATGCATGAAACTACAGCCGCCTTCTTCCATGAAAGCTTCGCCGCATATTTGACGGCTACCACGGCTAGGACAGCCGTCCAGATGTTGAAGAGATAGGTTGCGAACCTGAAACTTAGAACCTCCGGGGTTATCTGCCAGTTTTGGAAAACCCTTTCATTCACCATCGCTACCTCAGCCCATCCCCTTTGATGGATTTGAAACAGCTGGATAGACGTCGTCATGAGAACGAGTACTGTATCCGCGGATACCTTATACTCCACGGGGGGGAAAAAGGCGAAAGAAACACCTAACTGAAAAATGCGTCCGAGAAGCTGGGGGGAAAGGACGTAGCCCGTGCATACCAACATGGCTGTCGCGTTTCGCTGACCTTTCAAAGCCCATGAAGCGACGTAATAAACGGCGAAGTTGAGTAAAAGGCTGAAGAGGAGGAAGCTCATCGCCTCAGACGTCGCGTAGTTCGTGTAGGGGAATTCAAGGGAGACGTAGCGATGCTGGTCTATATCGTAGAAACGTAGCTTGACAACCCAGAGGGTGTACTGCGCCAACAATCCGAGGAGGACGCAGCTTAAGGCTATGATGAGCATTCCACCGTAATCCGGGTCTTTAACGATCTGTTTGAAAGTGCTCTTCGGGAAGAGCAGGGATCCACCGATCCTCTGCAACCTTATTTTAAACCATTCCCCTATAATCCCCGTTCTCGTTTCCTTCTTCCTCTTCCTAGCAACCCTTCTCCGAGGTCTAATAGCTGGGGTTTCCTCTGAGGCATCACCGCTCAAGGCTTATCGACCCTTCACTGTGTAGGCTTAGCAGATAAAGCTTCCTTCGGCAGTAACCCTATGAAGCCGCGTTTTCCTAGGTTCCGAAGGTGGATCATAAGAGGTACCTCGGCTTCTCTCCTCGTAAGCCTGTGTTTCTCGCAGAGGAGGCCGACGAGGTCCTCAACCGTGTTCTTCCCATCACATTGCTCCCAGACATACGAGCCTATCCTGTCGAAGACAACCCTTTTCTTCCGAGGGGTTTGAGGCATGAAAAGCTTTCCTACCACCCCTTTTCTCCTAGATTTCCCGAGGGGAACATCGATTGAAACCTCCCCTGTTGGATACTTCTCCCACTTGATAGTGGGGTTTCTAATCGGAACGAGTTTCAGGAAGTCCTCTTTAGGCATCACTGGACCAGTAGGCTTCTTACCCCTTAGGCGGGACAGCATTTAGACAGCGTCCTCCAAAGCCTCAGCCATGGCATTTAACAGAGGATAGAATAAGTTTCAAACCCTTATTTAACTTACCGTTCTTCCCAATTTCCTTAACCGTTGTCACGGCGAAGATCTTATTCACCTGCTGGCAGAACCATACCTGGCTTTCCACATCATGCTTCTTGCCGAATAATGTCCCGCTTTTATAGGATGAGTGCACCGTTAAGCCTTCGTGGTCGAAAACTTTATCGCTTCGAATCCGGCCGAACTTTATCCCCTTAAACCTCCGCTTCAACTCAGGCTCGTAAACCTTCTCAAGCCAATCCTGTAGGTCGCTGTAGGTCTCCGTTAATATGGTTTGGGCGAAGCCGACCCTGTCGAATATGAAATAGGCCTCCCTCGTTGAAAAGAGCATATGTATCCGGGTTGCGTAGAAGCTGCGTTCCACTAGATTAAACTCTGTTGGGACCTCAAGCTTAAGGTCGAGGGTTGTCCAAACCCGTGTATCATCGGTTGAATGGCATTGGATGGATTCAATGACCTTATCCAAAGCGGGTTTAAGGTTCCAGTACTCGTCGGGTTTAAAAGTGAACTCTGAGGCGAAGGCTCTTTTAGAATCAGGGCAGTACCAGAAAAGCTCGTAGCCCTCAGTGAGTGATTTCCAGTGGAAGTACCTTGAGGGATGCCCGCAGACCTTGATCGCGTCCTCCCTCAGAAACTTCACGCTCTTATCCCGCTTCTTTATCTCCTTTTTAAGCTCCTTGAGGGCTTCCCTAGGGGTCTTAGCCTTATCCTCTTTCACGGTGTCCCAGCTCATGGACAGCTTTGGAGCCGTAACATCGTCAAGCCTTATGTAACCCTTGGTGAAACCGCCTTTCTCAGCGGCTAACTCCCATTCTTCAGGGACTTGAAGCTTTATCCCCTGCCACCCGAAGACCTTAACCTCAGCGTTCAAGGCATTACTTGTTCTCCGTTTGGTAGATTTAAATCTGTTCTACTCCAGCCGCAACACGTTGAAGGGATATTATTTTTAAGGCAGTTAATACGGGGGAACACGTGGTCTAGTTAAGGAACGATCTCGGTCACCGCCAAACCCTTATATCCTATGAGGTGACCCGATCTTAGATCAAGCATTCGCGTCAAGGGGGATCCCACTGTCGCGGAAAAAAATAGAGAAAGTATCCGTTCCCATACCTGAGCATAAGCACTGTCCTATCTGTAATAAATCGATATCCGTGGAGTACCAATACTGTTCGGCTAAGTGTGAGGAAGCTGATTCCAAGAAGCGGCGTGACATGGAGCGGGTTAGACTTGTTTGGTACATCGTGCTCATCGCTCTATCCCTTGTGCTATTCCTCCCAACCATCCTCACGTACTTTGGCTGGGTTTGATAAACCTTTAAATGGGTAAGCCCTGAAGATTTATGGTAGGGGAAGAGGATGTCTTATAAGGAACGTTCGATGACATGTCCGAAATGCGGCTTCGAATTCGACATCCTCTACGCCAGAGCCATAAGTTGCCAGTCCTGCAAACGGCTTATAAACAATATGAGCTGCGACCTTGTCAGATGCCCTCAATGTGACCATGAGTTCCCAACTACGCAGCGTGTTGTATCCGCTTTGAAAAAGCTTCAGAATTACAGACCGCATCACCATATGAGTTATCCACCATTCTATTAGCCAAGTCTCAACCTTGGTTTATAGGAAACGTTTTTTACACGTTTACCCCTATCCTATGACAGATGTGGTCGGGTATGCCGTCTGAGGGTAAGGCTAGGAAAAAACGGAAGAAGTCTCTCTACGAGACACCGTTCATAGTCAGAGTATTTGAGAAACATATTAAAGATTGGAAGCAGGGGGGTGGTTTGGTCTACGCCACACCTAAGAGGAGCGTGTATACCTACCTCATGTTTCAGAAGAAGTCCATAGCCTTCTTTGAGACGAAATGGTACATAACCGCCCTCTACGAAGTTGTTAACCGTGACAACATGAATGAAGCGCTTGAAGCCCTCTACAGGAAGCTTAAGGGGATGGAGTGCTCCCTTGAATCTAAGGGACTCATCCGTAAAGACATTTATTTCAAGGAAAACGAGTTTCTCAGCGAGCTCCGCCTATACCTCCCAGACATCACTATCTCAAATGACATCGCGAAAGCCTTAAACGAGGACGAGGAAGTGATGGATTTACTGCAAACCGTTAAACCGGATGATTTAACCATAAGCCTCCACTCTATACCCTCGGAGTACCAGCCCTTCATAGGTTCTAAGGAAGCCGTTGTTCACGGTATGATTGAGTTTTACACAAAGCCTCTGTATATATCGTGGGTCATCACCTTGGGTAAGATGCTCGGTCAAAGCCCAGGTGTTGAAAAGAAGGGAGATAACATCATCAAGCTTCTAGAAGAGATCGCTGATATCTTAAAGTGGAAAATGGATGCTCTTAAGCCTAGGCAAGGTGTGTCGAGCCAAGAAGGCTCATCCACATCCCAGAACGTCGGCTAAACCCCTGCTTTCCCCTGGGTTTTCAAGCCTCCAGCGATCTCTTGACCCCGTTTAATCCCCTTACTCGTTATCCTGTACTCTCCCTTTCCAACCCTCTCGATAAGTCCCTCATCGATCATCCAAGGCAGCTGGTTCATCACCGTTTTATAAGCCTTGCCCGTCGTCCGCGTTATCTCATCGATCGAGAGCGTATCCTTACCTAACTTATCGAATTTATACCCCACGTAGGCGCCTAGGAGAGATAGGCACATGGCTTCACCAGCCGGAAGCTCACGGCCGGCTATGAGTAAGGGGCCTTCAGGAGCGAGTTCAACGCAGCCTTTAAGCGACTCCGCTATTCCCAAGAAGTCTGGAGTAAATACGAGTTTCTGGACTACGCTGAGGCTTGGGTAAGTTTGCGTGATAAAGTGTGTGAAGGCTTTAAACACTTCTTCAGCTGAGCCCTCAAAGTCTATTATGGCTCCCTGAAACTCCACGTGAACCTTAACCTTCGCTTCTACACCCATAAATACCACGCTTTAAACGACCTTAATCTTAGGTAGAGCCTCTTCGAGGAAGAACTTCAGCCCCAGGGTGGTTATACGGTACTCCCCTCTTCCAACCCTCTCCACGTTCCCTAAGTCAACCATCTCGCTTAGACGCGCCGCCGCTGTGCCAGGTTTACTCCCCGTGAAGGTGAGGATCTCAGCTATAGAAAGCGAATCCCTCTCGGATTTACCGAGCATGTAGCCTACGTAAGCCTTTACGAGGTTTAAGAGTATGGCTTCCCTCTCCCCCAGCTTCTCCCTAGGAATGGTTATAACCACACCCTCCTTGGCGAAGGCTATGATGCCCATTACCTGTTTCAGGAGATTCTCCAAATCTACTGTAAGTGTTAAACCTTGGACAAGCTCGAAGGAGGGAACGACCTTGCTTAGAAACCCGAGAAGCGCTCTTAAAACCTCGTCCTCTGAGCCTGTGAACTTAACCTCCATATCACCGTACTTCACGGAAAGCTCCATTTTCTAACCTCCTTTAAGCCTTGAAGCCGTATCCTCAACCCAGTTTCTCCCAGCTGCTGATAACCTATAAGCGTTCCCTTCCTTAACGACGAGTCCCTCACGCTTCATCTCGCTTAAACGTGCCCCGAAACCCGTTGAAGGCCGACCGCTGAGCTCTAAAAACCGCCCGATTTCCCTAGGCTCTAAGGCTTCCACACCCTTAGCGTAGAGGATTAAACCTATAGCTTCCTTATCGCTGATCCTTTCCTTAGGCGCGGTCACTAAAGGCCCATCTTCAGAGAGTTCCACAACCCCGGTGAGGAGTTCAGCTGGTCCCGGGGGGATCTCTGAACCCATTACAAGCCTGTCTATGACGAGAAGCCAGTCTGGGAGCACCTGTAGCCCCTCTATGAGCTCGTCTAGGCTTTCCCCCTCAACCTCAACATCGCCGAAGGGTCTCTTAACTAGGACTCTAAGCTTCATCAGGGCACCTGTTGAGGGCATAGGGTTTAAGCACATTTAAGGTTTTCGGTATTTTAACGGGGTATACGTTAACTTACGTTAGAATGACAAAATATTTAAGCCACCGCGTACAAGTATCAGTAAAGCTTTGAGACAGGAGAGCCTAAACCATGGATGAGGCTAAATACTTTCCTAGGAAGCAGGGCTTCGACAGGCTTTGCAACATCCTCGTCGCCTACCTCAACGCTGGGGCAGACCGGGATTACGTGAGCGTAGGCGAGGCTTCGAAGAGAGTGAACATGAACCCCACGGACCTCAGCCGCAACAACCTCTTCCTGAAAAGCTGGGGTTTCCTCGAGGAGGGCGGTGAAGCTCCTGGACGGTACAGGCTAAGCCCAGAAGCCGCGGGTTTCGCCTCAGCCTACAGAATAGACCCGAAAGCCGAGGCTACGCGGCAAAGCCTTAAGGCTTTCCTCTCAAAACACGTTATCGTCACCGGGCTTATCCAACGCATTCAAAGGGATAAGCCTGATAAGGCGTCTATACTCGTAGACCTCCCCCGCCTCATAGGAGACCTTAAAGCTGACAGGGTTGGTTTAAACGCCTTCCTCGACATGCTCGTGTACGCCTTTAACCTTGAAACCCTTCTCCCAGCACCCGTAGAAAGACCCGTAATCTCAGCTGTAAGGGTTAGGGTTAAGCCTGTTAAGAAACCTATGTCCATCAAAGGTTTTGAAGCCCAGGTCGCGCCGTTCACGATCATGTTAACCGTAAACCCTGAAACCTCCGCGGAGAAGCTGAAAGAGAGTGTGAAAGCGGTTCTGAAGGCGTATGAAGAATATATGCAGGAAAGAGGTGTCGAGTAAAGAACTAATCCAACGCTTGAACGCATGAATGAAGGTAACGGTAGCACCCTACATCGATTATTACCTATTCTGAGAAGTCGCTGAGGTGCGCCCTTCTCTATGAAGGAGGTCTCTTCTGCAGGTAAACGTATTCCCCTTTCTTCCCCTCTCGGGTTAGGATTCCGTCCCTTACAAGTTCTGCGAGTGTGTGGGCTACGGCGCTTCGGTCATAGTGGTAACCACGCCTCGACATCTCGTCGTGGGTTTCTGCGAGGTTGCGGGCAACTTGGAACCATCCCTCCTTCCACAGGGCGGCTAGTATGCTTTTACACGTGGTCAACCGTGCTTCAATTGGTGATGTTGATGTTTCTTGGGGTGTTGGGGTTTTGGCTTGAAGGTCTTGTACGGCTTCTATGAAGTCTTGTACGGCTTTCTTAAGTTGGTCTTCTTGGCATTCAACCTCGGCTTCCACGTTTCCGAGTTTAAGCTTCATGCGTATGACTTTTCCCTTTTCAGCCATTTTCTCACTGTTGATTGTTGTTGATTGCGCAACACTTATATACGTCTTCCACATTAATCATTGTTGTATAAACAATATAAGCATTGCGCACCAACAACAAGGGGTACCCGTATGCAAGCTCTCTTAAAGGAAGCTCAACCAACACCTTTGAAAAGCCACCTATCCCACTCTACTAAAGGTTGGGAAAATTTTGAAAACGCCGTTGAGGAAGAACCCTATCCGAGGCTTTACCAAGAGCTTATAGACAGGGGTACAGAAGCCCTCCTTGAAAGGTTTAAACGGTATGCGCATGAGCGGAGAGCCGTTTTAAAGGATTTCCAAAGCCAGGTCGTAGTTAAGAAAGCCGTGTTTAACGAGGATGGACCGGCGGCTGGGAAGGTTGTAGGCGTCGATGCAGGTATGAACGGCACAAACTACAGCTTCGCCTACATCCCCCTCTACGGCGCCGTAGCCGTTTTAGTCACAGACTGGAAGCTACAGCAGGAACCCATCTGCATCTCCGGCACTCCAGACATCTGGCCTATGGAGATTGAGCCTAAGAGGAGGGAGAGCCTCCTACACATGGCCCTTGAATACCATATTGCCAAGAGGGCTGTTCAGTTGTGGAAGCCCAGCTACGTTATCCTCGACGGGGGAATCGTTTTAAACCCTAAGCTCTGTCCCTCATCCATAGATTCCTTCCGCTACGAGGGCGACTTCTTCTACGCCTGCGTAACCGCCTTAGACCTCTTAAAGACATGCAGGGACCTAGGCGTGGTTTTAACGGGTTTCGTGAAGCGCACCCATATGAACCACTATGGGAAGCTCTGTAAAAGCCCAGCCGTCAGGGATGTGGTCTTCCTCAACCCCATCCTGGGCATGGGGGAGTACACGGAGCCCTTCAAGGTCATCAACAAGGTTACAGCGGCTTATACCCGCTTAGCCGAGGACCTCAACTACGGCGCATCCACATCCGATATCTATTCAGGGTACATTAAAACGGGGCTTTTCCCATACAGGGTTGAGGTTCCAAGCTTCTGCCTCCCAAGGCTTCAGGACCTCATGTCCCTAGTATACACCACAGCGAACTCCGAGGGAATACCGTACCCGGTTTACGAGGCGGACCGCTACACCCGCATCACACGCCCAACCTCTAACATCCACGCACTCGTGCTTTTCTCAAAGGTTCTAGACCTTGTTCAGGCTGGGGAGGTCGCGGCTGAGGACTTGGATATGCTCATCCTCCAACATGGGGAGAGCTGGGTTCTCAACGACGATGGCTTAAGTGAAGCCACGGCTCTGGAGCTGGGACGGCGATGATCGAGGTTGGCTACATCATGTCAGGGTGCTCCCAGAGCATAGCCCCCTTCGTGGTTAAGGATGGAGCTAAAGCCTTCATCAACCAATATTATTTCCTACCCCATCCCATAAAGTCAGTGAAGGATGGTAAAGGAAACTTCCTGAAGGTTGTACCAGTCCTCACACGCGTTTACAGGGTTACACCGTACAACCCCGAGATGAACATCGGAGGCTTCGGTCCTATAGCTGGCAAGAAAGGTGGACGGGCACAGTATGGGAAGCGTTTAGAATACGATGTGGCTTGGGCTGAGATCCTAGGCTACATCACTGAAACTGGGAAATGGTACCACTTGGAATGCAGCCCAGGAACATGGGACCCGGTCTTCGAGCCGACGGAGGCGGAGGTGAACAACTTCTTCTCCCTCCTATCCCATGAGAGGATAACAGGGGAGTCGCAGCCCTACATCCTGAGAATAGGGAGGCATAGAGGGTTGAAGATACCCGTTTACCTAGACCTCAACGCCTTAACCCGTGGACATATATTCATCGCCGGCATGACGAGGAGTGGAAAAAGCACCTTCGCCATCAACCTCATCGCTAGGTCCCTTGAATTGAAGCCCAGCCCTCACTTTGTCATCCTCGACCGTAGGGGGGAGTACGCGGTTTTGAAGAAGTATGGGGCGGTGGCTATTCCCTACCGCCGCTTCCTTCCGAGGGTAAGCTTCTTCACAGGGGATGTTGTGGCATCTAGGCTCGGCTTCAACCCGAGTACAAGCGTTGGGAAGCTCGTCGTCGAGGCTGTGGAAGCCATATCAGCCGAAGACGGGGATTTAACGAGGCAGTCTCTTATGGGGAAGGCTGCGGAACTCGCGCCCATAGTCTTAGCGCGGGAAAGGGAGCGGAACATGGCTAGGTTGCAGTGGGCTCTCCGCACGCGGGGAGGTTTCCTAGAGGGTGAGAGGGAAACCGTGGACCTCATAGAGTCCATCAACAGCTACGATGTATTAATCATCGACTTCTCAGTGGACACTGAGGTTGATGAACAGCACGTAACCACTAAGCATATCATCGCAACCATAGTTGAGCAAGCCATGAGGAAGCGGGATGACGGAAACTTCGCCGTGGTGGTTGTGGTGGAGGAAGCTCAATACATGGCTCCTGAGAAGGGGCTTAAGGTTGAGGTTGGTAACCCAGAGAGGATTGGTGTGGATAAGGAGCTCATCGAAGCCATAAGCCAAGCTGGAGGCTACAACGTAGGCTTCCTCATCCTCACCCAACGCCCAGCCTACGTCTCAAAGTCGATCATCTCTCAATGCAACAGCATCGCCTGTTTCCGCTTAATGTCTGGAAACGACCAGGAAGCCATCATCAAGTACTCCGAGTATGGGAACGAGAGGTTAGGTGAATACTTACCGGGTTTAGCTGACCATGAAGCCATGGTCTGGGGCATGGCGTCTCCTGTGCCCTTCCCCATCATCGCGGAAGTCGAGGTGAAGGACTTCCCTAAGAAGGCTGGGGTGACGGCGAGGCAAGCATGGGAGCGGATGAGTGAGAGGAAAGCCTTAACAACAACGCCTTTAGTGACCAAGGCTGCATGAGAATAAAGGTTATACATGAGAGATGGAGAAACGGTGGTTATTATAAGCCTATGACGTTCCCAGCTCATATCATTGAATAACGTCACGATGGTCGTGAGCGATGCCGAGTGTAAGCTGAGAAGACTGAGCAGTTTAATATCCTTTTATTCCAGCCCGCCAAGGTTTTCTAGGGTAAGGGTCTGGGGATGGGGAAAGGGCGTAACGTCTTCACGCTTCTTTCAAAGCCCGTGAGGATGATTGTTGAGGAGAAGGGCTTCCTAAACCCCACCGACCCCCAGGTTGAGGCTATCCCGAAGATCATCGATGGGGAAAATGTCCTATTGATAGCCCCAACGGGTACGGGTAAAACCGAGGCGGCTTTCCTCCCGGTTCTAGACCTCTTCGTGAAAAGCCCCGAGAAGCCGCCTGGGATCAAGATTCTCTACATAACCCCGCTGCGAGCCTTAAACCGTGACCTTCTCGAACGTTTAGAGTGGTGGTGTAAACGCCTCGACGTGAAGATCGCCGTGAGGCACGGTGACACGGAGATACGGGAGCGAGGAGCCCAGGCTAGGAGTCCACCGGATCTCTTGATCACGACGCCTGAAACCCTCCAAGCCATTCTCCCAGGGAGGGTTATGCGGCGTCATCTTAGGTCGATCCAATGGGTTATCATCGATGAAGCCCATGAGCTGGCTGAGGATAAGCGGGGAAGCCAGCTTTCCCTCGCCCTTGAGCGGCTCAGATGGATCACCCAGAGGGACTTCCAGGTTATAGGCTTATCCGCCACGATCGGAAGCCCCGATAAGGTGGCGCACTTCCTCGTCGGCAACGATAGACCCGTAGAGGTTGTGAAGGTTCCCGTAGCCAGACACATGGAGTTTACCATAGTGTACCCTGAACCAAGCCCAGGTGACTATGAACTCGCTGAGAAGCTTTACACGCATCCCGAGGTAGCTGCAAGGCTTCGCGTTATGCGGGAGATCATCGAGAAGCAGGAATCCGTCCTGCTTTTCACGAACACGAGGCCCATAGCCGAGGTTCTAGCCAGCCGCTTCAAGGTCTGGGACATCGACTTCCCCGTAAGCATACACCACGGCTCCCTCGCCAAACCCGCAAGGGTTTCAGCCGAGAGGGGTTTAAAAAACGGTGAGCTTAAGGGCCTTGTATGCACAAGCTCCTTGGAGCTCGGCATCGATGTTGGAAGGATCGACCTGTGCATCCAGTACATGAGTCCCAGGCAGGTTACACGCCTCCTGCAACGCGTTGGAAGAAGCGGGCATGGGGTGGGGAGGGTTGCTAAAGGCGTCATAATCACCATGGACTCTGATGACACCTTGGAAGCCATGGCGATCGCTCGGAGAGCGAAGCTTGAGGCCCTTGAACCCGTTACGATACCGAGTATGCCCTACGATGCTTTAACCCATCAGGTTGTAGGACTCCTCGTTCAACGGGGACGCTGGTACTTTGAGGAAGTCCTCAGCCTCTACGGTAAGGCTTACCCGTACACGGGGCTGAGCAGGGAAGACCTTGTGAAGGTTTTAAACTACATGCATACACGGTATCCGAGGCTTGCCTGGGTTTCCTTCCAAGACGAAGTCGTCCTCAAACCCGCACGGGTTAAGGAGATGTACGAGTACTACTTCGAAAAGCTTTCCATGATACCTGATGAGAAACAGTACCTTGTAATCGATGAGACTACGGAGACCCCTGTTGGCATCCTCGACGAAGCCTTCGTGGCTGAGTACGGTGAGCCAGGTACCAAGTTCATCCTCAGGGGAAGCCCGTATAAGATGCTGAACATCCTAGGGGATAAGATCTACTCGAAGCCGATCACTGATCCAACAGGCGCCATACCAAGCTGGATCGGTGAGGAGATCCCCGTTCCCTACGAGGTAGCCGTAGAGGTCGGCGCTATCAGACGCCTCGTTGAGCAAAGGTTGAAACGGGGTGTACAACCCGAAGCCATAGCCTCCCAGCTTTCGAAACGGTATCCCGGGGATACGGCTACGGTTTTAAAAGCCATAAAGGAGACGGTTGAACAGGTCAACGCGGGGTTACCCGTTCCCTCCGATAGGGTTGTCACAGTTGAGGACTGGGAGGACTACGTGGTCATCCACTCAACTTTCGGAAGCTTGGTTAACAGAACCCTAGCCCGTTTAATCGGGTTCATTCTCTCGGAGAAGACTGGTTACACGGTTGGGGTTCAGCAAGACGCGTACCGCGTCGTTGTTCAAACCGCGGGGATGACGCATGCAAAGGATGTGGAAGGGGTTCTCCTGGAACTTCCAGGGATGAACGTGAAGGAAATCGCTTTGAAGGCGGCTGAGAAAACCGGGTTGTTTAAGCGACGGCTTGTCCACGTAGCGCGGCGTTTCGGAGCCATATCGAGGCGTACAGACCTTAGCAGGGTAAGCCTCCCACAGCTTGGGAAAAGCTTCGAGGGATCCGTTGTCTACGAGGAAGCCTTCAAGGAAACCCTTGACAAAGATATGGATGTTGAGCACACGGTTAAGGTCCTAGATGAGATGAGGGACGGTAAGGTCCGCGTCAAGGTTTTGGAGACGGAGGGTGAGGCTACGCCGATAGCTAGGGTGGGCTTGGAAAGGATCAGCCGGAGATCAGACCTCATCCCAGCGGATAAGATGAAGCGTGTGCTCATCGAATCTGCGAGGGCGAGGATTCTAAGCGACGCCCGCACCTTCATATGTACAAGCTGCCTCAAATACGTGAAAACCATGAGGTTAAAGGATTTACCCGCAAAGCCTACGTGTCCCTCCTGCGGCTCGAAAGCGTTAGGGGTCTTAGCTGATACAGAGGAAGTTGTGACGAAGATGGTTGAGAAACGGGGTAAACCCCTTTCCCAAGCGGAGCGGAAGGTTTACGCTGATGCTCAAGCGTCGGCTAAGGTCGTTGAGAAACACGGTTTCCCAGCTGTCGCCGTCCTCACAGGTCGAAGGCTTACACCCATGGACGCGGAAGAAGTACTAAGCAAGGAGGATAGGCTTACTGACAGGCTCTTCGAGCTCATCGTTGAAGCTGAGAAGAAAGCTATGGGTAGAAGATTCTGGTAACCCATTTTAATTTATACATTCACTCTTACTCAACACATTTATTTTGTAAAGTTCACGCCTTACTTTCAGAAGGCTCAGGCAAACGGCGCATCGATTCCTAAAGCCCAGCCTCAGTCTTTAAACCTTAAAGAACCCGTTATGCTCACCGTGTTTAAGATCGAGGTCTTCAAACCAATTCCGCATAAGCTTCTATGAAAGAAGCCCATGAACTCGGGTGACGGCGTAGAATCCGTAAATACCTTACGTATCATATATAAAGAGATGAACAATAATTGTTGAGGTTGCCATGTTTCAGAATAAGTCCACTAGTATAGAAGGGCATGAGAAAGAAGGGTTGGGTAAACGTCTTTACCACCCTGACTTAACGAGCGACGCCTTCGGGGAGTGTCTCCCTAAGGTTCAGGCCGCGATCATACCCGTAGGGTCTATGGAATGGCATGGGCCCCACCTGCCCCTAGGATTGGATTTCCTCACGTGCCTCCACATCGCTTTGAGAGTTTCCGAGCGGATGTATCCCAGGGTTCTCGTAGCTACGCCCATAACATACGGCGTTGTGAGGGGTCAGATGCGCTTCCCCGGAAGCTGCACCCTTGAGCCCCACATATTCATCGATATGACTGTAAGTGTATGTCAGAGCCTCCACGTTCATGGAGTTGAGCGTATCCTCGTATTAAACGGTCATGGAAGTAATAGGCCAGCCGTCCTCGGCGCCGCTGTAAGGGCGTCGAAGGAGCTTGGAATCAAGGTTGTTCCCGCTAGCTACTGGGACTATGTACCGCCGGAGCAGGGGATAAAGCTGTTGGACAGCCCCTTGAAAGGACCTTACACTCCAGGCGAGTACGGTTACCCTGGATACCCGATACCAGCGCATGGCGGAGAGTTTGAAACATCCCTTGCCCTCGCACTCTTCCCTGAACTTGTATGTAAAGACAGGATTAAAGACTACCAAGACCCTGGAACAGTCTTCTCTACAGCTTGGAAAGGCGAGGAACTAGCGAGGTTAGCGGTTGAAGGCCTCTGCGCATGGATTGAAGACTTCACAGCTGACAGGGTAAGCGATGGCAGGTATACGTATGATATAAACGGCTGGGGACCAGACCTTTTAGGCGTAAACCTATGGTACTTCCTAGCGGAGGCATGTAGGGAGTTCATTGAAGCGCATAAAATGAGCGTTAAAAACGCGGACAGGTAAATCCTCTAAATCGGCTGGTAACGCTGTTGAAAGCTTAAAAGGTTAAACACTGAGCAGTGGAAAAGGAGCTGGGAAGGCCTATGAAGATTGTCAACGTGAAGGCTTTAAACCTCCGCGGTGGAAACAACACCCTCGTTCAGGTTTTCTCGGATGAGGACATAGTGGGCATCGGGCATATCGACTCCTCCCCCGTAGCACGATACATCGTGGAGGGAACTCTGAAACCCCTTATCGTCGACGAGAACCCCCTTGAAGTTGAGAGGCTTTGGACGCGGATGTACCGCGCAATCTTATCGCATGGGCTGAGAGGGGTCAGCGTCCACGCGATGGCAGGGGTCGACATGGCCCTCTGGGACCTAGCTGGTAAGAAGCTTGGCGCTCCCGTTTGGAAACTCCTCGGGGGACGCCGCAGGGATAAGGTTATACCCTATGCCAGCGCATCCTTCGGCCATAAAAGTCGAGAGCAGTTAAACCAGGAATCCGCGGTGTACAGAGACCAGGGATTTAAAGCTGTGAAGTTCGGGTGGGGCATTTTAGGGCGCGGCAGTGTTGAGAAAGACGCTGAAATTGTTAGGGGGGTTCGTGAGGGAGTAGGGGGCGATGTGAAGGTGATCGTGGACGCTGGTGCCCCATGGGAAGCCACAGCGGCTAGGATGATCAAGACGATCAAGGAGGTTGAGCGGTACAATGTCTTCTTCTTCGAGGAGCCTATTCCCCAAGACGATTTGGATGGATACTTGCAGATCAAGGCGGCTGTGGACACACCTATATCCTCAGGGGAAATCCTAGGCACAGTACCCGAGTTTAAATCCATCATCGACCAGAGGGCTGTGGACATCGTTCAACCAGATCCTTCAAAAGTTGGGTTGACGCAGTGGATGAGAATAGCGAAGGTAGCGGAGGAGGCTCACATGATGTGCGTACCGCATGATTGGAGCACAGGGCTCAACGTCATAGCCCAGATACACCTCGTATCTTCCATACCGAACGGGGAATACGTTGAATACCATAGGCCTGTGACGAACAAGGAGAACCGTGAATCCTTCACGTTCGCCTCTGAGATCATGGACGAGCTTTTATTGGAACCACTAGAACTGAAAGATGGATACTTTGAGGTGCCGAATAAACCTGGGTTGGGAGTAGAGCTCAACGATAACGTCTTGCGGAAATACGCCGTGGAATAGCTGTGTAAGCCGCCTTACTCTGAATGACTCGGGCACCCCTCCTCCTTAGATCGGCTTCTCCATCTACCTTAAACAATGATTTGAGGATGCGCATCGAGGAAGGTGGTACTAAATCAATCTACGCGGTACTTTCACCCTATTCTTGAAGAGGGCTTCGGATACCTCGTTCAAGTAGGGCAGTAGCGACTTCATGGTGAAGAAGCTCACTCCATCAGCTCCCGCCTCACGGGCGCCCTGCGTCCACTGAATCACCTGAGCCGCGTCTTTAAGGCTTCCATGGCTGGTGTAAACCCCAACGTTGATGAAGACCGGGGCCTTAAGGCTCGCTTTCCTCGCCGCGGCTGTGGATGCTCTAATGCGTTTCATATACTCGGAGAATTCATAAGCGTAGCCTGTAGGGTTGACCGCGTCAAGGTAACCCTTCTTCAACCATGCCTCCCAATCGCGTAAACATATCTGAGGGTCCATTACGGTCCAGACGTAGGCTGATAGTAAAATTTCAGGTTTAGCCTCCTTCACCGTATCGTGGATCTCCATCATTAAGAGGTCGGTTTGCCCTATCCGCCACCGATTCCACTTTTTATAGAATAGGTTCTCCTCAGATAACTCTAAGGGATCAACTCCATACTCCTCTCTGAACCTGTTGCGGCTATATTCAGAGTAGTCCACTTTCGTCCCTGGATAGCGGAGATAATCGAGGCTAACGCCGTCAATTTCATAGCTTCTAACGATCTCCATGATGATGCTTACCACGTATTTTCTAAACTCGGGGTGAGCAGGATTACCCCAGCCTACGACCTGTCCCTCTTTATTAACCATAGCCCACTCAGGATGCGCCTTCAATGTTGGACCTATCTGATCCACACCTTGGGGAACCACGCAGATAAAGGGGTGAACCTCCAACCCCTTGTTATGCGCTTCCTCGACGAGGATTTTTAAGGGGTCCCACCCTTCAAACACCCGTATCGGCATCAACCTACTTTCATATGAGGCGTCGCAGCGGACTCCGACCACAAAGGGGCGTAGAAAATTCAAATTATGTTTAGAGGCTAAATCCACCATTTCTGTTACTTTTTGAGGTCCAGTTTCAGGGTCTGTGCCGAACAGTGAGGCGGGGTGGATGTCCACACCTCTGATTTCCACGACCAACCCACTACTCCTGAAAGAAACCATTTCCCAGTGCCTGAAGGAAGAGTAGTCTTTTAACAGTTTAAATACTTTTCAAGGGATGCTTTAAAAATGATCATCGCAGTTAGAGAATAACCCGTTTTATCGCGTCGAACACGCTCTTAAAGCTCAAGGGTAAGTTGACAACTTCGTGTTATTCAGCGTAAGCCGTAAATAGGTACGTGTCGTGAAAACTGTCAGTGTTAGCCTAGGGGAATAGTGGGATGGATGGAGAGGGCTTCGGTCAGCGAACTTTTTCTATGGGTGAATACCTTGATTGGAAGTATCGGTTGCTCCAACCTAAACTAGGCTTTAAGGCGCGGAGCGAGGAGGAGTGGCTTGGCTGGCGTTCAGCCTTAGAGGCGAAGCTCATAGAGCTCCTAGGAGACTGGCCTGAACCCTGTGAACTGAACCCGATTATTGTGGAGCGTGTCGACGAGGGCGGCTACATACGTGAGAAGGTGCTCATTCAAAGCGAGGTTGGAATGGCTGTTCCAGCCTACGTCCTATTACCGAAGACCTTGAAACCCGGTGAGCGGGTGAAGGCGCTTCTATGCGCACATGGGCATGGCAATGGGAAGGACGATGTCGTAGGTATAACCCAGGGTGAAGCCCGCCGCGTCTTCACGGTGCAGCAGCATAACTACGATTACGCCCGTCAGTTTGCTCTCCGCGGCTACGTGGTCATGGCGCCGGATTGGCGGGGCTTCGGTGAGCGGAAGGTGGGCTACGAGTTCCCAGGCCGCGACGGCTGCAACGTGGTCTTCTTGAAGGCTTTGCTTCTAGGGCTTAACCCCCTCACCCTCAACATATGGGACGCGCTACGCTGCATCGACTACCTCGAAACCCGCCCTGAGGTTGACGCGAAGCGTATAGGGATGATAGGGCTTTCCTACGGTGGGACTATGACTCTATTCACATCCGCTCTCGACCAGAGGGTTAAGGTCGCCGTAGTGAGCGGCTACCTCAACTCCTTCAAAGCCTTCGCATTAGACTACGGGAACTTCTGCGGCTCCCAAACCATACCTGGGCTTCTGAAATACGGTGAAATGTGGGACTACGCCGGGCTCATCGCGCCGCGTCCCCTCCTCATAGAAAGCGGGGTACGCGATGAGGGCTTCCCTATAGAGGCGTCCCGCTACGCTTACTCAAAGCTTAAGGAGGTTTATGAAGTCCTGAAGGTTCCTGAACGCTGCGACGTGGATGAATTTGATGGAGGACATCGTTTCAGCGGGCGTAAAGCCTTCCAATGGTTTGAGAGATGGCTGTAAATTATACGATCCTCTTATCTACGAAAAACTGGAAAGAGCTTGCCAAGTTAAAAACGTACTTTAACGTAATCTATCAACAAGTTACCCTCTTCTTAATATAAAACGTTTACGAATTAACTTAAGCGTAACATGACGCGATGATCCACGCGTATTCTAAGAATCTGCATAGCACCGTAATGCTTAAATT
>CAYNFI010000024.1:0-26110 GCA_964396445.1 uncultured Candidatus Bathyarchaeia archaeon
TCCTTCACCGTGTTGATCTAAGTCGTATCCTTTATCCTTCGTTAAAAAGGGTGAAGCCTAAGTCAGCTCCTCCACGCATACATTAATCTTCGCTTCATCCATGTTAACCCCCTTAACCTGCTGTTAACAGCTGTCTCATGGATCTTTCAATGTAGTTGCCTAATGACTCTGAAAGCCCTGGGACGAGGTTTGGGTTGTCTGAGTCTAGGTACGCTGTTTGGGTGTACCCACTGGTCTCAGCGGCTTGCAGCAGGACGTGTTCTGAAGCCCAGTATTCTAGGGTAACTGGGTCTATGCCCGCGAGGATGACGTTTACGTTCGTCACACGTCCATACCTTGTCCCAAGTCCGACCACGGTCAGTTTATTAAATGATAATCCAAGCCTCTCCGCGCTTTCCACATACTCCACACTCAGTTTCACAGATTGCTCTAATCTTTTCCCAGAACGAGTAAAAGATATTATGTGACCATCAAATGGTTTCCAGCAGATATTTAATATGTGTTTAAAGCCCTACAGTTGTCGTATGAGGGCAGGGTAGGGATAAGCTTAATGGTCCACATCTTCGACTTGCCTGAGAACCGGTTAACGCTTCTCCGCCGCTTGGAGTGTATGAGTTTCAAGGTTAGGATGCATGGTTATGAGTACTTCGTGAGGAAAGACTTATTCGTCTTCGTTTTAATCCTTCTGCCGGCACAGCGCCGTGCAGTCTTTTATAAAGTCGCATGGAACCTCCACGAATCTCTCAAGGCAATTGAAGTCGCCGTAGATGTTATTGAAGAATTTGACGCAGGACTCGCCGTGGAGGTCATCTAAACCCATACTATCTGCTAGAAGACCTTACATGGTTTAATCATGGCTCCAATCATGTATCACTTTCTTCCTAGGTCCACCTAGACATGTCAGGCTCTGCCCACACCTGTGAGGTAGATGCTTTTTAATGAAATTGAGAGCAAGCGAAGGAAATACGTAAGGCATACATTAATTATAACGATGATAATAAAATAAGTGGGATAATTCTGCCTTGTTCAACTATTCAGTTCAGAGAAAGAGTGTAAACCCTTATTAGGACCTTTTACGATGCCTGCTGACATGGAACTCCTTCTGTGGGACTCAGTTCAGGATTTAGGCTTGAATATTAACTGGCAAGGAATGGTTACGTAGCCATGGACTTGCACGATGCTCGTAGACCGATGAGGGACGTGTATGGCTGAGCTCTCTTCGATAGAAGCGGAGATAGGTAGAAGGATTATACACTTTTTCCTAGACTTATGCATTCTGAAGGAGCTTCATAAAGGTGGGCAGTATGGTTATGGTGTTAAGAAAAGTATCTATGGAACATGGAAAATCTACGTTAACAACGAGAACTTGTACACAACCCTACGCCGTCTTGAGCGTAATAAATTAGTGGTAAGTGAAAAACGGGTTGAAAGAGGGCGTCAACGCACATACTACCGTGTAACTGAAGAAGGTGGAAAGTATTTTAAGGAATTGACGCAATGTCTTCGTCTTCGTTTAATTGAGTGTTTAAACTCGCTTCAAGGTTGAATGCGGAAGCTTCCCTGTGTGGGCAAGGAAGTCACAAGACATCTTTCCCGATAGTTTCTGCGTCTTTTTTTCCACACGCCGAGTTTTTATCTACGATGGGGTTACAAGAGGCCAATCGGTGTCAGCCAATCCTTGTACCTCTCATTCTTACCAGTCACAACGTCGAAGAAGGCTTCTTGTAGTTCACGCGTTATTGGCCCTATGGCTCCATCCCCTACTGGGCGGTGGTCTACACCCGTGATCGGCGTGATCTCAGCCGCTGTCCCGGTGAAGAAGGCTTCATCGCATACATAGAGTTCATTCCTTGTCACTATGCGTTCCTGAACTCTGTAACCGAGGTCTCCAGCTAACTGTATAACAGTGTCTCTGGTTATGCCCTCGAGTATAGCTGCTGAAGTTGGTGGGGTGTAAAGTATGTTAGCCCTTGCGATGAAGATGTTCTCACCTGTGCCCTCGCATACGTAGCCGTGGGAGTCGAGGAAAATGGCTTCATCAAACCCGTTTCTCAAGGCTTCCATTTTCGCTAAGGCTGAGTTAACGTAGTTTCCACACGCCTTCGCATCTGGTGGAAGCGCGTCGACGGCGATGCGTCTCCAAGCGGAGACGCAGCAGTGTACGCCTTTGTCAATGTCTAGGTATTTGCCGAAGGGGAAGGCGGCTATGGCTACGTGGACAGGGCATTTTGAAGGGTCTAAGCCTATGACTTTAAATGCGCGGTAGGCTATTGGGCGTATGTAGCAATTCTCCCGTGCCGCGTTAGCCTTGAGAAGGTCAACGACGGCGTCTGAGAGCTCATCTCTGCTGTAGGGGATCTCCATGAAATACGTCTTAGCCGAGTTATAGAACCTCCTCAAATGGTCTTGAAGCCTAAAGACGTAAACTACCCCGTCTCTCCAATAAGCCCTGATACCTTCGAAAACACCCGTGCCGTAGTGAAGCGCATGGGTTAAAACATGAACCTGAGCTTCCTTCCAGTCAACGAGGCTTCCATTCATCCAAATGTATTTTGTCTCCTGTATCGCCATCATCCACCATCCCTTGAAGCGTTCATAACCGTTAGTATGACAACGACTGTAGGTTTTTACCTTTTCGCTTTATGACAAGGACTCGGTCTAAACCGTGGCGTGGTGATTTTTTAGGCATGTTGGCACTTAATTTTTCCCTCTTCTTAACGCTTCGTAGTACTCGTACGCTGATGCTCCTTTATTGAAGCAGTAGTGTATTGTTTGGTAACCCGCTGTGAAGGCCGAGACATCTTCCCTTACACGGTCTATATCCTCCTTACCCAGGAGAACCTTAGCTATGAGTTCGGCAACCTTCTCCATCTCTGTTTCTCTCATACCAAGCCTTGTAAGCTCCTGAACTCCAAGTCTGATACCCGAGCATGTTTCCTCATCTTTGTCCCAGGGGAGGGGCATAGGGTTCGTGATGATGTTCGCCTCCTCCAACCTAGTGCTTAACCCCTTCGCCTTCCCCTCGCCTACGTCGAGGATGAGTTGATGGGATTTCGTGAAGCCTAGGTCTGGGCATAGAACCTTAACGCCGAGGTTGTACAAGGATTGGCCTAAACCCTGAGCGTTCTTAACAACCTGCGTGGCGTAGGCTTTACCGAACGTAAGCATTTCACATAGGGTTATTGCGAGGCCTGCGACTCTATGGATGTGGTGGTTGTTCACCATCTGCCAAGCTGAGTGGTCTATGGCTTCAGCGTATCTGCGGGTGCAGAGGATGATGCCTCCTTGTGGGCCGAAGAATGTTTTATGTATACTACTCGTTATGATCTCAGCTCCCTCTCTTAGGGGGTCTTGGAAACAGCCTCCGGCGATGAGTCCGAAAACGTGCGCGGCATCGTAGGCTAGGGTTGCGCCCATAGCTTCTACAGCCTCCCTCAACGCCTCAACGGGATGGGGAAAGAGGATATCTGAAGCCCCGAGGAGTACAACCTTGGGCTTTACCCGCGCGATCAACTGCTTAGCCGCGTCGGCATCAACGTTGTATGCATCGTAGTTCATAGGAATCGGGACCATGCTCACGCCGTGAATCCTTGAGCATTCCCTGAAGCTGCTATGCCCTCCATCCATGACGCTTAGGGCGACTACAACGTCACCTGGCTGGGTTATGGCGTTGAACATGACGAGGTTGGCTACGGTTCCGCTTGTTGGAACGTAGTTGACGTGTTCAGCTTTTAAAAGGGCTTTTGCTAAGTAATTAGTGGTTTCCTCGATGTTGTCTATGTAGCGGCAACCCCTGTACATCCTCGTGTAGAGGAAGCCTATGGCGTAGCGATGACCGAGGTCTGAAGCCATCACCTCCCTGACTAATGGGCTTGTCACATTCTCACTGGCGATGAGGTTGAGGCACCGAGACCGATATTCATGGTGTTTCCGAACGTTTTCGATGATCTCCCTAACCATATGCTCGTGCTGCAACTCGTATCCCACGATTGAGGTTATGGTTAAGATCCGCTTCAGGTATCGCTAATAAACCTTCTCGAACGTTGTTATGGAAGAGAGTGTAACAAGTAAGGCTTAAGTTAAGCATCCTTATACCTAACGCAGAGGCGTTTTTCCATGGATGGTATAAGGCTTCGATGCCCAGCTACAAGCGCAAACCTAGCCTCAGGCTACGATGTCTTCGGTCTCGCCCTCCAAGAGCCATATGATATAGTAGAGGTCACGGGGAAGACGGGGAAGGGTGTGGAGATCTCTGTGTCCGGTTATAAGGTTCCTACGGATGCTGAGAGGAACTCCGGGGGATACGTAGCTCTCAGGATGATGGAACACTTCGGCATCCAAGAGGGGCTTCGGGTAGAGATCCAGAAAAACATCCAACCAGCTCGCGGTCTCGGAAGCTCAGCGGCGACAGCTGCAGGCGTCGCCTACGCATTAAACCAACTCTTCAAACTTAACCTCGACCGTAAGCGGCTTGTGGACTACGCCTCCCTCGGCGAGATCGTTACAGCCGGCTTCGCCCACGCAGACAATGTCGGCTCAGCTGTATACGGTGGCTTCATCATCATCGCCGCCCGGGAACCCCTTGAAATCCTAGGCTTTACACCGCCTAAAGACATGGGCATCGTGGTCGCGGTTCCAGATGTGGAGAAAGGTTCAACGAAGGTGGCTAGAGAAGCCGTTCCAAAGATGATTCCGATCTTTAACCTCAACTACAATTTAGGACATGCAGCCCTTTTAGCGGCTGGAATGGTTTCTCGAAACCTCGACTTGGTTAAGCTAGGCATGGAAGACGTGATCGTGGAGCCTGCTCGAGCTAAGGCGGGTATTGTAAAAGAGTATGAGGCTTTTAAAAAGCTTGGGAAGGAGCTTAACGCAGGTATAGCCGTAAGCGGGGCTGGGCCATCCATCCTCGGTGTTGTGGAGATGGAAAGGAGAAAGGAGCTGGGTAAAGCCATGAGGCGCATCTTCGAGGAAAAGGGCTATGCATGCCAGATCTACGAAACCCAACCAGGTAACGGTGTTGAGGCATTTCCCTGCTCCTAAAAAGCGCTTCAGCCACGTACATCCTATGGGAGACATGCACGTCTCATCCTTACCTAACAGAGACGATCTGTAAGTAGGAAAATTTTTACATTTTTGTGCCGTGTCGGGTTATTGGTAGTCCCTACTATAACGGTTCTGTTCAGAGGGGAAATTGTTAAGTAAGTTCTTAGCTGGTCTCCTCTATCGATTTTCTGCCGCACTATTCTCAGCGCCTTGGCGAATAGGAGCAGTAGATGTATTCGAGCATTTCATCGCTTACGTTTATGAGGGAATGTGTTGTTTCAGGCTGGACCCAGAGGGCGTACCCAGTTCCCTGCCACTCTATCCCCTGCCCAACCCAGTGCCAGCCCCCACCCTTGGCAACGTACCAGAGCTCATCGGTACCCGGGGGATGCCCGTGGGGATCCGGGATCTTCCTCGGAGGAATGCAGCCTGAGTGGAAGCCGTGGACGCCCACGAAGGGGCCTTTATGGAGGTGATACCAGTGGGCCATGGAGCCCTCGGGACTCGCTTTCCTCGAAGCCTCATCCCTGGGCTCACGCCAGTTACGCACAACCAGTTTATCCTCGCTACCATCATCAAGGGGGGCACGTCGCATCGTAAGCATCTCCATCGGACATGGCGCGCTGTTAACGATGATGTGCTCCGCGCCAGCGGGTATCTGAACTGAGGAACCGTCCCTGACCTCTCTCTTCTCACCTCTGCTCTCGACGAAGCCTCTTCCTTCAAGCACGTACAGGAACTCGGCTTCACCGGGGTGAGCCGCTGGCTCAGTGCTCAGCTCATCGGGGATGAGTGCGTGGGAGTAGTAGTTGATATGGAACATGACCGCGCCCGTCTCCTTGTCTGGAAGGTCTCTGACACGCTTCGTGAAAATGATCCAATCCCATAAACGGCCATGGTTGACGACAGGTCGGCAATCGCGCCAGTAACGCATGAACATGCTTTGGAATTCCATCCAGCTACCTATTTATGCATTGTCATGCCTTTTCATGCACCCGTCTCTACGGGGAGTCCACCTTCGATGGACTGGAGCGCATTATTCCAGGCTTTCAGGTAGAAGGTGAATACTCCTTTAAACCGGCTTTAGAGGAATTTCATTAAGCTAAGCTCTAAGCCTTTTAAGGACGCTTACCAGAATCTATAGGTCTAAAATCTAACCGAGGGTTTAGGGGATCGGCGATGCACCTTGAATGCGTAGGTTGTGGAGCAGAATACGGCGTCGACGAGGTTATCTACACCTGTCGTCGGTGTGGGGACCTCCTAGATGTACGGTATGACTACGGAGATATCTCTAGAAAGCTGACTTACGCGGATTGGGAGAGGAGACCTCAAGGTGTATGGAGGTATAGGGAGGTTCTCCCTATCCGCGACTCTTTCAACGTCGTAACCTTAAACGAGGGTGCCACAGGGCTCCATCCATGCCCTAGACTCGGCTCCGAGCTTGGCTTAAAAAAGCTGTACGTGAAGAATGAGGGTGAAAACCCCACAGGCTCATTCAAGGATAGGGGTATGACTGTTGGGGTTACGAAGGCTTTAGAGCTTAACGTTAACACCGTGGTCTGCGCTTCAACAGGAAACACTTCCGCATCGCTAGCCGCGTACGCGGCTAAGGCGGGGCTTCGATGCCTCGTCCTAATCCCCTCGGGGAAAGTAGCTTTAGGAAAGCTTGCTCAAGCCATGATGTACGGCGCTAAGGTTGTCGCCGTGAGGGGGAACTTCGACGATGCCCTGTCAATGGTTAGGGAACTAGCTGCATCCTCTAGCCTCTACCTCCTCAACTCCATAAACCCCTTCAGGCTTGAGGGGCAGAAAACCGCTTCCTACGAGGTCTGGGAGCAGCTTGCCGCGGAGGTGCCTGGCACAGTTATCCTACCTGTGGGAAACGCGGGGAACATATCGGCTTACTGGAAGGGGTTTAAGGAGCTTCAAGCACTAGGCTTCGCCGATAAATTACCTAGGATGGTCGGGGTGCAAGCTTTAGGCGCCTGTCCAATTGTAAGGGCTGTGGAGATGAAGCGTCTAAGCGTTGAGCCTGTGAAGGATGTGCAGACCTTGGCTTCAGCCATCCGTATCGGAAACCCCGTTAACTGGAGGAAGGCCCTAAACGCCTTCTATGAATCCAAGGGAACCGCTGTAGTCGTCGCAGATGAGGAGATCGTGGAGGCTCAAAAGCTTCTCGCAAGGCTTGAGGGGGTTTTCACAGAACCCGCCGGGGCCGCATCAATAGCGGCTTTAAAAAAGCTTAGGGAAATGGGTGTAATCCAGCCTGAGGAAACCCTGGTTTGCGTAGCTACGGGTCATGGCTTAAAAGACCCTGAGACCGCCTTGAAGGTCTGTGCGCAGCCAGTGGAAGTCGATGCCGACTTGGAAGCCCTTAGGAAGGTTGCGGGTGTTCAGATATGAGGCTTACCCTAGTAGGCTACGGGGTGGTCGGTGAAGCTTTCACCCAAACCATTATAGCACGGAAGGAATGGCTTGCCAAGAACTATGGGCTTTACCCAAGCATCGTCGCCGTTGTAGACCGGGGAGGAGCCGCCGTAGACCCACGCGGGCTTAACCTTGAGCGTTTAAAACAGGTGAAGGCTGCTAGGAAAACGGTTGCCGCCGACCCCCTCTCTGGACGCCTAGGCTTAGCCGCGTTAGAAGTCATAAAGTCTGTTGAAGCCGAGGTTCTGGTAGAGGCGACGCCTACGAATGTAAGGGATGGAGAACCCGGGTTCTCCCACATCCGCTCCGCCCTCAGGATGGGAAGGCATGTGATCACGACGAATAAAGGACCCCTAGCCCTAGCCCTACCAGCCCTAAACGAGCTTGCGAGGTTCAACAAGGCGTACCTAAGGTTCAGCGGCACCGTGGGTGGTGGAACGCCCATCCTCGACTTTGCGAAGAAATGCCTCCTCGGCGACAGGATACTGTCAATAAGGGGAATACTGAACGGCACGACGAATTACATCCTCTCAAAGATGACTGAAGCGGGTGTTCCCTTCTCGGAAGCCCTCGCTGAGGCGCAGCATGCTGGCTACGCTGAGGCAGACCCGTCGATGGACGTTGACGGCTGGGACGCCGCGTGTAAACTCGTCATCATGGCGAATCACATCCTTAACAGAAGGGTGACGTTGAAGGACGTACGGGTTCAGGGCATCCGTGATGTGACCCAGACGTGGCTTAGGGAAGCAGCTGGGAGGGGCTGCGCTGTTAAGCTCATAGGCTTCATCGACGATGATGGAGTCCGCGTTCTACCAACCGAGGTTTCAAAGCTAAGCCCCCTCTGCGTGAGTGGAAGCCTCAACGCCGTAACCTTCGTATCAGAGTATGCGGGTGAGGAAACCATCGTCGGGAGAGGCGCCGGGGGTATGGAAACAGCCAGCGCCATGCTGAGAGACCTCATAGACGTCAAGCAAGCCTTGATGGAGCGGGGTTGAGGTAAAGGCTGCGCACATCGTGAATTGCGAGCATTCCATGCACTGAGTCCTTAAGCCCTTCTACACCCATTTCTGGAAGAAGTTGAGGATGCGTTTCTCAAAACGTGGGGTAATATCGTGAACCTCGTTGCCGAGCTCAGCTTCGAAACGCTCAGGTACACCGTATAATCTGTAAACCTTCCTCGCTAAGGCGACGACCTTGTCGTAACCTGACATAGGCCACCAGTTATCGTTGACGTTGTTCTGAACGAGTACCGGACGTGGCGCCCATGAGGCGTAGATGTGCTGAACATCGCAGACCTTGAGGATGCTTGGGACGCATGGTGAAGCGTCGCCGAGGTTGGCGTAATTAATGTATTCTAAAGCCCACGCCTCGAAGGTCGTGGTTCCGCAGACAGGGGCTATGGCTTTAAACCTCGGTTCGAAAGCCGCTGAGAACCATAGGTCGATTGAGCCTTGGCAGAGCCCGGTTAGGCATATCCTTTCAGGGTCTACGTCCCCACGGGTTACTAGGTAGTCCACGGCTCTTATGAGCTCGTATCCTCGGATTCCCTCGTAAGGGATACCCAGCGCCATGCAGGTATTCATGAGGTTGATCATGTTGTTGGGCATCGCAGAGTCCGCGGTTTCACCGAAGGGGGGATGGTCCGGGATCAGAGTGATGAAACCCGCGTCAACCCATCGCTCCGCGATGTGGTTGAAACTGTTCGTCCACTTCGTCTGAGGCCAACCCGGGGAAATGACCACGGCGGGAAGCCTTCGCTCAACCCTGTTCAGAGGGCGGACTATGAAGCAGGGCACGTACCTCCCACGGTCGTACAGGAAATCTACACGTTCCCGTATGTACTGGTTGATTTGACGTCTGTCTAGGACTTCAGACTTCATAGGGCTCCTATGCTCTGGAAAACCTAGAAGCCGCTTCAAACGTGGCAGGAAGCTCTCCTTAAATCCCTCCCATTCCTCCAAGGTTTGGAAATCCGAGGGTAGCTCTGCGGCTGCCTCACGGGTACGCGCCTGTAAATACTGGAGTATTGAGTAACGCGCCCTGTTCTGGGAGAAGGAATACTTTGTAAGCCCTGTAGGGCTGCCTGATGCCTTACTGTTATCACCCATGTACGCTGACTCCCATCAATGTACATCTGAATATTCACAGCTTTGAGAAGCTGAGTTTATAAATCCAAACCTTCTAATGGATGGGAAATACACATATATGATAAACTCTTAAGGAAGGGGGGAACTGGTATGCGGTACATCTTCAAGTTCGGCGGGTCTTCCCTCCTCGACGCTGACGGCGTGAAGAGAGCGGCTGAGGTCGTAAGGAACTACGTCGGTAAAGGCTGTGAGGTCGCCGTCGTGTCGTCAGCGTTAAGCGGGGTGACGAACCAGCTCTTAGAGGTCGCTGAGAGCGCTGAGTCAGGGGCTTTAGAACCTGTTAAGAGGATGGTCCAGGAGCTTGCTGAAAGGCATCTCACCGTCGTTAACCAATCGGTAAAGGATGAGGGTTTGAGAAGGGATGTAACTGAAACCTTAAAGGCGATCCTGGAGGAGCTTGAAAGGGTTCTAACCGGGATATCCTACCTCGGCGAGCTTACGAGGAAATCTGGTGACTACGTCCTCTCCTTCGGGGAACGGCTTTCAACCCCGATCCTCTGCGCAGCCCTCGCAGACCTAGGGTTGATGGCTAGGGCTTTCACAGGAGGCGAAGCCGGGGTCGTCACGGACACCAACTTCGGTGAAGCCCGTCCCCTCATGGAGTTAACGAAGCACCAGGTGGAGTTGAGGATCGGGGGGCTTCTCACGGATGGAATAATCCCTGTCGTAGCAGGCTTCATAGCGACCAGTCAGGATGGCTCCGTTACAACCCTCGGGCGAGGAGGCTCAGATTACACGGCTACGATCCTAGGTGCCGCTTTAAAGGCGGATGAGGTTTGGCTTTGGTCTGATGTAGACGGGCTTATGACGACAGACCCGAAGGTTGAGCCGGGTGCAAGGACGATCCCCGAGATCTCGTTTGAGGAAGCCGTTGAGATGGCTATCTTCGGCGCCAAACGGATGCATCCCAGAGCCCTCGAACCAGCCATGGCAGAGGGTATACCCGTTAGGATTAGGAACGCCTTTAAACCTGAAGCCCCGGGAACCCTCATAACCAGCGCTAAGAGGGTTAGGACAGAGGGGGTTGTGAAAGCCCTCACCCTATTCAGAAACGTAGCCCTCGTCACGGTAAGCGGCTTCGGCATGGTTGGAACCCCTGGAACCGCTGCTAAGGTCTTCGATGTCCTTGGAAAAAGCAACGTTAACATACTTATGATCTCTCAAAGTTCATCCGAGGCCAACATCTCCCTCATCGTACCGAGAGAACTCCTCGGAAGAGCTGTGAACGCCTTGGAAACGGCCCTCCTCGGGGGTAACCTCATCCGTGGAATTGAGATGGAAGAGGATGTATGCGTCATCGCAGCCGTAGGCGCGGGGATGCGCGGCACACCGGGTGTAGCCGCGAAGCTCTTCAACGCCATAGCCCAAAAAGGCATCAATGTAAGGATGATCGCTCAAGGCTCATCTGAGCTTAACATATCCTTCGCCGTGAAGGAAGCGGACGGTGAGGAAGCGGTTAGAGCGTTGCATCAAGAGTTTAAACTGGCTTTGCCTGAAATGTGAAAAGTATCCGGCAGGCACTGGAATCGATGATGGTGACAAGCAAACATGTTTAACGAACTGGTTTATGCAATTAATCCATGAATGTTCCACGATTTTATCCACTTTACAGTTAGTCCAACCCTGTCTTTACTAGTATCTTTTTAACGATTGACTAAGGCTTATTCATGTGAAGGGCAATCGCTTCCTTAAATGTACAGGAGGTCTAAAATAGGGCAAGCTTAAATGGACTTAGCCGCTTATTTTACGGTGATCATTGAAGGTGTATCGCGTATGGTGAAGCCTACGATTGGCGTCCAGCTCATTGTATGGGGTCGAAGACCTGAGACAGACCTCCTAGGCGTCCTAGATGAAGTAGCTTCCCTTGAATACGCAGGTGTTGAAATGTCTCCGAGTGTACTGCAACGCTTCAAGGCTGAGCGGAGGCTCTTCGCGGACAGAGGCTTAGCCTTAGCGGGTCTCCACCTAGGGGTCGGCGACGTGAAGGCTGCGGAAACCGCCCTTGAGCTTCTCCAGAAGCTTGATGGGCGTTACCTCCTCTTCAGCGGCGCCGGGGGTAAGGGAAACACGGAGGAAGAGTATCGGGTGAACTCGAAGTTCCTACAGGATGTAGGTAGAAAGGCTGTTGAGTATGGAGTAAAGGTTTGCTACCACAACCACGCGGTGGAGGTCATCAACCACGCCATGGGTATGAAAATCATATGCCGTGAAACAGACCCCGAGCATGTGTCCCTATGCATCGACACGTTCTGGGTTCAATACGGCGGGCTTTCACCCGTAGACTTCATAAAGGAAAACCTCAACCGCCTGGCTTACCTCCACCTGAAAGATCTTAGGGATAGCACTTTCACTGAGCTCGGAAGGGGTATCATCGATTTCCCAGCCGTTATGAGACTCGTTGAACCCTTAAACCTTGAATGGGCGGTTGTCGAACAGGATCGGACTGATAAGACACCTAAGGAGAGCATGGCGATAAGTAGAAAGTATTTACGGGAGAAAATTGGGCTATAAGAGACTATTCGACTCCCCCCTCCTTGTGGAGTTATTCAGGAGGGTATTTCATCAACCTAGAAGGTAGGGGGATGGTGGAAAATCTGATCCAGTGAAGGTTAGTCTTCTTCTCGTTTATACTCGACTACCCACTTACCCTTACCAGCGCTTGTGAGGCTTTCAATCCTCCGTTTAACGATCTCCAAGGCTGTCTCCGTTCCCTTGATCTTCCGCTCAACCTCACTTAACTCGTCCTCAACAGGTCTCAGCCGCTGGGATACATTGTACATGGAAGCCTCTATCCTCGAAGCCTCAACTTCATCCCTTGCGGCTTTGAAGCGGTTCCTAAGCTCATCCATCATCTTCCTCAGTTCATCAGCTCTCCGACTCAGCTCCGCATGCTTACTCTGCGTTTCCGCAAGGGAGAGTTTAAGCCGCGCTTCTTCATCCTTGAGCTTCTCCATTGTCATGCGCGAAAAAATGTCTGTGGTTTGTTTTAAGTTTTTCGCCTTGTGCGTTTCTTGGGCTGGCGTTTGGCGCATTGTTCTAGGGCTTTAAGCCATTTTCCGTGTATTTCCGTGCCTCGTATTTCTGGTTCGTAGCCTTTCATGATGGTTTCAGCTCTTAACCCTGCTGCTTTTGTGGCGTATTGCCTTCCTTCAGGGTTTTCATCTGTGGGTCTGCATTGCAGGGGTATGGTTCTGTAAACAGATGTTCCCCATGATTTAGCCACGGTTTCAACGGCTTTTCTATCGCACATTTTAACCTCGAGTGTGGGTGAGCGGTCTATGCACACTGTGCTTCCTTCGCCTATGGTTATGCCTATGTCTCTGAGCTTACCGTTCTCTGTGAAGGGTGGGGGTTTAAGCATGGGGTAGCGTCTTCGGGGTTTAGACATGGCTACACCCCGCCTTTGCCAGTTTTTTCCATGATTGGAGAGTTGACTTTATGAAGGTCTTTTAGCACGCTGTTTATCTCCTCAGCTACCTCAGACCTTTCAACGTTGAAGCTGAGCCTTATTTCGTGGTATGGGGTTTCGGTGGCGAAACCCCATACCTCCTACCTGAGAGGCGAAGTAAAAAAGTGTAACAGCGGCGATGAAACACCATATAACGGAGTAGTAAAAACTGAAAACTAAAATCCTTCGCTTCTTCTCCTTTTCTTGAACTTGAGACATTTGAAGCTCATCACTATTAGATTATAATAAGTAATCCTAATTAATGTCTGTTGCTTAATAAGGGTTGTTGTAGTCATCTGTATGATATCATGTCCGTGAGCGTATGGGCGAATGAACGTATATCGAGCAATTGGGCTGGTCTGTCTCATAATCCTTTTTACAATTTTTCTGCTTGGCTCAATTCTGTATGGTACCCCCTACCCCATAGTTTGGTTTTTCGTCTTAGTTCCTGTGGGATATTTGGTCACGAGAATTATGTTCAGGAAAGAATTGCGACTTATCAAGAAGGGGAAAAAAGAGGAAATTTCTACGTGGAATAATTTTAAAAATATGTACATAAAGCTCATGCTTTTTATCTTAATCGGATACCCACTGCTCGCGGTTCCTCGCTATGTGGCTGGTACGCCCCTAAAAACTCTATCGGTCGGGTTTATCGCGTTTTTTGCCGCCTATGTAACATACGGTGTTCTAATTACAATCTTCATTCAGAGGGGTTATATTAAACTTGAGCACATGTTCACGTTTCCCGCTCATGATCTAACCTTCATTCTAGTGGTCGTCTTTGTAATACTTGCTAGCTTAGGAGTATTGGCTATGATTTACTTACTAATGTTTAAGTTCTTGTAAGAACAGGTAATCTCCATCGAGGACATACCGCATAAAAAAGTTGTAGGTAGGTTTAAATCTTTTGGGTTCAGGCTACCCTATTCGGAGCGGTTTATGAATAACGTTTTTATCGTTTGAAGCCAATCCCTACGGGAATACATTGGGTACCTTAAGCGATATCAGGGGTTTTCCTCGTTTCATTCTCTCCGCTGGAGTAGCAGCTGGCATTCTACTCGTTGTCTTCACATACATCTCCTCCCTTATTCTAGGCCTTATACTCTTCTTCTTCACACCGAATGGCTTGCAGTTTACGAAGTCCAACCTGCAGGGCTTCAACATCTACGTATTCTACACCCTCGGCTTCTACGTTCCATTAAAGGTTAACGCTGGTTTCTTCTTCCTCTTCCTCTGGAGCATCTTCGCTGCCTGCATGGTTATCGCCGGTATGGGTCCGCGTGAAAACCTCTTAGAGGCTGTCTGGAAGAGTTTTCGAAAACCTTTATCACGGCTACTGTCTGAGAACTGCCTCTTCTCCCTGCCTATACTATCGAGTATGCTGCTCCTAGCGGTTAACACCGTTTATCTTATTCAGGAAGCGCTTGGTATACCTTCAGGTAGTATCCCATTATCCAACCCCTTCGAAGTCCTACTCATCGGATGCTATGCGAGTGTAGCTGAGGAAGTGAGTTTCAGGTTTATCCCCTTAGGAATTACCTCCATGGCTTACCTCCTCAAGGTTGGACAGGTCAAGCTTGAAACCATGACTGCGAAAGAGCGTTTCAAACTCATCATAATCACCATACTAAACCCTGAGAGCGTGAGGAGCAGGCTTGGGCTTAGAAGCATTAGGAACGATGGATGGCTGCAAGGGGTCAGCGTCCCTGAGTGGCTGATGCTGATCTTTTCAGCCTTAGGCTTCGGCATCGCCCATCCTTTAGTGGGTATAGGCTGGGAAATTGGGAAGGTTACCACAACCTTCATAGGCGGAGTTGCTTTTGGACTCGTCTTTCTCTTCTACGGAGCCCATGCCTCAATCCTCATGCATTGGTTCATCGACTATTACCTCCTCATCTACGCTTTTGGAAACGAGTTCTTCAGTCAACTCAGTCCCTTGGCGGCAATCGTTGACTTCATGACTTTAACCTTCGGAGTCCTTGGCTGGGCAGCGTTATCCATCTTCCTCCTCGCAAAAGCCCTGCGGAAGCCCCGTGGAGAAAGCGTCAACATCCTACCTGAAACCGATGCTACTTGAAACTTCTTAAAAGTCACGGTTTACGAATCATCTCATAGACTTAATGTAACCGTAAACTGTGTCGAGGCACATCGTATAAGGAACGTAACCTCCGCGAAGAAGACAGGATTCAACGTAGGCTTTACGTTGACGGCTAAGGCATGCCTTAGATAGGTGGAAGTGGAATGAATCCCTGCTCTACCATAAGCTGTAGGATTCTTCTAAACCTACCCACCCTAGCCTCAGTATCTCTTCTCACCTCTTCAGGGTCAACCTTTTCCCGTGCAACTCCCGTTGCTAAAGCGGCTCTCACCACCGCCGCGGCTTCCCTCGCGTAAACCTCGATATCCATCAGCGTAGGCATTATGTGGTTTTCGCTTAACCCCTTCTCCTCAGCGTACTCCGCTATCTCATAAGCGGCTGCTAGAAGTATCTCCGTGTTCACCATCCTCACTCTCGCATCGAGTACCCCCCTGAAGATCGCTGGGAAACCGAGGGCGTTGTTGACCTGGTTAGGTAAGTCCGACCTCCCCGTTGCCACCACCCTAGCGCCGCCTTCCAACGCTTCCTGTGGATAGATCTCAGGGTATGGATTTGCCAAGGCGAAAACTATGGGGTTTTCCGCCATGGTTCCAACCATATCCTTGGTAATAAGCTCAGGCTTCGATAACCCAATGAGGACATCTGCTTCCTTAACGGCTTCAGAGATGCCTCCAATTCTCCCCTCTTTGTTAGTCACCTGTGCCAGCTCTTCCTTCCACCCATCCATGGAGCCACGTCCTCGATAAAGCGTTCCATGCTTGTCGACGAGTATGATTTTCCCAGGGTTAGCTCCAGCATCGATGAGAAGCTTGGCAACGGCTAAACCCGCCGCTCCAGCGCCGATGTTTGCGAATTGGACCTGCTTTAACTTCTTACCCACTACCTTGAGGGCGTTAACAACGCCGGCGAGCGTCACCACAGACGTTCCCTGCTGGTCGTCGTGGAAAACGGGGATTTCCATTTCACGTGAAAGCCTTTCGTAAATGTAGAAGCACTGCGGGGCGTCTATGTCTTCGAGGCTGATCCCCCCAAAGGTAGGTGCCACCCACTTAACGGCGTCTATAATCTTCTCAGGGTCTTGTATACCTAGGCATATGGGGAAGGCGTCCACGTCTCCGAGGTATTTGAAGAGCATGGCCTTCCCCTCCATCACGGGAAGCCCCGCTTCAGGGCCTATGTTACCTAAACCTAGCACCCGTGAACCGTCGGTGATAACGGCGACGGAGTTTCCCTTATTCGTGTACTCGTAGACCTTCTCCCTCTTGGCGAGGATGGCTTTACACGGCTGAGCCACGCCTGGGGTATACCATACGGCGAGGTCTTCGTAGGATGTTATAGGCGCTTTAAGGGTTAAACCCAGTTTCCCACGGTAAAAGCGATGTCTTCTCTCCGCTAAATCCTCCAAGGAGCCAGTCAAAAACCCTTCACAAATAGTTTTTCACCGAGGTTCTTAATCAAGCTTACCGCGTGTAACCCTCCTTATCGGAAAGGTTTAAAGGATGAAAGGTTGACTGGAGATAAAGGTAGGGGATGGGTTATGGAAGCACGGTTTTTCACTTCAAAGGAGATGGAGTTAAGGAGGCTTGCTGAGGAGCTTAGGGATAAGTATGCCTGCACAGCGTTGAAGATGGGCACAGAGGTCGAGGACTGCAGCTTTGAGTACATAGACTTCGCTAACAAGTTGATGTCTGGAATACTCCCTATCGTTGTGAAGATCGGTGGCCCGGAAGCCAGGAACGATATCAGGCAGCTCTGTAAAATAGGGGTTGCCGGGTTGATCGCTCCCATGGTTGAGTCCCCCTACGGTCTTGTTAAGTACGTCGCAGCCCTAAGGGACATCATCGACCCTGAGAGGCGTATGCGTATGATCAAGGGAATCAACGCTGAAACCGTGAACTGCTACCGTAGAATAGACGAGATCCTCGCCATACCTGAGGTTAAGGAGCTGAACCAAGTAACCATAGGACGCGGTGACCTATCGGAATCCGTGGGGATGAAAGTTGACGACCCCGAGGTTATGGCTATGACTAAGGAGATCACGGGGAAGGCTCAAGCCCTGGGATTAACCGTGTCCGTAGGCGGTGGGATTACACCGGCTAACGCCCGGAGGATCGTAGACCAGATTAAACCTGATAAAATAAACTCACGGCACGTCGTTATCAACGTTGAAAGATGCCCAGACATCTCTGAAGCCTTTAAGAAAGCCTTAGCCTTCGAATCCGCCCTCATGCAATACGAGGCCTATGAATTAAGCATACGGGTTACGCTGCTTCAGAAAAGGGTTGCCACCTTGGAGAAAAGGTTGGCCGCATCTTAGAGAATGCATCTTAATCGAACTCTAGCTTTACCCCGTCTCAGCGAACATGGGAGTCGCTAATCCACGTGTTCACCTAACCTAGCCCATTGAAGCACATTAGAGGTAGATGCGTATAGACTGGAGCAAACGATACGTGGAAGCCGTTCACAGCGCCTTGAATAAAGTGAAGCGTGTAAGGGGCTTAATAACGGCTTATAACACAAACATCGATGCGGTTAAACACGTTCAAGGCGCCGACGTTGAAGCCATACTACGTAGCGATGAGAAACTAAGGCTTGAAGTCTTGGGGAAGCTGGGAAACCCCGTGGGTGAGGTTAACGACGTACCCGATGTCCTAGCGGGTTTACTCCAGCACATGCAGGGAGGGGTTGGCGGGGAACGGCTTATACAGAGCGAAGAGGTTTTCCAGTGGCTGAACCGAACCCTAGGCTACGATGAGCTGAGAATGGGTGGGCAGGCTGGCATCATGGCCAATGTCTTAGCCACCCTCGGAGTTCCCTTCGTCGTCCCACACGTAGCCCAGCTTCCGAGAGTACAAGCCGGACTTTTCATGGGAAACGGGAACATCCGCGTGCCAACATTCAACGGGAGAGACATCGTCTTCAAACCACCCCTGGAAGCTGTTAGACCCTATGATAAGCAGTTGATTCACTGGATCCTCGACTTCAACGCGGGGGCAGAGGTTGCTCTGAACGCTCTCAAGGTTAAGGCGCCGCGGAGCAACCGTTTCATCGCAACCTACGATGACGACAACACGGAGATAAGTGTCAATACATCCTTCCTCGAGGGAGCTCTGAAGATCGTTGGCAGAATCGACGGCGTCATCGTATCAGGCTACCACCTACTAAAAAGAACGTACCGTGACGGTTCAGGTTTCCTGGAAAAAATAGAGGTCACCCTCCACCAGCTTACGGATTGGAAGACGGTTAATCCCTGTCTGAAGATGCACCTTGAACTCGGGTCATTACACGACCCCGACATCGCTCGAGCTATTCTAGAGCAGGTCACCCCGCTTTTTAACAGCCTCGGCCTCAACGAAGATGAACTCCGTGACAGCCTCGGCTTCCTCGGCTGCGGGAAGCTCGCTGAAGCCCTTAGAGATACACCGACAGCCCCCAAGGTCTACGCGGGGGCTAAACAACTTCAAAGGAGGCTCGGGATTCAGCGGGTGAACGTGCATACACGGGATTTCTCCTTAACCCTCTTAAAGCCCAGCCACTGGGCTTCCAGTAGAAGTGAGCTAGAAGCCTTACTCCTCGGCGCTGAAGCCGCTGCTAACAGGGCTGCAACAGGGAGGTTCATGACACTTGAGGAGTTGAAGGAGGCTGTCAAGGAGCCTTTCCCAGGGTTGAGTGTGGAGGGGTTGAAACAGTTCGAAGCCCTCGCGGATGTGCTTGGTGAAGCCGGGGAAGGGGTTGAGAAAACGTTTCTAGGCCAAGGCTTCACCGTCCTCGATGATGTTTCAGTTGTCTTCATACCTTCAAAGGTCGTGGAAAAGCCTTTAAGCACGGTGGGCCTCGGTGACGCTATGACTTCCGCTTCCTTCCTCCTCAGTTTAGCCGCTGCGCACTCAATGCTAGGGTAGTTTGTAGAGGAAAAGACGGTGGGTTCTATCATCGGTTCTTGACAGGACATCCTCTACAGCCTTAGGCTTCCATCCCTCGATGCTGTAGTTGTGTGAAACCACGCGTGCGCCGGTAGGAAGTGTCATCTCCAACCGAGGTCTCAGTATTCTGAGAGCTTCAGGTGTCAAGTATAACGTGACAATGTTTGCTTTGCTAAGGTCGGTTTGGAAAAGGTTTCCGTGGATAATTTCGACACGTCCCTCACCTAGGTTTGTAAGAGCGGCTTTCCGCCGGGCATACTCAACGAGGCCTAGGTTACCCTCGAAGCCCACTCCGACGCATCCATAGAAACGAGCCGCTGCGAGGGGTATACGTCCGTCTCCGCAACCAAGGTCGTAAAGTCTTTCATAAGGCTTCGGCTGCACCATTTCAATCATTGCATCTGCCACGTCTTTAGGTGATGGAACGAAAGGGATAGGCTGTTTAAGGTCTATCCGTTTGGATGAGGTGTCATGAGCAAGCTTCAAGTAAATCATCGTATAAACTTAAACAAGGGTTGTATAAAGCTTTCCAAGCTCATCCAACCGCTTAGGGTTAAGTTCAAGACCTTTGAACGTAAACGTTCGTTGATAGGAGAAATGCTTTGGTAAGAAGAAAAAGCATGTTTCCAAGCGTTTGATAGCCTACTCCCAGCCATAAAATCCTTAACCCCATAATATTTATTAGCGTCTTCCCGGATTTGAGAGGCGTAGCGGGGTGGGGTAGGTCTCCTTTATAAAGGGGAGCCAAACCAGGTGAACCCACTGTCCTCGTTTGAGGGTGGAGGGCTCATAACCCAGAGATCGCGGGTTTGAAACCGCCTCTAACGGTCGTTCAAAAAGAGGCTGTACCTAAAGCCTCTGGAAACTCGACCCCCCGCTACCAATACCTCCCGTATGGAAGGAAATAACCTTGATAACAATTAGCCGCCATCTAAGCACTGAGGCTTTAGTGAATGTCAAGTGAGAGGACTTAGTCTAAAAACCTCTCTGGTAGATATGGCAAGCCTTAAAACCATCTATGTTTTACGGTATGCATGGTGTGAGCAATGACGTTAGTTGAGGTTGTTCACGGTATCCCTGAAGCTTCAAGGGAATCCCTTTCCGGGAGGCTTCTGGACATCCTTCTTAGATCCGGTAAAGGCGACCTTATACCAATCGGTTTAGCTAGGGTTTTCCTCAGCTTGGCTCAAAGAGGTCTTCTAGCTACTGAGGAAGGATTAAGGGTTCTACTTGAAGCCACAGCTTTCGTTGAGCCTGAAAAAGCCGCGGCTTCATTGGAAACGGATTTCGGGTTACGCGCGGCTTCTGATCTCATCAGGAAGATGAAGGCTGTCTAGGACGTGGATGCCCATGGTACGGTTTGGCGTTGAGTTCGTACCGAGAGACGTTTTCTGGAAGACCGTATACTACGCTGTTCAAGCTGAGAGGAGTGGCTTCGACTTCGTCTGGGTTACGGATCACTTCAACAACAGGAACGTCTACGTCACGCTGGCCACGGTTGCCTTATACACGGATCGTATCATCTTCGGTCCAGGTGTGACAAACCCCTTCCTCATCCACCCGGTTGCCACAGCTTCAGCGGTGGCTTCGCTCAATGAGATGGCGCCGGGTAGGGTTGTCTGCGGCATAGGAGCCGGTGATAGGACAACCCTAGACCTCGTCGGAGTCTCCGCTGCTAAGCCCTTAGCCGCCGTAGGTGAAGCCGTTCAGATAATGCAGGGGCTGTTCGCCGGTGAAACCGTTGAGTTTAAAGGTGAGGTCTTCCAGGTTTTAAGGGCTAGGCTGAACTTTAAGCCTAAGGAACGGGTTCCAATATACATCGGCGCACAGGGCGCGCGGATGTTAACCCTCGCCGCCAGCATCGGCGACGGGGTCTTAATCAACGCCTCACATCCCAGGGACTTCGAGGAAGCCTCTGCTCATATCAAGGCTGGAGTTTCCAAGGCTGGGAGAGACTTAAGCGCTTTAGACGTCGCCGCGTACACGTGTTTCTCCATCGATGAGGACCTTAAGAAGGCTGTAAAAGCAGCCGTGCCCATTGTAGCTGTAATCGTCGGTGGAAGCCCTGAAGCCGTCCTTGGGCGTCACGGGATTAAGCCTGAGGTTGGGGTTGGAATCAGGGATGCGCTTGCCAAGGAGCGTTGGGGCGACGCCTTAAGCATGGTTACACCAGATTTGATCGACGCCTTCTCCATCTGTGGAACACCTGACACGTGTATCGAGAAGATAAATGAGGTTCTGAAGATGGGTGTCACCCAGTTTGTAGTAGGCTCGCCCATAGGTCCCGACGTGAGGAAGGCAATCGGGGTCGTAAGCAATAAAGTCACGCCGCATTTCAAGGAAGCTGCGTAAAAAGCTTCCTCTATTTTCTCTACGCGTTTAAACGATGTCGTGATTAATCCTGAGAGACCCATGCGTTGAACACTTTAAGCCAATACCCTCCACACCGTTCATAGAATTAAATCCCGGTATTAACTTCGAAAATGTAACAATAGCTTCGTACTCTCTCTAGAAATGTATAAATGATGTCGACACAATCCCTTCTCTAACCCGGTTGCATGGGGCGTATGGAAACATGGCGGAGCTTTGGGAGAAGGTTTTAGCGTATGATTATGAGAGGGAAGTGGTTGAACTCACGAGGAATCTCATCGCCATCCCGAGTGTGTCTGGGCAGGAGAAGGCTATAGGGAAGTTCCTAAGGTCTACGATGGAAAATATGGGTTTAGAAGTTGAGTTCCAGGAAGCTAGGAAGGACCGACCTAATGTGATCGGTAGGGTCTTGGGAAAAAGCGGGAAGCCCGGTCTTCTCCTTAACGGTCATATGGACACGATCCCTGTCGGAGACATGGAAGTCGACCCCTTCGGCGGGGTTGTGGAAGGAGGTCGGATCTACGGTCGCGGCGCCGTTGACATGAAGGGTGCCATAGCCGCCATGGTCGTAGCCGCGGCGCTCATAAAGAGAGCTGGGGTAGAGCTGGACAAGGATCTCATCGTGGCGGCCGTCTCCGGGGAAGAGGCTTTCAAGAACAGGGCTGGGGGTATTGGAACCCGGTACATGGTTAAGAAGGGCATCGATGCCAGCGCGGCCATCGTAGGTGAGGCTACCAACCTTGACATAGGCATAGCCCATATTGGTTTGATGTTCATCAATATAATATGCAAAGGCCGAGGCGTGCATAGCGTCGACCGAGACAGGGGAGTAAACGCCATCCTTAAAATGGTTAAAGTCATCAACGCTCTTCAGGAACTAGGAAGCCGGCTGGAGCTGAAACGGCATAAACTCCTGGGAAGGCCGCCGGTTATGAACATCGGTATCATCCATGGTGGTACCTTACATAACTGGGTTCCTGACTTATGCAGGTTGGGAATTGATAGGAGATTAATACCCGGTGAAACGGTTGAAGAAGCCTTACAGCAGATCAATGAACTCGTTGAGCGTTTAAGGCGGGAGGACTCTGATTTAACGGTCACGTTTAAGCCTAGAATAGCGAATAGGGGAATGGAGATATCTCCAGATGAAGCCGTTGTACTGGCAATTCAGAAAGCCCGTGGACGCGTGTTAGGGAGCTACGCGAATCTAGTAGGTATACCCTATGGAACGGATGCAGCTATTCTAGTCAACGAAGCCAGGATTCCGACAGCTATCATGGGACCCGGTGACTTTAAGCTCCTTCACTCACATGTGGAGAGTGTAGGAGTTAAGGAACTCGTCGACGCGGTGAAGATCTACACCCATACAGCCCTCACGATGTGTCAACACTCATACATTGAATAAGCGATTTCCTCATACATCGAGTTCGGATCAGGTCATCGACGGTTCTAACGGCAATGTCCCCTTACCTAGCTGCAGAGCACCTGAAAATATGCTTAAAAGAGGCTTAGCCGCCTCTATCAACCTAGAAAAGCTTAAGAATCAACTGCATCCGCCTTTAAGCCAAGGGTGAGCTTGTTGAAGGCCGCTGTTTGGTACGGTGGGAAAGACGTAAGGGTTGAGGATGTCCAAGAGCCTAGAGTAGGCGCTGACGATGTGTTAATTAAGGTTAGAGCCGTGGGCATATGCGGCTCAGACCTCCACGCCTTTGAGGGGCTCTCTAAGAGAAGGGTTCCTCCCCTTATCATGGGTCACGAATTCGCCGGCGACGTTGTGGAACTCGGAAGTAACGTTAAGGGTCTCGTGGAGGGGATGAGAGTTACCGTTGAACCCATGCTCACCTGTGGGGAATGCAGTCCATGTAAACGTGGGCAGTCTAACATCTGTTTAAACCTTAGGTTTATGGGGTTACATACGCCAGGAGCCCTAGCAGAGTACGTAGCCGCGCCTGCGCATAGGTGCTATACCATACCAGAAGGGGTTACCTACGAAGAGGCTTCCCTTGCAGAGCCCTTAGCCGTGGCTGTGCACGCCGTTAACAGAACAGCTTTGCGATTAGACGACGACGTTCTCTTAGTGGGTGGAGGTATCATCGGCTTACTGATCCTCCAAGTCTCGAAGCGTAGGACCACTGGGCAGATCATCGTCACCGACCTTATAGACAGGAGGTTAAGGCTCGCTGAAAGCCTTGGAGCGGATATCACGGTTAACCCGGGGAGGGAGGATGTTGTTAAAAGGGTTATGGGGGCAACGAGTGGACAAGGCGTCAACGTCGCCGTTGAAGTCGTTGGGCTTCAGGCTACGCTGCAGCAGGCTGTAGCATCGGTGAGGAAAGGTGGAAGCGTCACCGTTGTAGGCTTACTGGAGCGTATGATGACCGTTGACATGATGAAGGTTGTTTCAAGCGAGGTAGAGGTCAGGGGTACATACACCTACGCAGGCGGAGACTTTGAAACGAGTTTAAACCTTATCAGAGACCATAAGGTCAACCTAGAACCCTTCCTCGCCCACACCTTCCCCTTAGAAGAGGTTCAGAAAGGCTTTGAAGCGATGGCTGGAAATGGGGAGCGCGTCCTTAAAGCAATAATAAAACCGTGAACCCACTGTGAAGAGGCTGAACGCTTAATCTGGGATGATTATCTCCTCGTGTTAACTCCTTGGAATACCCAATACCTTCGGTTTAGGCTTCACCGCGTTGTCAGCGATTGTGGCCAGCTTGGCACGGGCATTCTCTTAGTACGCAGCTCAGGGTACTTCTTCACGAGGGCTTCGTAGCGTTTAAATGAGCCCCGTGGGAACTCGTCTGGGTCAACTCGGATGTCTATGATGGATGGTTTCCCAGAGGTGAAGGCGTTTGCTAAGGCTTCCTTAACCTCCCCGGGTTTTTCAGCTACCTGACCGTAGACATGGCAGGCTTCTGCGAACTTCATGAAGTCCATGTCGTATACATCCGTGGCCACGTATCTTTCAGGCTCCCATATTCCGTAGCCGAACTTCTGTCCCTGCTTGATCATCCCGAGGTTCTTGTCGTTGAGGATGCACCAAACAGCTGGTACATCGTAGGCACTGGCTGTAAGAACCTCCTTACACAGCATCTGGAAGCTCCCGTTGCCGCATACGTCGACAACCTGTCTATCAGGCGCCCCCAGCTTAGCCCCTATGACGGCGGCTACGCTGAAGCCCATAGCGGTATGTCCGCCATCGGCGAGGAAGCCCTTCGGGAAGTACGTTTGGAGGTACCCTATCGTCCATGCGAGGTTGTTTCCGCAGTCCGCTAGGACGATGGCGTCCTTGGCTAGAGCCTCCCTGATCTCCCTCACAGCCCGTTGGGGCTTAAGCGGCGTAGCCTCGGAGAACATCTCCGGCTCAGCGAAGAGCTTGGAGTCACCCTTAAGCTTCAAGAGTTGCTTCACCCTCTCCCTCCTCGTTTCTTCGAGGGCTTCAAGCCGTGTTCCATCCATCTTCGCAAGCCTTGACTTTATCTCATCGATGACGTCGCTTAGGACAGCCTTAGCGTCACCCACGATCCCGATGTCTACAGGGTAGTTTTTCCCGATCTCCGTCGGGTCGATGTCGACCTGTACGTGTTTCTGCCCACCGAAGTCCTTCACCCAACCCGATGTGGTTACCTGGTGGAAGATACACCCGACCGTAAGCAGGACGTCTGTCCGCGCCTTGCTGAGAACCGTGTTAGCGGCTTCATGTCCCCAAAGCCCTGTGACCCCTACTGAAAGGCTATGGTCTTCCGGGAAACTGCTTTTCCCCATGGCTGTTGTGGCTACAGGGATGGCGAGGAGCTCCGCGAGCTCGAGGAGTTCAGGGGAGGCTCCTGAAGCGATGACTCCGCCTCCTGCGAGTATGGCTGGGTTTGAAGCCTGGACCAGAAGCTCCGCAGTGTTCTTTACCTGGTCCCTGTCTCCCCTTACACGCCCGGTGGGTCTGTAGGTTTCAGGGGTGCTTGGACTTACGTCTTCAAACTCCTGCCTTATTATGTCGTAGGCGATGTCTATGTGCACCGGACCCTTACGCCCCGAAAGCATAACCCTGAAGGCTCTTCTCATAACCTCAGGTATAACATCAGCCCGTGTGACTAGCACACTCCACTTTGTGACAACTTGGAAGAGCCCTACGTGGCTGATCGACCTCGGTCCCCAACCGCTTGAGTCCTGTATACCCCCCTTACCAAACTGGTTTGTAGCCACGTTGTTCGTTAAAGCCAGCACGGGCTTCGAGTCTTGGAACGCTGGGTGAAGCCCTGAAGCCAGGTTAACTCCGCCGGGGCCGACCGTGGCTCCGCAAGCCGCCACCCCGTCTGTAACCCTCCCGTAACCGTCAGCCATGAAACCCGCTCCCTGCTCATGCCTCGTTAAAACCACCTTGATGTCGGGGAAGTCGTAGAACTCGTTGAAGAGTGGGGCGATGCCGCCGCCTGGGATCCCGAAGAAATACTTAACGCCTTCATTCATAAGATGTTTAACTATGTAGGTTCCTGCACGCATCTCAAGCAGACCCCTGACACGATATGTTGAAAACGTATTTAAACCATAAGCGCGTGTTTCCCTCAAACTTTAAATAAACGTGGACGGGTCCAACCTTGACCAGGTGGGGTTAACGTTGAGTCTTGAAAAGGGAAAAAGCATGTTTATGGCT
>CAYNFI010000025.1:0-2038 GCA_964396445.1 uncultured Candidatus Bathyarchaeia archaeon
GTGAAGGCTGGATGGGGAGGAGATGTTCAAACTGGGGCTGCTGAAAGCGGGGTACAGACCGTAACGGTTGGGAAGATGAGTAGCACGGTCGCGGTGTCCGCATCGCCATCCGCAGTCGACGCCGGAGGCAACGTGGCTTTGGAGGGCACAATTTCACCTACCCGAGCAGGGGTGACGGTGACGATACAGTATAGGCTCAGCGGGGGAAGCTGGAGCACGCTAACGACTGTAGCGACGGATACAGCGGGGAGGTATACGTATTCATGGAAGACGCCGACTACGCAGGGAACCTACGAGGTGAAGGCTGGATGGGGAGGAGATGCCATTACTCAACCGGGTGAAAGCACCGTGTTTACGGTTACAGTTCGGGCGCCGCCTTTCCCCACGGAGCTTATCATAGCGGCTGCGGCCGTAGGCATCGTTGCTGTGGTACTCATCCTCTACTTGAAGAGTAGACCGAAGAAGCCTGTGGTGCCTGAGAAGCCGAAACCCGTTGGGCTAAGGATGTCCGCTGACCCAAGTGAGGTCCTTGCGGATGGGAAGTCGACCTCAATCATTACAGTGGAGCTTGTGGACGTGGATGGGAACATGGTGGCCACGGAGGTGGATAGGGACGTCGCTCTCATCGCAACGGAGGGGAGGATCGCCGGCGCGGTTGTGATACCAAAGGGTAAATCCTCTGTGAAGACAGCGCTTACATCATCGACTACGATCGGGACCGTGGCTGTATCGGCGAGTTCAAGAGACCTGAGGGGTGCCCGTGTGGAGGTTGCCTTCAGGGAGAAGAAGAGATACTGTATGCACTGCGGTCAGAGGATGCTCTTAGAGGCCAGAGTCTGCCCAAGCTGTGGAAATGCACCGCCCTCCGGAGTGGATGTGAAAGCCTGCAAGAACTGCGGCTCAGTCATACCCATAGTGGCGAAGTTCTGCAGTGAATGCGGTGCAAGCCAGCCAACGTAAGGAGACGGTTGAAGAGCGCGCTACCTAGAATGTCTGGGACCGAGGTACGCGTGTAAAGGTCTAACCATAGGGTTAGCCTCGGGTCCATCCCTTTTCCTCCCCTTTCACTGAACACTCATTGGCAACGACTCCCAAGACTTATAATTGATTCATCTGTATCAGAATCACATAGTGCTGTGAGATTATGGAAAGCCTACTGTAACTTTAAATTACTTATGGGTGAGGAGTAAGCTTGGTCTCTATACTCATCTAATTTTAACCTTCATTAAGTCGATGGTAAAGACGTGTTGCCGTCGGCTCTTGTTTTACTGTTGTAGAAGGTTTAAAAAGTCTTGGTAATTGATCTATGATTTATGTCCATGACGAGTATTGTTGAGAGCATTAAGGGGATTGTTGAAGCGGAGATCCGTAAACTCCACATCGCTGAGCTCGGCGTCGTGACCGAGGTTTTTCCCCACTCAAGTGACGATGATAAGGACAATTACGAGTGTAACGTACGGTTGAAGAATAAGGACGTTGTTTTACAGAAGGTTCCCGTTGCCACGCAGCATATTGGGCTCGCTAATATTCCGCATGTAGGCGACCTTGTGCTTCTCACTTTTATCAACGGCAACGTCAACGCGCCGATAATCGTTGGAAGACTCTATAACGATCAAGATAGACCTCCAACTACTACCATGGAAGAGTTTGTTTATGAGCCGCCTTATACAAAAAACGAGGATCTCCGTAGAATCCAAGTCAAGCTTCCAGACGGCGTTGTGACGATTTCAATTCATGACAACCATGTTCGGGTAAGAGCTGGAAAGTCAGTACTTTCAATGAGTGGCGGCGGGTCTATCCAGATTTCATCAGGGAAGGAAGAGGAAGAGGAAGAGGAAGAGGAAGAAATCGGGATACAATCGCCAAATGGTCCTGTGAATATTTCAGGAGGTTCTGTGAATATTTCAGGAGGTCCTGTGGATATTTCAGGAGGGAAGATTACAGTTGAAGGTTCCGACATTGAACTCAAGGCTGAAGGACAGTTGTCCCTTAAAGGTGCTACGGTTAACATCGAGTCTCAAGGAGCTATGACCATAAA
>CAYNFI010000025.1:2138-19308 GCA_964396445.1 uncultured Candidatus Bathyarchaeia archaeon
AACATCGAGTCTCAAGGAGCTATGACCATAAATGCTGCCGGTAAGATAGCCATGAATGGAACTCCTGTGAACATGAATAATGGAGCGTTGGAGGTTATCTGATGCCAGGTTTATTATTGAATATGAGCTGCATCGTAATGTGCGCACATGGAGGCAGTGCTTCACCTGTGGTTCCAAACCCTCGGGTGAAATTATCAGGTCAACCTGTTCCGATTATAATAGCCCCATTTGTGGTTGCAGGATGCGTGTTTCCACCACCTCCAGTAGCCAATGGACCTTGCGTTACTGCGAATTGGTTGCGGCCTACAGGGACGCTTCGGGTTAAATCTATGGGGGAACCACTGCTGTGCATGACTAGCCAAGCTATATGTGTACCAACTGGAACACCATTAATAATCGCTTACGCCGGACAGGCAAGGGTAAAAGGGATGTAAAGTTACTGGTTTCGATTTCGTAGTACCGTTGAAAGAGGTTCAGCTTTTTATTAAACCCTCTTCAGCTCTGCCAAACCACAAACTGGAACGTGTTGATGAGGATGTTCAGAGGTCACGTCTTTAATGGGCTTTTATCAACCAGTTCAACCTTCTTCATAACCGGCACCGGTTTCTCCGACCGAAGCTCCCGTTCAAACACATAAAGTAAACGTATTCTATTTTCCCGCTCCCCTTGCTGCTCAACCACGGTTCTACCCATAACCGGGGTTACGTTGATGCCCTCTAACGCCAGTTCATCGTCAACGCTGAGGAGCGCTTTAACAACCTTCTCGGCAACAGCATCAGTTTCTCCTCTATCCTTTCCCCAGGCTTCGATGCGGTATCTAGCGGTTACCTTCAGGCTTTTCACCGTTAAAGCGTTTTGTGAGTAGTACTTTACTAGGATGCGTTTCGTTCCCTTCAGCGGAGGTGTTGGAAAAATGATTGAACCCTTATCTAGGTTTACGCTGTAGTCTACGTTCTCGACGAGAGTAGTTCCTAGAGGGCACTCCACTCGGAGACCTTCCTTTAAGGGCTTCTGCTTGAGGGGATATGTGGTTTGGACGCCGTCAACGGGAAACCTCTCTTCCATCTCAACCTTACTTAAGTCCTGGGTTTCGCTTATCCCCGATTTCTCAAGTTTAAAACTGACGTTGGAGATCGTCACAGCGGGTTTCTTGGAGGGCTTCGATTCTAGGAGGATGTTCTCCGGGGGAATAGCCTCTAAACGTTCTCTTAAAACCTTGACGATTCTTTCCTCTATCTCAGTTAGCATCGTGCTCACAGGGACAGTGTCTTCACAGGTACGAGTTTCGCCCTGTAGTGGATGACGTTGCCCACCCTCGTGGTGCACTCGGTATTCGTGTTCCTGAAGCTGATGGACAGGATCTCTTTACCGGGGTTGGGGTTAACCACGCGGTACCTATACCAAACATGTTCATTAGGGGATAGTAGGTATTCGAGGTATGGGTTGTCGGTGCCCTTAGGTCTCAGCCGCGCCCTGTCGTGGACGAAGAGCCCGCTTATGACCGCGTTGGTTCCATCGATGTATTCGAAGACAACCTCCAAGGCTTTCTTATCCCCGTTTTCAGCACCAGCCCAGTAGTCCAGGGACTGGAGGAGGGTTACAAGCCCAAACCTGCAGATCACGCCCACCTGCCCTTTCTCAAGAACCCATTGTCTGGTGAGGAGACCGAGGACTGGGGTTTCGTAGCTGGTTGTTTCCCCGGACACCGCCTCGTTTAGGTTGTAGGATACGCCCACGGGGCTTGTGACGTTCAACATCGTCACAGTCTCCTCCATGTTGTCCACGTAATCCTTCAAGGCCTGAAGCCTACGTTCAAGCTCTTGAAGGTCTACTTTAATATCCTCCTGTATCTTATTCCAGTCCTCAGACCGGATGACTTCCCCCTGTTTCCTAACGATTGGTTCAAACTTATTCATTAAATGGTCACTGCCCCATAACCCGTATTACAGCCTTCACTCCCGCCGCCTTCATAGATTCCACAAACCGCTCAATATACGTTTCGGTTAGGTCACTTCTACGCAGCGCTTCTGAATTTACCTGAACCTCGAAGGTGGCGGGTTGAAGCCTAGTCCAATCGAAGCGCACCCTCACATAGGGTACACCCACGGCGAAGGTGTGCTCATCAAACCTAGCCTCATCGAACACACCGACCAGCATCTGAAGGGCTTCACTATACCTCCACGTCGACCCCTTCCGGAGAAGATGCGGCGAAACCTTTGAGGAGAGGTTTAACGTGGCATCCTCTCCATCTATAGACGCTCTACCCTCATCTATGACGAGTTGCGCGCCGCCTCCTAGTTTTCCCCTAAACTCTATGGATTCCCCTGTGTCGAGGTTCGCGATCTGCGGGTTGCTTACCTCCCCGCCTTCTTCAACTGTGATAGATAAACGAGGCACCGCGTCTACGATGCTGTTACTTCCTAGAGCCCACGTGTCCCCTGCCATCACCCGGAACTCAGCCGATGCAGAGGCTGAAGGGTTTTCAACGATCTTCACATCTCCCTCGCCTACTACGCCGATCAAGGCTTGCACAGCCGCTAATATAGCGGGAACCGTTCCCCCACCCTCATACTCGCTTACAGCCCGCTTTAAACGCGCCCTGAAACGGGTATCGTCCTCTCCTGGTATGCGGCTGGACCTTAAGAGAGCCCCTTGTTCGTCTAACTCCTCCCCAATAGCTGTGTCGACCCAGTGAGCCTTCATTATACTCGTGATTTCTTCCTCCACTCGATCCAGTACTAGACCTACAGCGGAGATAAGCCTGTAGATCAGGGATTCCCTATCCCAGTACTTGTAGAACCTTGGAAGCCTGTCGCTGATCCTTTGAACCCGGCTCACATTCACTCCCTTGCCTTGAAGAGGATGTTTATAGTCCTCGGGTTAGCTCTTTCTTCACTACTGATCTCGATGTTCGCCTTCTCCCTCTCAACAACCTCGGCTCTTTCTTTATAGGCGGTGAACCTTACATCAGCGACGTCCCAGACACCTTTAACGCTCATAGCTGCCTCAACAACCCTTGAGTAAAGCACATCTTCCCCTATGCCAAGGGAGGAGATGTAGCCTCTGATGAGGCCTTCAACCTCCTTAGCAACCTCGGTGGAAGAAGTTTCCTCATAGAGTATCAGAGTTAAGGAAACGTCCACGTAGACGCTTCTAGGTCTGGAGAATTCAACCTTGATACCCGCAGCCCGTGTTTCATCGATAACCCGCTGGATTCTATCAGCGTCGCCGCCGTCCACGATCACCTTAACGATTCCCGATACGCCTTCAGGCATATCCTCTATGAGCAGTGAGCTTACTCCTTCAACTGCTTTTATTGCGGATTCAAGGGATGGACGTGTAGCCTTAGCCGCGAATTCGAGGGCGTGCTTCGACCGCTCCCTTAACTCCCCGTCTTCCTCAGCCTCAACCCCGTTGGTTACATCTCCCTTGTTGATAACGTATTCAATGCCCATGACCGGTTGAGGTATGAGTGTTACTGTTCCTGCGATGACGTTGCCAGACCGCCCTGGGACAGCGCAGATTACGGGTGCCTCAGCCTCCCACTTACCTTCACTTGTAAGCCTCAGCGAAGCCTCAGCGGCGGTTGTGAAAACCCGCGTTTCCTCCGGTCTCAGCGAAACCGTGGAAACCTTGGTGCCCTTCGGTACCATGATTTCCTGATAAGCCGCGTAGTCAACCCTGAAGACCGTCCGCTCATCTGGTCTACGTCCGCCTAGCACCCACCTAATCCTCCTACCGGCTAGGCTGTAGTCAACGTCCTTCTCAAAGGTTAATGGGGATCCACCAACCGTTCCCTCAACTTTAACGATTTCCTTCACAAGCACCCGTTTTAGATCGTATTCAGCTGACCCGTCGTAGAAGTGGACTTCACCGGTTATCGCTACCTTCTCAGGCTCAGTGCTCCGCCCGAATGTGACGAAGCCCGATGAAGGCTGTGGGGGTTTACGCCTTATGCCTAGAAGCGAAACGACTAGGTCTAAGGCTTCGCCTTCAGCGGTGTCTAGGAAACCCGATAAGTATGCCTGGTGCAGCTGGGCATAAAGGTACTCAACCTCCCGACTTATAGCCTCGACGACCGTCCTAACAACGCTTCCAGGGTTCAGGTCCGAGATCCCAGACGGTTTGGTAAACAGGTACTTCACAGTGAAACGTGTTCCCTCATCAGGGCGCCCACGTCCTCCAAGCCATTCAACCGATTCGCCGCTAAGCCTGTAATCAACATCTTTAACGAAGGTTTTTCTAACGCCTCCAGATACGCCTTCGACGCTTTGAATCCTTGTAACCGGGGTGTTCGCAAGCCTATAGAGAGGCTTACCTCTCGCGTAGACATGTTCCTCAGTGACTTCTCCCCCCGCGACCTGCGTGAGGACATCGTTTGCGATCTCCCTATAGGTTTTCTTAACTAGCGGCATTCAACCCACCTCCAAGTAGAAGGGGTAGACTAAGCTTAGCGTTGTACGGCTTTCCGCTGGTAGAACGGTGATCTCCACGTCGAAACGGTGGGGTTCAAGGAAGCTGGTCTTCACGTTTACGCTTAAAACCTCCTTAATCCTAGGCTCCTGGGCTAAACAGCTGAGAATCACGTTCTTTACCCTCCCCCTCGTCCTTTCATTATTAGGTTCACCTACGAGTTCATGTAAACGTGAACCATAACCTGTATGACCTATGTCAACAAGCTCACCCTGACCTGTGGTTAACCTAACGATGATGGCTTGGGCGAGGTTGAGTTCCCCGGAGACCGTCGCTAAGTCCCCTTCAGGTGTAACTGCTAAATCTGCGCCGGATTCATCGAACTTCAACCTTAAGTCCTGACCAAGAATCGCGGTCCTCTCAGACACATTAACTCCTCCTAATAAACCATGATTGCCACAACTATCACACCCAATTACACTTGATCGTGGTAGTGAAACCCTTAGTCTTACTTAAATAATGCCTTACACCCCTGATTTTCCACTTGTCATTCAGCCAAGAGTCATCGAAGCCCGAGGTCTCCACTGTTTCGCCTAGTTTGACCTCGGGGTCGCCTACGACTTCAACGAAGAGAGCGTAGGAGTCTTCTCCTAGCCCTTTCGTCTCTGCGTCGGCAACGTTCTGAGCATCTTCCCGGTTTCTAATAGCCGGGTCCCGTATGATAAACGGCACGGTTTCAGGGCTTAAATCACCCGCTTCACCTTTCACCTCATCCTTCGTCAGCCAGTGGAACGTTTCGGCTCCCTTGAAGCTACCGCCCTCCCCGTATACGGTTACCTTTCCATACGTAGGTGTTTCCACACCCTCAACTCGTATTATGTTCTCGCCATATTCGAGGCTATGAACCTTGTCGACCTTGTACTCTTTAAATACAAGTTTTCTATCTTCAGCCACATAGACATCAAAGTTACAGCGTTCAGCAAGTTTTAAGATATGCTCATACACGTTCTTGCCATCATCTATGGCGTACATGGGAAATACGATTCCTCCCTCGCATTCTTTCATATCAAACCCCGCCTGACCGGCTAGGTCTCTAACGATCTGCCCAGCTTCTTGGTTGAGGTAAACCCTGTTAATCCTTAGGTGGAGGAGGGTTGCTGACCAGCTTAAAGCCGTTAATCTCACATCTGACGTTTCACGTTTAAGGTCTGCGACGAAGCCACTGAATATCTGGAACAGGTTATCATCGTAGCCAAGTTGAACTTCCACGGGGTCCGTTGATGAAAAGGAAAGCTCCTTTGCCCCCACCAAAACAACTTCCACACCGTCGATGGGCAAACCCATGCTGAGTTTCACATCAATGCTTATCAATCCATCCGCGGTGTCTGGAGTGAACGTTTCAGAACCCGCTTTAAAGACGTAATTGGGTCTCATGTAATCTGACCCTACCATATCCTCAACCACCCTCCATTAATGAAACCTCGTCTAGCTACGCGTAGATTCATGTATTATCTCCTTAGCCCTATCCTGAACAGCCTTTCTAGCGCTTTCATCTTGGCTAGGTGCTTCTTTCGAACTCGCGCCAGCAGTTCCTCCAGCTTTGTATTCTCTCAACACCATTGAGTACCAGTTGACCGAAGCCCCGCCGCCGACGAAGTGAACCCTGAAATCCTCTATCACAACATACTCGACATCACCTATAGGGGCTATATCCGACACGAACTTGATAGGTTGCCTTTCCTCAAACTTCGCCCTAAGCTCATCCAAAGTCTCCTTTATACCCACGCCTACGAGTTCCCCGTCAAAGGTGATCGTGAGAGGTTCCCTACCGAAGTCTTGGAAAACGTTACTGTCAGCCCCTGGTATCCTCAACTCTACGATGCTTCTTCTACCGGAAACGGAGAGATTATGAATACTTCGAATCTCTGTTAAAACGCCGTCCTTCTCGACGCGTTTAATCAAATCAAGGTCGTCCAGCTTCATCTGCATCAACGCAGCCGCCATAGACATCAACCCAACCCATAGTACCTACGTATCTGCTCAGTGAGGATTCTCGCGATCTTCCTTTCCAAGTCCCTCAAGTCCTCCTCCGACTCAGCTGATACAGTTAGATTAAAGGTGTTCTGAACCGTAGGCTCAGGAAGCCTCTGCGCAGCTGGTAACGCTAACTTACTCGGCATGGCACGTGGCATAAAGGGTTCAACGGCTCTTAAAGCCTCATAACCCACAGGGGAGACTCTACCCACCATAGTCTCCCTCATGGCGGGGAACACACCTAAACCAGCCAAGGCTCCACCATAGGATGATCGCATCACCTGCATATCCCGTGGAGGCGCGTAGCGTAACGCTAAACCAGTGACCCCGATGAGCAGGGAGCTAACGCGCTGCCATACCGCGCCACCAGTCTCTATTTCCAGAGGAGCCTGTGCGATTCTAGGTAAAGCCCTTACAAAAGCTATGCTTGGAAGCCCCTCCCCACGCGATAAAGCATTGAATAGGGGGAGAGATAGCAACGCCCAGGGTTCCTTCTCCCCCAGCCTTCTCCCGAGCAGGGCGAGAGTGGTTTCAACTATGAACTTTTCTAAACCCGGTACTTCACCTGGTGAAGGCACTTTCCCAACAGCTGCCTTCGTTAACCCTGTGACAGCTTCCAAGGCTACACTTACCTCAGGATATACTTGACTGGGCTCCGTAATGGAGGGAGTGACAGCTGAAGGAGGTGCGAAGGACACAGCCCCGATACGCCATAGACCCGCCGCTACGCCGAGATACCCTAAACTAGCCAATAAGGATGCTACATGAGTAGCTAACGCGTGGGTTGCCTCCAAACCTGCTCTTGGGAACGCTGAGATGGGGCTGAGCCATTCCCTGAATAAAGGTGTGGGCAGGGGTGGCGTATAGGCTTCCGCGATTAATCTTTGAAGAATTGAGGGTAAGGCGGGCATAGCTGAGAGAATAGGTGAAGGTGTAGGTTTAAGGGAGGGGGCGCCTGTAAACCAAGGAACTCCCTGGGACCACATGGTTAGAGGGGTTAGAAACTCCGCTGCAACACGGTCCACTTGGCTTGGATAACCTAAAGTCGTCATTTGTCTAAGGTAGTCTACGAGGGGCTTAGAGTAGCCTAAAGTAGGAAGCCTCCAAGCCTCAGGTTGAAACTGAGCAAACGGTGTTTTGGACAGAAGCCTATCGAAAAAGTCAGATGGGAGTCCCTCCCATCCAATCCATGTGTGAACAGGTGGGCTTACAGGCAGACCTATTCCTACAGCTGCTGGGAAGGGTTTAAAGGGAGTCAATGCTGAAATTGGTGAAACAGAGAGGAAAGCGAGGATTCTCCTGAAAAATGGAGCCCAAGGCTCTAAAGTCAACCTCGGTAACGCAGCAGCGGCTCCAATCGACTCAGAAACACGGGTCTGCAGCTGAAGGGAAGGTATTGCGTATGGTGGTAAAGCCCTCTCCAAAGCTGCGCTTGGAAGACCCTCCCCACGCGATAAAGCGCTTAAAACTGGTAGAGACAGCCACTCGGGTGGAACCTCAGCTTTCATCGCCTGTGGGAGGCTAACCTGAGGTGTTGTAGGCGGAGCTGTTGTTGGAAAGCCAAAGACTTGAAAGCTTAAAGCTGTTTCCCTCAGCTCCTCTGCGAGCCTTCCCACCTCGGTGACCTCCCTCTCAAGCTGAGCGACGGGCATCGAGGGTAGAGCTGCGGCGGCTAAGGTCTGATGCGTCACTACCTCAGGGATTACTGTCCGTTGCGTATACTGTTGGAAAGCTGAGGTAATTCCCTGAACAGCTGGGGTCAACGCGGCTTCTGATGTCCGCTGTAACCCAGTAAAAGCGTCTGCAAATGCTTCTGCTGAGGGAATTTCAGGGGTAGCAGGGTGTGGAGCTCGTGACGCGACTCTTTTAGCAACCTCAGCCGCGGCTATCCGAGCCGCCGTCACGTTAAGGAGGAAGGAAGCGTTGATTCCCTGAACCTCTGGTGAGAGGAACTCCTCTACGGTAGGTGCAGCCGCTCTCTGCCACAGGCTTGGAGCTGGGAGGCTGATCCGGGTTAAGGAAGCCTCATGGAGGCGTCCCCCATAGCTTAAGGTATCTTGAACAACTCTTACCAATGCAGCTAGGACTGAGGGGAAGAGGGAGGCGATGGACGCGATGCGTGCTGAAACGTCTAGGCTTAGCTTTACAAGTTTGTTTAGGATTTCTTCACTCTGCTTAGCAACTGCTAGGGTTTTCTCCATGAATCTGACCATTTCTCATTCGCCGCATAGATGCCCTAACGCTTCTACTCCTCCTCTGTTACAACGATCCTCGTCGTACCCTCCGCAGCCAACCTCGATGCCTCTAACTGCTGCAGTCTGTTAGCTAAAGCCGCGGTGAGGAAGAGGATCTGATCCCTTGTCAGGTCGCGTGGGTGTTCAGCGAGTTTATAACCGCAGTCGAGGCATAGGGATGCCAACTCGAGCCCCTCTGGGCTCTTAACGAACTCCTCGACTTCTAGCCTTTTTTTTTAACCCCCTCAGCGCCCGTGACCCCGCTTAACTCAAGCACTTTCATGCCTATGTATTCAGGGACACCGAACTTCATACCCGCAACCTCTTCCACGGTCAGCTTCGGGTCTTCAAGGCCTATGGAAGCAGCCATCCGTAAGGCTTCAAAGTTCTTGGATACATCCACCTTGCTAAGGTCTGGTGTCCCATCTTCCTTCAGGGGCACGGTGCCTATGACTGAGAAGATCTTCGATAGCTCCCCGTCTGTCAGGGGGCGTATAACCACGTCGGCGCCGTATTCCTTCACTGTTAACGTGTTCCTTATCCGCGCGCCTTCGAGGATTGCCTCCTTAGTAAGCCGCGGCATCGCCTACAGCTACTCCTCCCTAACCCTCGTCGACGTGAACAGGTAGTCGCTTACGGCCACGCCGTTGGCGTCTAGAGCGAGCGTCTTCCCCTCTAGGAAACATTCGTCGAAGGCTAGGGTCTTGATCGATTGGTCCAACTTCTTGAACTCTACGACGAGCTGGAAGTGTTTAACGCTTGCAACACCGGAGAGGAGCATGGTGTCGAACTTGGGGTACGTAGACCTCACCCTGAGGGACCCGGTTACAAACATGGGTCCGTAGTCTACGCCTATCCGCTCATCGATGCCGATGTTGTGGATGTTCTGACGGTTTCGCACAATCTTATACTCGATTGATTGAAGGCCCCTTATCAACTCTCCGTCGCATTTAACGTTGCTCACGTTTGCCGAGATCATCACTGCCATCTTTCATTCACCTCCTATCATGCTTGCACCGTTATAGTCGCGTATATGTAGTCCATAGCCCGCACGGGTCTAACGGCGATGTCGACTCTCACGATTCCCTGGGCGAAGTCCAGCTCGGATGAGTACACGTCTACGAGGAAGGGCGGCTGCTTTAAGTCAACGCTTGGAACTATAGCCTCCTCCCTTTCCATCGTCATGAGGAACTCCGTGAGCTTCTGCCTAAGCGCCACACGTCCCCCCGGTGTGTTCAGTGTACCTATGAAGTTTTCAGCCACGTTCTTTACCCCGCGCACAGCGTGATCCGCAACCCTTGTCACGCTGATCTGCTCCTTACTCGTTGAGATCCCCTTCTCTATGATGATGCCCCTTCCACGGCGGGCCTCAAGCGCCAGTATACCTGCCTTCAGTAACTCCATCAACTCCGAGGGCGTATACCTCTTCTCAAGCTCAGCTAAACCCGTTAAGGTCTTAAACGTTGGCGACTCGTAGTAGTTCAGTCTGGCGATTAACCCGGCTACTGAGCCGGCGACGCCGTAGGGCGCCACGACCACGAACCTGTCGCTGGCAAGAACCTCCGTTCTCTTAACTATATCCGCGATCTTCTCTCCCGGAGCCACCGTTCCGATACCTATCCTGTTCTTAGCATCCTTACTCATGTTCATACAGTGGGCGTCCACTAACGCGTGTACCTTGGGGTCCCATGAATCGCAGGCCATGACGAGGTCGACGTCGTCCTCCATCTCCAGAGCCTGTAAAGCCGCCTCGTAGTCCTTCAACTCGGGTTTAGCGGTTAAACCCCCTGCTAGGGTTCCCTCGGTTGGAGTAGGGTTCTTAACGCCTTCCTTCTTACCCTTCTTCGTCAGATCCTCCGCGGAGACCATCTTCGAAAGCGTGTTCAAACGGTTAACTAGGTACATGTCGCTCGCCTTATCCATGGTGAGGTTGTCGAAGACCTCGAACTTCACGCCGTTAGTTATCTGAACGGCTACGGTGCCCTCTGTGAACCCCGCGGCCACATGGTATCGAAGATTGTTCCCCGCCTCCCCAGGGATTCTGGCTAACAGTTTAACAGCCTCTGCACCGTCTGCGTCGTTTAAAACACAAGACGCGCTTGTCGATCCGACAGCTTCGATGCGGGTGGCGAAAACCTCGAAAACCCCGTTTAGGAAACACTGCCTAGCCTCTTTCGTTAAACTGTAGTTCGTATCAGCGCCGAACTTCTCCTGGTACTCCCTATAGCTTGTTACAGGCGTCGCCATCAAAGCCGGACCTTTCTCAGCGGTTCCGACTAACCCTACGATCCCAGATGGATGAAGCTGCTGCGGCACGATCTCCTTCACTACTTGTATTTCCACACCTGGTAGAATTCGAACCAAACCTATCCCCTTTTTCCTTTATCTAAGAGTTCGCATTAAAATCTATTTAAGACTTTTCATAATGGCGTTATTAATTTCCACATCAAGGATTGTGTAAAGGATAATATTTTGAGGTAATCCGATGACGCACATGTCATAAAAGTGATAAATGGTGGAAAAAGGGGGAAAGACTTTCTTTAAAGCATGTGGTTGAAAACAGCACGTTTATGGTAAGAACTTGATAATTCGCCTATGCTGAAAAAACGCGGAGCGTTCCCATAAAAACGGCTACTGAAGGGTTCTAACCATGCTATATAGGGACTCAGCCCGTAGATTAACCTCTTCCCTACTCCCGAAAGAGGTTGGACCGTAACCCTCAACAACGAAGGAAGATGAGGCGGCTCCAACCGCGGCGCACCAAGCCAAGTCATGGCTGCGAAGGTATTCGGATAGGAAGCCTCCGATAAAGGCGTCCCCAGCCCCCGTTGGGTCTGTAACCTTCTTTGGCTTATATACGGGAACTACGTATCTCCTACCTATACCTAGGACGAAGATCTCATTCGCTCCACGTGTCGCGATTACAACCTCCGGACCATAGTCAATTATGGATTCGCAGGCTTTCCAAACGTCTTCAACCCCAGTCGTCAAGGTTATTTCCCTCTCAGATGCCTTGAATACCTCCACAAACCTTAGAAGCCCTAAGTCTAAACCCCTAACCGCTGTCACAGACCCATCCTTCCCAAAGCTCCTAAGGTAGCCTTGAGGATCCATGGAGAGTCGCCTAGAAACCTCTGAGAGTGCAGCTACTGTTTCATGAGGAACCTCCCCGGCGACGGGTCCCAGATGGATGATATCGGCGTGGAGCCCTTTGGGGATATCCTGCGGCAGTATGGGTGCGCAGCGATTTTTCAGCCGAAGCACCCTTTCCCCATCCGTGTACTTGAGGATGAAACTTGTAGTTTTAGCTTCCTTAACTTTCCGAAGCCCAGCTAAGTCGACGCCCATTTTTGAAAGCCAGACCACGTATTCATCTGGAAAATCTGCTCCAACCTTGCTGATAACCGTGGGCTCCAAGCCAAGCCTTTTAGCCGACAGGGAAACGTAGGTTGGTGGACCGCCGAGGGTAGGTCTGTAAGGCGCGTCTTTCACGTATATGTGGTCGATTGTGCAGTGCCCTACAACTGTAAGACAGCTTGGCCCTTTACTCATAAGAAGACTATCCTATTAATAATCTATGGAAAACCTTATCTCTATTTCGTCTAAGCATGAGCTACATAGGACTTAAACCCTATACATTTACATGCGCCTTCATGTAAGTAGCCCATTGTCCCGCAGCCTTATGTCCGTTTTAACGGAGGGCTTAGGCAGGGGTGGGTAAAGAGATATAACCTCCACATGTTTTCCTTTAGCTTATGGTTGAGGTTACAGGTCATAGAGGCGCGGCTGGTTATGAACCTGAGAATACCCTGCGGTCTTTCAGGAAAGCTTTAGAGATCGGTGTTGACAACGTGGAGTTCGACGTTCACCTGAGCCGTGACGGGTACCTAGTCGTCATCCACGATGTGAAGGTGGATAGGACAACGAACGGGCGGGGTGACGTTGGCAGTCTTACCCTAGATGAGCTTAGGAAGCTCGACGCCGGGATGGGTGAGAGGATCCCGACTTTACAGGAAGCCATCGACTATTTGAAGGATAAGGCGGTTTTGCAGATTGAGCTGAAAGGCGTAGGAACCGAGGAGCCCGCTGTGAGATTAGTGGAGGGGAACAGGGTGGAGAGACAGGTTGTTTTCACGTCCTTCGATCACACCAGGGTTAAGAGAGTGAAGGAGTTGAATCCAAGCTTACAGACAGGCGTCCTCATAGTAGGCAGACCCATTGACCCAGTAGCCGTTGTGAAGGGAGCTAGGGCGGATGGGTTGCACATTAACTACGAGGCTATAGACAGGGCGTTGGTGGAGGATGTTCATAGAGGCGGCTTGAAAGTGTCTGTTTGGAACATCGATGAAGCGGAGGATGTAGACCTTATGGTGGATTTAGGAGTTGATGCCATAGGCAGTAATAAGCCTGACATCGTTATCGCAAGGCTTAGAGCGAGAGGGTTACGTAAGTTTAAGGCTGAGCTTTAACAAGCAGATGGACTAGATTAATATCACTTTAACGACCTAGCCCTCGATGGCGTAGGTCCTGTTATGGCATAGCCACTCATCAAGGCTGGGGATGCGGGGAAAAGATGAAACGCTTTTATGGAAACAGACTGATGTTTCGGCATGTATAGTTGATTGTTTGAGGTGAATCGTTGAGCTGGTTTAAAGACGCCTTCCGGAAGGTTCACGTCCTCTACGTTTCTCCCAGCTGGGTTCCGAACCGAGGGGGAAGCTTCAACGCGGTGAAGATGGTTGAAAGGATGAAGGGGGCGCGTATATCCTCCTTCGAGCTTTACGCAAAAGACCACCACGGCTTCTGCTACTACAACGCCCACGTTGGTCCACGGTATCCCATAGATGTCTTAGGTGAGATGGTTGAGAAGGCTCATGCCAAAGGCATACAGGTAGTTGCCTACTACAGCGTGGGATACGATAACTACGCGGCTGCGCAGCATCCCGACTGGACCTGCAGGGATCTAGATGGGAGACAGGTTAAAACCCGGGATCTCTTCACATGGATGTGCTTCAACTCAGGTTACAGGAGATACATGCTTGAGCAGATCCAGGAGGTCGTGGGTTACGATGTTGATGGGCTCTGGCTGGACATCTTCGGTTTCTTCTGGATTAGGTTTCCTCCAGCGTACGCTGATGTATCCCATAGGTTTCCAATGCCCACATGCTACTGCCATAACTGTAGAGTAGAGTTTAGGAAAAAATACGGTATAGACCTGCCTGAGAGCTTTAGGGACAGTCTCATAGATGAGGTGCAGGAGTTCCATAAGGAAGCGAATGCTTCCTTCCTAAGAGATGTGAGAAAACTGTTGAAAGGTAGAAGACCTGAGGCTCTCTTATCCTTTAACTGGTGCGGTGTAGGGTACAGCCCCGAGGTCTCTGAACTCGTAGACTTCCTCTCAGCTGAAGCGCATCCACCGGACTACCTCCGCCAGGGCTTCACATGCAGGTATCTGAGGTCTAGGGGTAAACCTTATCAGATGCACACCGCAGGCTCGCTTTCAGGGTGGAGTTCATGGGATACCAAACCCCTAAACCTACTCATCCTCGAATCCTCCATAGCCGTTGCGCATGCGGCTTCACCGAATATAGGACTTAACCCTTACCCCGACGGCTCTTGGGAGGAAGGACAGCTGAAGGCTTTGGAAGAGCTTTACGGTTACATCGAGGCTAGGGAGAAGTACCTGAGGGATGTGGAAAGCCCAGCGGAGGTAGCCATCCTTTACGGTGAAAAAGCGCCTTGGGCTCCTACAGACCCATCCGTTATGGGTGGACTCAGCGCGCTCATAGGCTTCAACGAGGTTCTTACGGAGGAGCATTACCAGTTCAAGTTCACAGACGGTTCAGAGGGACTTAGCAGGTATAGGCTCGTGGTGATCCCGGACCAGTATCTTCCTAACCCTAGGCAGATTGAGCTTGTAAGAGATTATGTTAAGGACGGGGGAAACGTCATCCTAACCTACCGCACTTCCCTCTACGACGCACATGGGAAGCAACTTCCTAATTTCACCTTATCGGATGTTATGGGATTGGACTTCGCCGGGTTTTCAAGGTATTCAGGTGCCTACGCTGTCTTGGATAAACGTATCTCCGACGGTATTCCAGCACAGCCCATGGTCTTTAACAGCCTAGCCGTAGAGACGAGGGAGAGAGGAGCTGAGAAGCTTGCTTCACTCGTCAATCCGATGGCGGAGCAGACGGCTGAGGTGAGAATTCTCTGGGGCGGTCCCGCAAACCCGCCGGGTGAAGTAACCGAAAGCGTCCTCGTAGGCCTCAACAGGTACGGGAAGGGAAGATGCGTTTACATAGCCTTCCCAATAGGACGGGACATCGCGGAGAAGGCAACTGAATACGGCGGAGTCGTGAAGACTTGGTGGAAAAAGCTCGCGGCGAACATCGTGCGGCTTCTGGCTCCTGAGGACTTGATACAGACCGATGCTCCTCCAGGTGTGGAGGTCGTCCTCAACCGCCAAGGCAATAGATATGTCACACACCTAATCAACCATTACGTGGGTACACCTTCCTACTTAGCTCCAGGTGATAATATTCCAAGCTTTAACGTGACATTAGACTTCGACGTGGAGAGGATGAAACCGTTCGCAGAGGTTTCCTTGGTCACCGGGGGAAACGATGCGGGATGTCACCCCATTAAAGCCGAATGGACCGATCGACGGCTGCGTGTTAAAGTACCCAGTTTACACGTTTACTGCATAGTTGTGCTTGAGTGAGAGTGCCCTAAACCATTCTATGATAAGTCTTATCTTTTTAGTATTAGTTACGATGTGAAAGCTGAATCATCGATGGAGGCTGATGCGGCTTGACGTTTAACGTGGAAAGGGCTTCTAAATCAATGCACAACGCGGGTATCAACGTAATCCTAGCTTCGACTAGGCAGAACATTGGGTACATAACCGGGTACTGGCATCACATAGGTTCCGGGTCGGCGGATTTCATGCGGTATCAGGTTGACGGGCAACCTGCAACCATGTTCGCCGCTTTTCCCAGCGAGAAGGATAAGGAGCCCTTCATCGTTGCCTCCACAGAGAACGAGGATATATTCCCCCAGAAGCCCTGGATAAAGGACGTCCGCGTCTGGGGAGTTCCCTTCATAATCCAGGGGAAGCGTGTGGAGAGAACCGCTGTAAGCCCGGTTGAATGCGTCGCTGAGGCTTTAAAGGAGAGAGGCTTAGATAACGCTGTGATCGGGGTTGAATCCGAATACCTTTCCATGAGGCTCATCGAAGGACTGAGGAAGGCTTTACCTAAAGCCGTGTTCAGGGACGCTACACCCGTTCTCTGGCAGTTAAGGATGGTCAAGTCACCTGAAGAGGTTAGACGATTAAGGAAGGCGGCTGAAGCCACGGAGAAGGCTGTTCAGAAGGCGTTCGACTCAGTGTGGGAAGACATGACTGAGCTTGAACTTCTGAAAATCATTAAGGTGGCGTTGAGTGAGGAAGACGCGGTTTTCGAGTGGGCTCATGTGGCTTTCGGCGCCAAGGGCGCCACCGTTGTCATGCCGACCGCTGAGACGCGGTTGAAGAGGGGGGATGCGGTCAGGCTGGATGTAGGCGGTGTTTACCGATATTATCTCTGCGACATGTCCAGAGTGGCGGTTTTCGGCACGCCCAGCGGGGAATTGGTGAGGGCGCACGCGGCTGTTGTGAAGGCAAATAAGGCTACGGCTAAAGCTGTGAAGCCCGGTGTTAAGTGCTCAGACCTTCACAGCGTCGCGGTGAACATCCTTAAGAAAGAGGGTTACACGCCGCTTCTATCCATTGTCGGGCACGGTGTTGGGATCGATGTGCACGAGCCCCCTTTTCTGTCATCTGGTAACTCGGCGACCGTTGAGCCGGGGATGGTTATAGCCATCGAGATAGCTTTGAGGATCATGGGCGTCGGCTCCGTCAACGTAGAGGACGAGGTTCTCGTCACGGAGGATGGAAACACGCCTATCACAACGATGAGGCGTGACCTCCAAAACCTAGGTTAAGCACCTCCTGACCAGGGCTGGATGTAATCGCAAGCTTTTTACACCTGTAAGATATATTGAGCCTATAAGATACGGTGGAGTGCGATGCCTCAGAAGCGGAAGTCGAGGGGCAGGAGTAAGGGAGGTAAGGGACGGAGCGAGCTTGTTCAATGCAGCGCCTGTGGAAGCCTTGTTCCAAGGGATAAGGTGAAGAGGGTGACTACGCGTTTATCCTTCGTTGACCCCCAGTTGGCCAAGGAGCTGCGGGCTAAGGGGGCTTACCTAGGGTCACAGCAGGTTGTGCGAAACTACTGTGTTTCATGCGCTATCTACCACAGAGTTGTTAAAGTAAGGTCGAAGCAGGAGAGGAGAGGTTTCAGGTAGCCCATTCTCCTCCGCGGGTTCTAGGGGGTTTGACCTAGCCTAGGACGGGAACATTCCTTGGCTTTCAACCGACTTGTGAAGAAGCTTACAGTTGAGAACCTCTGGATCTACATCCTTAGAATGCTCGCGGAGAAACC
>CAYNFI010000025.1:19408-24732 GCA_964396445.1 uncultured Candidatus Bathyarchaeia archaeon
GCCTCGTTCAGAAGTACTACAGCGCCCTCGTTGAGGCGGATTTCGTCGACTTCAAGGGGCAAGCCCAGGACCTTAAACATGTAGGTGATTACTTCAGAGCTCGAGACAACTATGTGGACGCTGGGAAATGCTATGGGAGAGCAGCTGAGATCGCGGTGAAGGAGGGAAAAACCATGTTAGCTGGTGGATTGTACCGTGACGCCGGCGACTGCTACAGGCGTATAGAGTGGTATGAGAGGGCTGTGGAAGCCTATGAAAAAGCCGCTGACAACTACTTCCAAGGCGAGGGATACTACGAAGCTGCATGGTACTACAACGTCTGCGGCTTCATGGTGGTCTCCGTGAGGAAATTAGATAAGGCTTCTACGTTAGCTGGGAAGGCTCAGGAAGCCTGTGTAAAGGGTAACATCGGCATCTTCATCAGCGACCTCAGCCTCATATGTAAAAGCCTCAGCGAAGGACGCATCCTAGAAGCCCGGGAGCAGTGGAGTAAAATCCGTAGAAAGTTCAGGGAAACCTACGTTAACCTCGTCGAATCCAGTTTTAAAGCCCTCACTTAAAACGTTACAAAACCTAGCCCTAACTATAGGCTATGCCCATACCTATAAGGAGTGGCTTAGCGAGCGCCGCTGAAAGGTATGGATTCGGGTTTACCCCCATCCTGCAACGGTATTCTTCCTATACCTTTAGACGGTCTTACGAAAGACTAAGCGGCTATGGAGACGCACAGCGAGACAACGCCACACCGTTAACTTCAGTTTATTCCATCACGATGCGTTTTATAGTTCTAGTCCACACAAGGGAAGCCGTGTATCCGGCTATAACCCCGTTTAGTACGCCTACGACGAGTATGGCAAGCTCTAAGACGGGGTTACTCGGTAACAGTGTGAACGCGAAGACCGTGACATAGTAGCTTAACAGCCCAACTATCGCGGTGCTCAACGTTGTGGCGCCTACTAACCTGCGGGTCTTCATACCACCCTTTGAACCCCTCACCTTGAAGATGTGGCAGAAGGCGTCCACTAGCAGCCCATAGGTTGAGGCGAAGGCTATAGTGAAGGGGGCGAAAGGCGCTCTCCATACAGCTGATAAGAAACCTGCGACCGTCGCTACATACGTTGCACCCAAAGGTCTAATCAGCAGGGAGCTTAAAGCTAGGAAAAGGGCTTGAGGAGCGACAAACATCTTATCAATCGGGGTTGGGATAACGATTTTAGATACGAACACAAAAACACCGAATAGGGTTGCCGTGGCGATTCTACGCGTTGAATGCCCTCTCACCATACCACCACACCTTAAGGGTAGACTCCCAAATTGTTATTCAGATAGGCGTTTAAATCTGCAGTGAGACTTCAAGGGGCACGTGGAAGGTCCTATCCTGTAAAGTTAAACGGGTGACCGAGTAGTGGGCAAGTATCCATCCCTTCAAACGCGACCTCGAAGGGTAACTATTGAAGGTTGAGACAACATTAACGTGATGAGTGTAACTTTGCCAAAGCGAGTGGAGCGTTTCCGAAGAAGCCCCTTTGAACATGTAGGCTTTCTTCACCGTCCTTGGATGGATGGAGATATATGCGGAGCTGAGAATCCGTTCACGGGGAGGTTAAGGTCTGGGATACACTCTGGTCGTATGGTGGTTGAGGATGTCCGTCACATTAAGCTCTGTAGGGATAAGGGCACGTACTGTGGGCATTCCAGTCAAGGCGGAATCATCAACTTCGGCGGTTCACATTTCATCGCCTAGACCATCTTCCGTCTGAAGGGGATGTCCCTAGCCCCCACCTAGGATGCTATCTCGCAGAAAGATTTTTGAACTTTTACCCACACATTCATGGATTGGGTTGGGATCTAAATTACCTGGTGTTTATTATGAAATGCAAGCCATCTCAGCGCGGAGAAGGTTGTGAGGCGCGGGTGGGTGAGACGCTTGATAATGGCATCCGCCTGCCATTCCCCTGGTCGCCACGAGTTCAAGCTCTCACATTGAAGCCGGTGACGCCACCCTATCTCGTCTCTCCCCCAGAGGTCATTCCGATCGACGTCGGACGCCAACTCTTCGTAGATGATTACCTCATCGAGGAGACTACATTACGGCGGACATTCCACGCGGCGGAGTATCATCCGGATAATCCAGTTCTCAAACCAGACCGGCTGTGGGAGCAAGAGGAGGAACGCTTGAGTCCCATGGCGATGGTCTTCAGCGACGGTGTCTGGTATGACCCCGGGGACCGCCTTTTCAAGATGTGGTATATGAGCTGGGGCTTCACGTGCTACGCCACATCCCATGACGGCATCCAATGGGAGAAGCCTATCCTCGATGTGCGAACGGGAACCAACATCGTCCACGTTTGTCCTGGAAGGGATTCCTCAACGGTGTGGCTGGACCTCGAGGAGAAAGACCCGCGGCGACGCTTTAAAATGTTTATCGCCGTTGAGAATAACGGGTGGGCACTCTCCATCCACTTCTCGGCGGACGGCATTCACTGGAGTGATGTTGTCACCCGCAGTGGACTTTGCGGGGATAGAACGACGGTCTTTTACAATCCGTTCCGCAAAGTGTGGGTATATAGCCTTCGAGCCGGTGACTCTACGCTTGGGCGCATCCGGCGCTACTGGGAGAACCCAGATGTGATCGCGGGCGCCCAGTGGAAAGCTGATGAGCCTCCTCTATGGGTTGGGGCAGACCGCCTCGACCCTTCCCGCGCTGACTTGAATGTTCAACCGCAACTATACAACCTAGACGCAGTGGCTTATGAGAGCGTGCTCCTCGGCTTGTTCAGCATCTGGCGTGGGCAGCCAAGTAATCGACCGAAGCCGAACGAGGTGCTCGTGGGCTTCAGCCGCGACGGGTTTCACTGGGACCGCCCTTACAGGCGCGCTTTCATACCTGTCTCCGAACGCTACGGAGACTGGAATTGGGGTAACGTCCAATCCGCTGGCGGCTGCTGTTTAGTGGTAGGAGATAAACTCTACTTCTACGTCAGTGGGCGAGCGGGTGTCCCCGGCACACCTCACTCCGGGGTGTGCAGTACGGGGCTGGCTACGCTTCGGCGTGACGGGTTTACCTCCATGGACGCAGGGGAAGCAGGGGGCATACTCACTACGCGGCCGGTGCGCTTTCGCGGGAAGTATCTTTTCGTCAACGTGGACGCTGACCAAGGTGAGCTACGCGTTGAGGTTCTCAGAGAAAACGGGCAGGTGATCGCTCCATTCACGCATGCTCAGTGTATCCCCATTTACTCCGATAAGACGCTTCAAGCGGTACGCTGGGAGGACGGCAGCGACCTCTCCACGCTAGTGGGGAAGCGGGTTAGGTTCCGCTTCTATCTGAGGAACGGGCTACTTTACGCCTTCTGGGTCAGCCCGGAACCCTCTGGCTGCAGCCATGGCTACGTCGCCGCAGGTGGACCCGGGTTCATCGGCGCCACGGATACGGTGGGGTTGACAGCCTACCACCGTTAACACGTGGCTTTCAGCTCCTTAGCGTCTGACTTAAGGATGGACCACCGCAGATTTATTCCCATCGTCTTGCCCAACAGCCATTACAAGTCCTCTGAAGTGTATCCGGCGTCTCCTCGCTCAACAGCGTTAAGCCGCGTGTTTAACAGTATCGCCTCATGATGAGGAGGAAAAGCCTCAACCCTATATCAGTCGGGTTCTGCATCGATAGAGATAAATTTTGGGAATGGCTTCATGACTACGTATGCCGATTAGGAAGCTTGTTTCCTCGCAGCCGCGTAAGCCAAGGGTTTTAGACTATTCAGAGTTTGGGCTTGAGTTGACTAGGCTTATCGAGGACCCGGGGGTTGTCTCAGACCTTAACTACCATGTTGATTCGCTCCGAGCGGCTTATCCAAGCTTCAGCGCCCCCGACGGCGGGTTATGCGTTGCCTGTAAGGGTGCGCGGATGCTCTGTGGGAAGGTTAGATGCCCTATCGTTGTGAGGCTTGCGTCTTATTTCAAGGTAGCCCCGCAGATTCGAGGGGTTGACCTCGAGGGGGCTTCCCCTCCAGGGGTGTTCATCGGGCGTATAGGTTATCCCTACGTCCTCGCAGGTCCTTTAACCCCGCCGATGCACGGGGACACAAGCGTCCTAGACCTCCCTGAGCTCTGGTTCGGCAAATCCATCGACGAGATCGCTGGCTTCAGGTCCCTGCTCGTCAGGGGTAAGCTGAGGGTGCATGTGAAAAACGTTGAGGCTGGTGGTAGGCTTCTTGACGCTACGCGGGAGTTAGCCCTAGCCTCTAACCCTGTGGAGCTTGAGCTTACCTTTGATAAGGAGCCTAGGCATTTCATGCGTCTCAACGATGAGGTTCAACCCTTCGGTCCTTCAGCCACTGTGAAGGCTATGAAGGCTGGGAACACGCGTTGGGACCAGAAGATTGAGAGAGCCTACGGGGACGATGACTTGAAGGCTGCTGAAGCGGTTTCAAATCTCTACGAAGACGGGGTTTACGTTTCAAGGATTCAGCGGGCTTTCAGCGTGGGAGCCTTCGGTTTAAAGGGGAACAGAAGGTTTGTGCCCACCCGCTGGAGTATCACAGCCGTGGACAGCATCGTATCTAAAACCCTTATGGAAAGTGTGAAGACATACCCATTCATCAACGAGTATAGAGTCTATGAGTCTAACTACCTCGACAACCGCTTCGAGGTTCTTATGATCCCCGCTGCGTGGAGCTACGAAGCCATCGAAGCCTGGTACCCGAACACCCTCTGGAACCCAAACACCCGCAACATCGTTTTCTACGGGGACTACGAAGGCTTGGAGGGAAGAACACGGTACGCGAGCATGGGGGGATGCTACTACGCCGCGAGGCTGGCGGTGGCTGAACACCTCACGGCGGAGAGGAGGCAGGCCTCAGTCCTCGTACTCCGGGAAGCCCATCCAGGCTACATCATGCCCGTAGGCGTATGGCAGGTGAGGGAAAACGTGAGGAACGCCCTCAGACAACCCCCGCTTAAATTCAACACCTTGGAACAGGCTTTGCAGAGAATAGCCAGCCGATTCAGCATCAGGCTTGAGACCTGGATAAACGAGAGTAGGATGCTTTCAGACACCATCCGCCAGAAAAGGCTCAGCGACTTCCCTCACATCCTCCACTTATAGGTCATCAGTGTTTTACAATAGTTGAGTGCCCTTATCCCCGGAATGGTTGCTGAACGCCAAGTTAATCTCCTTAGTTCAGTGAAGGACGCTATTAAGTAGCCTAAGGTCTATGAAGTCTTCATTCATCAGTAAAAGTTTCATTCCAAACCCAAATCCAAACAATTCACAGGTTTAAACTCGACGGACGCATCATGGTATAATGCACACAAACCCAAAC
>CAYNFI010000025.1:24832-25958 GCA_964396445.1 uncultured Candidatus Bathyarchaeia archaeon
CCACTGGCAGTATAAGGTCTACGCCCGAAAGCCCTCTAAAGGTTACGTGCGGTATAAGTGTCATAAGCGCGGGCAGAGGTTGGAAGGTTGCAAACCGCAGCGAGTCAGGTATGAAGTCAACCCTCATGAGACAAGGGACGTTTGCAAACCTGTATGGCTCCGGTCAGATGCGTGATGTTCGTGTGCTAGGGACGAGGTCACTGTTAAACGGTGTGTGGGGAAGCCGCGACGCTATCCTTTTATTCAAGCACAGTTAATAACGTCGAAGGAAAATGAATCACCTTCTCTACCGAAATTTTCCTTGAGGGTTGATATATGAAAACGCTTAAGGCAGCCGTGGTAGGAGCTGGATGGGTTGGGAAAATGCATGCGCTAGCATATAAATCCAACCCGCGTGTAAAACTGGAATGGATCGCGGATGTAAACGAAGAAAGCGCTAGGAAGATGGCGGAGGATTTAAAGGTTGAGTACACAACCACTTTTACAGAGCTTTTGGAAAAAGACATCCAGATTTTAAGCATAGCTACTCCGCCGGATACACATTTCAGAATGGCGAAAGCGGCTCTTGAAAAGGGAGTCCATGTACTTGTGGAGAAGCCCATAACATTGGATGTTAAAGAAGCTGAAATTTTAATGGATATGACGGAGGAAAACAGGGAGGTAAGGGTTATGGTCGGCTTCTCGGAGCGCTTTCACATAGGATTCAACGCTGTAAAGAAGAGGATTGGAAGCATCGGGAAGCCTTACATGGCTCATGGATGGTGGGTGCACAGGGCAAATTCAAGTAAAGGATGGATCTGGGACCCTGAGAAAAGTGGCGGAGCTATAGTAGACTTAGGAGTCTTCCTCATAGACCTTTTCCGATGGTACTTTAACTCTGAAGTGAGGATGGTTGAATGCCGCTCGGGAAACTTTGTGTTCAATGACGCGGAATCCGAGGATACGGCTTCTATGTTTTTAAAATTTAGAACCGGGGCTTTCGCGTCCATAGATGTTTCCAGATTCTTACCGAACTCCTTCCCAAGCCCGTTGAACGTAGGGATGCATTTATACGGAACGAGGGGCTGCATGAAGGTGGATACATCCATGAGTCTTCCTCTACAAATATTCACCGAGGAAGATACGA